>CAUWDH010000001.1:0-226861 GCA_963557775.1 uncultured Sarcina sp.
TCAAGGATATTTTCAAATGTTGAAATTGTAAAAAATAGTTATTCAACAACCTATAATAAATAAAGATAAAGGAGATACATCTATTTTTGATATATCTCCTTAATATTTAAGCTGTTTCATCAAATTGACTATTATAAAGTTCTGCATAAAGACCATTTTGAGATAATAGCTCATCATGAGTTCCTTTTTCTATAACATTCCCTTCTTTCATAACCAATATTAAATCAGCATCTTTAATTGTTGATAATCTATGAGCTATTACAAAGCTTGTTCTTCCTTCCATTAACTTATTCATAGCTTTTTGAATATAACCTTCTGTTCTTGTATCTACGCTACTCGTTGCCTCGTCAAGAATAAGTATTTTAGGATTTGCTAAAATAGCTCTTGCTATTGTTAACAATTGTTTTTGACCTTGTGATATATTAGAAGCATCTTCATTTAGTATAGTATCATATCCATCTGGAAGAGTTCTTATAAAGTAATCTGCATGTGCTGCTTTAGCTGCTTCTACAATCTCTTCAAAAGTTGCTCCTTCTTTTCCATAGGCTATATTATCTTTTATACTTCCATTAAATAACCATGTTTCTTGTAGGACCATTCCAAAAGTACTTCTTAAATCAAATCGTGATAATTCTCTTATATCAACACCGTCAACCTTTATAGCTCCACCATTTACATCATAGAATCTCATTAAAAGATTTATAAGTGTTGTTTTTCCTGCTCCAGTTGGGCCTACAATAGCTACAGTTTCTCCTTGTTTAGCTTCTATACTCATATCTGTAATAAGAATTTTATCTTCACTATATCCAAATTTAACATGTTCAAAAGTAACATTTCCTTTACCTTCTATAACTTTTGTTTCTATTGGTTCTGGAACTTCTTCTTCCTCATCTAAAATTTCAAAAACTCTTTCTGCTGAAGCCATAGTTGATTGAAGAATATTAGCTATATTTGCTGTTTGACTTATTGGTTGACTAAATTGTCTTGTATATTGAATAAATGCTTGAATATCTCCAAGTGTTATCATTCTCTTTGTTACAAAAATAGCACCAACTACTGCAATAGCTACATAAGCTACATTATTTATGAAATTCATTAAAGGCATTATTATACCTGAAACAAATTGTGCTCTCCATCCAGCATCATATAATCTTTCATTTATTTCTTTAAATTCATTGATTATTATTTCTTCTCTATTAAAAGCTTTTACTACTTTATGCCCACCGTAATATTCCTCAATGTGCCCATTTATAATTCCAAGTTCTCTTCGTTGTCTACCAAAATGAACTTGAGCTTTTTTCATGAAAGGTGCAATAGCAAACATACATATTGGAAGTGTTACTAAACATATAAGAGTCAACCAAATATTTATAGTAAGCATCATTATAGTTACACCTATTATTGTGATTATTGATGTTACTAATTGATTTAAACTTTGTTGTAAAGTAGTACTTATATTATCTAAGTCATTTGTTACTCTACTTAAGATATCTCCTTTTGAATGAGAATCAAAATATTTTAAGGGTAATTTAGCTAACTTCTTATCTATATCATTACGCAATACTCTAACTGTATTTTGAGCAACACCAGCCATATAGTATTGTTGTACATAAGAAAATATAGAACTAAATGCATATAAACCAATAAGAGTTAGAACAATCATTCCAACATATTTCAAATCAATAGTTGCTCCTGGTACACCCTTATACTTCATCATTATACCTTCGCCTATTTTAGTAATTGCTTTACCTAAAATATAAGGACTTAATATAGAAAATATAGTACTCAATATTGCCATTGTAAAAATAAGCACAAGTTTTCCCTTATGAGGTAATAAATAACTAAAAAGTCGTTTAGAAGAACCTTTAAAGTCCTTAGCCTTAGCTCCAGAACCCGGTCTCATGCCTCTACCAGGTCCCATACCCATGCCGCCTCTTTTATTTTGCATACTCATTTCCTACCTCCTTTTCTGAAAGTTTAGATAAAGCTACTTCTCCATATATTAAATTACTTCCTGCATACTCATTTTTTAGTTCCTCTTCTGAGAGCTGAGATAAAGCTATTTCTCTATATAGTGAACAATTTTCTAATAATTCCTTGTGACTTCCTATTCCCTCTATCTTACCTTCGTCTAACACTATTATTCTATCCGAATCTTTAACACTACTAATTCTTTGACCAACTATAATTACAGCAGCATCTTTGGTTTCATTTTTTAAAGCAGCTCTTAACTTTGCATCTGTTTTAAAATCTAAAGCAGAAAAACTATCATCAAATACATAAACTTCTGGTTTTTTCACTAAAGCTCTTGCTATAGATAAACGTTGCTTTTGTCCTCCAGATACATTGTTACCACCTTGTTCTATTGGATGGTTATATCCATCTTCCATATTATTTATGAATTCTGTTGCTTGAGCAATTTCTGCTGCATGCTCAACTTCATCCATTGTAGCATCCCTTTTACCATATTTAATATTTTCCTCAATAGTTCCACTAAACAGGACAGCTTTTTGTGGTACAAATCCAATTTTATTTCTTAAATCCTTTTGTGACATAGTTCTTATATCAACATCATTAATTAAAATTTGACCTTCTGTAACGTCATAAAATCTAGGTATTAAGTTAACAAGTGTTGATTTACCACTTCCAGTCCCTCCGATTATGGCAGTTGTTTCACCTGGTTTAGTTATAAAACTTACATTATTTATAACTGGATTTTCTGCTCCTTCATAAGAAAAACTAACATTTCTAAATTCAATTTTTCCTTTTTTATTACTTTTTTCTTTAATGTCCTCTTTTCCATCAATTATAGAAGGTTCTACTGCTAACACTTCATTTATTCTAGCAGCTGAAGCTGATGCTCTAGGCACCATAACAAACATCATTGCTAACATCAATAATGAAAACATTATTTGCATTGCATATTGTAAAAATGCCATTAAATCTCCTATTTGAAGATTATTAACATTAATAAGTTTAGCACCAAACCATATTATAGCAACTGAAGTTAAATTCATAATTAACATCATTGAAGGTCTTAATGTTGCCATTATTTGATTTACTCTTATTGATGTATTTGTTAAATCATCATTCCCATGAGAAAATCTTTCTCTTTCAAAATCATCTTTATTAAAAGCTCTAATAACCCTTACACCTGTAAGCTTTTCTCTCATTATAAGATTTAATCTATCTAGCTTTCCTTGCATAATTTTGAATAAAGGAACTCCCTTTTTTCCTATAATCGCAATAGCTATTATTAAAATAGGAAGGGATACTACTAATACTAAAGATAATTTTGGGTTACTGCTTACAGCCATTACAATTCCACCAATACATACAAGTGGTGCTGTTATCATCATTTTAAATATAATTATAGTAACTCTTTGAACTTGATCTATATCATTAGTAGTTCTATTTATTAAAGAAGAAGTACCAAACTTATCAATATCAGTTTGTGAAAAACTTTCTACTTTAACAAATACCTTTTCTCTAATATCCCTAGCAAAAGCATCTCCTACTTTTGCAATAAGGTAAAAAGCAATTATCATTGCAATCATACCAATTATAGTTATAAAAATCATTTTTCCACCAAATTTATATATAGCATCTACATTACCTGATATAATACCTTTATCTACAATTTTAGACATTAAATTAGGTAAATATAAATTTGATAATGCTTGTATAAATAATAAAATAATTATAACTATAACTTCAACGGTATATGCCTTCAAATGCTTTAATAATTTAAGCATTAATCATCACCCCATCTTTAATTCTTATTATCTAAAACTTCCATTAAACCATCATTTATTTTGCTTAATAGAAAGTTAAGATCCTTTTCTTCTTCTGGACTTAAATTTTTAAATACCTTTTCACTTACTTCATTTATACTATGAAAAGCTTCTTCAGCAATTGCTTTTCCCTTTTCAGTTAAACTCACTCTAGAAATTCTTAAATCATCTTTATCCTTTATTCTTTCAAGATAACCGGATTTTTCTAACCTTTTTACCGTAACATTAACCGTTGCAGGGCTTACGTTGAGTTTTTCTGCAAGTTCTCTTTGACTTTGCATACCTTTCTTTAACAAAATAAATAACATGGCCGGTTGTCCAAAATACAAGCCTTTACTTTCTAATATTTCTTTACTACATTTATAATGTAACCTCATAGTTTTTAAAAAAATATCATAAGAACTTGTTACTGAAAAATCATTAATTTTAATCACCTCTTTCAAATTAATTAGTCGGCTAATTAATATGGTAATTTTTTTGTTGTATTTTGTCAACTAATTTATTAACATTCATACTTTTTTCAATTAAATTTTAAATATTATTAAAAAAATTAAGAATTTAAAAAATTAAACTTCTTAAAAAAGTAATTAAAATTCCTTCATCTAAATGTTTTCAAAAACTTTACTCTTTTTATTTCAATATCTTTTGTATTCCAATAGTATTTTTGTTATTATATATATGCTATTACGTAACGTGGATTTAAAATCATATGGAGAGATAAAGTTATGAATAAAAAAACTAAAGATTATATAGTTATAGGTTTTGCTATCTTTTCTCTATTTTTTGGATCTGGAAATCTAATATTTCCACCAAAGCTCGGAGAAACAGTAGGCAATCAATTTTACTTAGGAATTATAGGATTTTGCTTAACAGGAGTTATATTTCCTGTATTAGGTCTTATAGCGTGTATTAAAACTCATGGTAACTTTGAAGAATTATTTGAAAAAGTAGGAATAAAATTTTCAAAAGCGTTCTCTATATTATTAGTTTTATTAATAGGTCCTATAGTGGCTATTCCAAGAACAGCAGCTACTACATTTTCTTTAGCTGTTGAACCGAATTTCCACCACTTAAATATAATAGAATTTTTAATAGTATTTCTATTGATAGATTTTTTCTTAGTTATAAGACCATCAAAAATAATAGAAATAGTTGGGACCTACTTAACACCAATATTATTATTAATACTCTTTACTTTAATAATAAAAGGAATAATAGCACCTATTAGCTCTTATTCAACACTAGTTCCTGTTAATAGCTTTCCTAGAGCCTTAACAGATGGTTATGAAACTATGGACACTATAGCTTCAATAATTTTTGCAGGTCTAATAATGGGAGCTGTAAAATCAAAAGGATATAAACATAAAGAAAAAACAAAAGTTGTAATAAAATCGTCTATAGTAGCAATTTTAGGGCTTTGCTCTGTTTATGGAGGACTTATCTACCTTGGATCTAGAACCGGTGTCTTTGGACATAACCTTTCTGATTCATCATTACTTCTATTCCTAGCACATTCTCTTCTTGGAAATGCAGGAACTATAGGTATAGAAATAGTACTAGCCTTAGGTTGTATAGCTACATCTGTTGGTGTATTATCAGCAAGTGGTGAATTTTTTGTAAGAGTATCAAATAATAAAATAAAATATAATGTAGCTATAATATTTATGATTATAATAACTGGGTTAATAGCTAGTATAGGACTTACTAAAATAATTTCTATTTCAACCATACTATTAAATATAGTCTATCCAGTTACAATGGTATTAATACTACTAAACTTAATTAAAAAGTATGTAAATAATAATTATGTATTTAAGCTCTGTGCTTATATAACACTATTAGTAAGTTTACTTGATGCTATACCATTCCTACAAAAATATATGAATTATATTCCATTAACTAAAGCTGGTTTTGGTTGGGTAATTCCATTTGTAATAGTTTTCTTGATATGCAACTACCTTATCCCAAAAGAAAGTTTAGTTACTAATAATAAATTAAAAGCAAATAAACTTAGTTAAGAAACAAATTTATAAATTTTCTTTAAAAAAGTAAGGAATGGATTAATTCAATCCATTCCTTACTTTTTTATTGTTTATCTATTTCATCCAACCTTCTTAAATCAACCTCATCTAATGTTAATAGTTTTGTTTTATATCTTACTTTATAATATAAAAATAATCCTAAAAATATAGGGATTGCTATATAAGAAGATATTAATCCCCCCCAATTCAGTGGTGAAAAATATGCATATCCTTGTCCTACTGTTACTATAAAACATAAAATAAAAGCTAATATAGGTCCAAATGGATACAATGATGCTTTATATTTCAAACCTTCCAATGTACCTTTTTGATGAACATAGGCTTTTCTAAATCTATAATGACACATTGCTATTCCAAGCCATGCTATAAATCCAGATAATCCAGCTGCTGCAACTAACCATAAATATACTGTGCTTTGTGAGAATATGCCTGTTAAAAAACAAACTGATGCTACTAAAGTAGTTAATATTATAGCATTTACTGGAGTTCCACCTTTATTTGTTTTCTTAAATATTTTTGGTGCTTTTCCTTCCATAGCCATAGCATATAACATTCTACTTGATGCATACATACCTGAATTTCCAGCTGATAATATAGCTGTTAAGATAACTAAGTTCATTATTGATGCTGCTCCAGCTACACCTATTTTTTCAAAAACTATAGTAAATGCACTTGTTTGAACTCCTGAACTAGCATAAGGTACTATAGCACCTATAACAAGTATTGTTAATAAATAAAATAATAGAATTCTCCAAAATATAGCCTTAACAGCTTTTGGTACATCTCTTTCTGGATTTTCACTTTCTCCAGCTGCAAGTCCTACAAGCTCTGTTCCTTGGAATGAATACCCAGCTATTAAGAATATAGCAAATATTGATTTAAATCCACCATTAAATGGTCCTCCATTCAAGAAATAATTTTTAAATCCAGTAGCTGTATGACCATTAAATGATATAAATATCATTACAGCACCTAATATTAAGAAAATTATAATGGTTGCTACCTTAACAGTAGAAAACCAAAATTCCCCCTCCCCGTAGGCTTTAGCTGATAATAAATTTAATATTACTATTATTGCTAGAAAAAAAACACTCCAAACTATTGCCGGTACATGAGGAAACCAAAATTTCATTACAAGAGATCCTGCAACAAGTTCTGCTGCTATAGTTACTGCCCAACTATACCAATAATTCCATCCTAAGGCAAAGCCCATTGCTGGATCTATGAATTTAGTAGCATAAGACCCAAATGATCCCGATTCTGGTAAGTAAGTTGCCATTTCTCCAAGACTCGTACATATAAAATATACCATTACTCCTATTATTCCATAAGCAGCAAAAGCTCCACCTACACCAGCTTGGTGTATACTATCTCCCATTGCTAAAAATATCCCGGTTCCTATGGCTCCACCCATTGCTATCATACTAAGATGCCTAGGCTTCAAAGTTCTTTTTAACTGGGGTCCATTGGATTCATTTTTCTTACTCATTTTACTCCTCCTGTTGATTCTCTAATCATACTATTACTCTCAAAAGAAATACAATAGTTATGATTTAAAATTCCATAATATTTTTAAAGTATTATTTATCTTGCAGCTAGAGGTTGTAATCCTACTATCTTCTATAAACAACCTCACACTCTAGATAGTTATTACTAAATACTTAAGCAGAGCTAAAACTCTTTTCAAACTAAATCTATTTCTTTATCTAATGATTAGTATTTGCAATACCTCAACTTTCTATATCTAAAAATAACAAATACATCCTCTTAGATAACTTTTAGTAAATTTCAAGCAAAGCTTTAACCCTACCAAAATTAAGTATAAATAGATGTAAACTAATTAATCTTATTTTAGTATAATTAGTTTTTTTTATAATAGTTAAAGAGGTTCTAGTAAAACTAGAACCTCAAAATAAATATCACTAAAATAATATTTAAAGTTATAATCTTCTAATAAATAGAATCTTTTCTCTAGTTACACTTATAATTTTACTATTGCAAAATATAATTTATTTAATCATTGGAACAACAAGATATGCTATAGCACAACAAGCTATTACCATAATTCCTATACATAGGGCTAATTCCCATTTTGTATCGAACATTTTGTTTTTTTGCTCTTTTGCACTGATAAATACAAATATCCAACCAAAAGCATATAGTATAAATAATTCTAATATTCCTGTTACTCCTGAAGTTGATAATGCATAAAATGCAAATAGCATACTTATAACTGAATAAATAATTGGAGCCCATGGTCTTTTTTCTTCTTTCCAGCATAGTTTAATTAAGAATGCAGCTGAAAGTATATAAGGTAAAAGAACCATTGAAGTAGCTATATTAGTAATAGCTGTAAATGCATTATTTGCAAACATAGCAAATATAAATCCAATTTCCATAATTATACCGTTAAGAATTAATGAATTTATAGCTGCACCACTCTTAACTGTTTTTGCAAGACCTTTAGGGAATACCTTATCTTGAGCAACAGTCATTGGAACTTCTGCATTGATAATTGTCCATGCAATCCAAGCACCAGCAACTGAAATAAGAACACCTAAGTTAATAATAACTGCAGCCCATGTACCCCAAGTTTTTTGTAAAACTCCACCTAAAGCTGGGTTTTGTAGATTTATTAAAGTATCTTGTGGTAAAGCACCATAGCTTAAAAGAACAATTAATACATAACAGATAAACGTAAATAGGTAACCGATGATTGTAGCTTTACCAACATCACTAGCTTTTTTAGCTCTACCTGATATAACAACTGCACTTTCTATACCAATGAACACCCATACAGTTTGTAATAATCCATTTTGAACTTGTGTTCCAATTCCTCCTAAGTTTTGTCCACCTTGTAAAGCTGTATTAGCAGCCCAAAGGTCTGAAGTAAATATGTGTAATTTAAATGAAATAATTAATAAAATTATAGCCATAATAACAGGAAGTATTTTACATACTGTTGCAATAGTATTTAATTTTTCTGCAACAGCCATACTTTTAACTAATATTACTATTGCTCCCCAGATCATTATTGTAGCAATTATTAAACCAGTCCAGCTATCAACACCACCCATTTCAGGGAAAAATGATTTAAGAGCATATATAAATAGTACTGCATAGGATACATTTCCTAAAGTTTGGCTTAACCAATACCCCCATGCAGAGTTAAATCCTACGTATTTACCAAATCCTTCTCTAGCATAAGTATATATCCCTCCTGATAAATCAGGTCTTTTTTCATTAAGTATTTGGAATACTTTTCCTAAGAAAAACATACCTATACCAGTAATTACCCAAGCAATTATTGCTGCTATAGGACCACCTGCTTGTGCCATCTCTGAAGGCAATTGAAATATACCTCCACCAATCATTGAACCTACAACAAGTGCAATAAGTCCAATAAGTCCCACTTTCTTTTCCATTAAGTTATCCTCCTCTAATCCTTCGTACATGTAAAAGCTTTTTTAAATAGGATAAATTCTAAAATAAACTATTTTTAATTGCTATCATTTCGCGGATCTAATATATAATTTTTTTGTTTTATAAATAAATATTTTTTAAACTATTTTTTAAAGCTTTTTAAAATTGTTATTAAGCTTAAGTAAAAACCTAAGCTTAATAACATTTGTAAGATTTAATTAATAAAACTATTTAATCTCTGCTAAACATTTTGATACAGCATTTAATATTTTAATACAGTTATCTGTAGTTACTGTATATTCAAGTCCTGGATTATATTCTGAGAAATCCATAGCTTTTATTTTTCCAGTTTTAAATAATTGTTGTAACATATATTCTGTATCGTGTACATTTATTCCATCATAAACTGGAGTACCTGTTCCTGGAACTAAGTTTGCATCCATAGAGTCTATATCAAAACTTAAGTGGAAGTTGTTAACTCCTACTTTCTCCATTCTTGCAACTACTTCCTTCATAATTACATCCATGCCTCTTTCTCTTATATCAGCACTTGACCAGTAGTTTATGTTATATTCTTTTATCATATCAACTTCACCTGGATCTAAATCTCTTTGGCAAATTAAGAATACTTTACTTGGATCAACTTTTTTACCTTCAAAGAATATATTTTTTAATTTATCACTACCAAATCCCATTGATGAAGCTAATGGCATACCATGAATATTCCCTGATGGACTTGATTCTTCTGTATTTATATCTCCGTGAGCATCTATCCAAACTACTCCAAAGTCTTCTCCAAAAGCTTTAGATGATCCTGCTACTGTTCCAAGACCCATTGCATGGTCTCCACCAACTGAGAATGGAAAAGCTCCTGCTTTATGTGAAGAATATACTACTTCTGCTAATTCTTCATTACATTTTACAATTGGAGTTACCCATTTCATATGAGTTCCTTCTTCATATTTTTCTGAAGCTGGTCTTTCAGGAACAATTAAGTTACCTAGATCATAAACTTCATTTCCGTTCTTTTCAAATATTTCAATTAATCCGTTTTCTCTTAATTTATTTGGTCCCTTTTCTACTCCGAATCTATCACATCCGTAATGTAATGGAATTCCTACTATATTCATTTTCATAGTAAATTACCTCCTGCAAATTAAAAAAGTGAATTTTATCTTTAATGTTTCCTTAACGTACTTGTTTAAATTTCTATATTTCAATTATTTCATACAATTTTTAGCTAAATGATTTAATACTTTTATACAGCTATCAGTTGTTTTATCATATTCTAATCCTGGATTATATTCAGCAAAATCCATAGCTTTTATTTTTCCAGTTTTAAATAATTGCTCTAACATAAATTCTGCATCTTCTACTGATATTCCATTATCTACTGGTGTACCTGTTCCTGGAACTAAGCTTGCATCCATACAGTCAATGTCAAAACTTATGTGGAAGTTATTAACTTTAGTTCCTTCCATTTTAGCAATTACTTCTTTCATTATTGCTTCCATACCTTTTTCCTTTATGTCAGCGCTTGTCCATAAATTAATGTTGTATTCTTTTATTAATTCAACTTCACCTTCATCAAGGTCTCTTTGACAAATTAAAAATACTTTACTTGGATCAACTTTTTTACCTTCAAAGAATATATTTTTTAATTTATCACTACCAAATCCCATTGATGCTCCAAGTGGCATTCCATGAATATTTCCTGATGGACTTGATGCTTCTGTATTTATATCTCCATGTGCATCTATCCAAATTACTCCATAATCTTCTCCAAAAGCTTTAGCAGCTCCTGCTAGTGTTCCAAGACCCATTGCATGGTCTCCTCCTACTGAAAATGGAAAGTTTCCAGCTTTAATTGTTGAATATACTGATTGTGCTAAGTTGTTGTTAGTTTTAACAACTGGAGATAAGTACTTCATTGTTGTTCCAACTTCATATTTTTCAAAAGCAGTTACTTCTTTCACATAAAGGTTTCCTAAATCATAAACTTTGTGACCCTCTTTTTTAAATATATCAACTAATCCTTTTTCTCTTAACTTTTCTGGACCAAATTGAACTCCATATCTGTCACATCCATAGTATAGTGGCACTCCTAATATATTAATATTCATAATATATTTCCTCCTCTGATCTTATTATTTTTAACCTTATTACTTTGAAAAATTAATGTTACTTCCGCCCTTTATTAACTTTAAATTATTATTTATTTTAAATAATAATTTATATTAATAAATTTAAAGTTAATAAAAATACAGTTTTAAATTAATTTTTATAAATAAAAAGTGTTTTTTATTTATTAAATTCTTAATTATTTTGCCTTTTTTTAATTGTTTTGCGGCACATCTATAGAATAACCACTTTAATTTATTAAATCAAAAAGAGTATTTTCTATATATTTTCAAAAAAAAGGTTTTCTTATTGAAAATTTACAACACTCAGACAAAAATATGCTAATAAATTCAAAATTAAAAAGTAATTTAAAAATATTTTTGTTAATTAAATTACTTTTTTTAAAAAATTGTAAATTAATTACCATAAAATTGCATATTATAAATTTTTCTATAATCACAGTTAGAGGAAAATTTACTATTAAATTTAATAAAAATATTCTTTTTTATTATTAAATTCAATATTGAAATCCGATATTATTATAAGTACTTCAAAATTAAAATTAACATTTTTCATTAACAGTTGATTAATATTTATACATTTTATCATAAAACTTAAATAAAATCATAGTTTTATTTAAAAAACATTTTTTTCCTAAGCTTTTATTGGCTTTTTAAAAGCATTTTCCTTTAATTTACTTCACATGATTCTTTCCTCTATTGAAACTTTTGCTATATTAATTTATTAATAATATAATTTATTTTCTACTACTTTAATAACTCTCATTAATATATATATTAAAACCTCTAATTTTTTTCAAAAAGCTATAATTTGCATAAAAATTGAGAAAAAAAAGCCAAATTAAATGCTTTCTAATGCAAAAAAAAGACTCAATCCAAAAAAATTTTACTTTTTACTGAATTAAGTCCTTTTATATTAATTATAGTTCTTTATCTTTTCCCTTATTGAAAGAATAAACTTTCTTTCAGCTACAGAAAAAGAATCTGGTGAATAATCTTGTCTATTTTTTTGTTGTAACTTACTCTCACTCGATCTTATATCCTTAATATTCTTTTCATACTTAATATCCATATAACTTCTCCATAGCTTATAATATATTAAAAAGAGAATTTAAAAGAACAACTACTTTTTATTGTATCTTAATCCTCTTTCTTTAAATATAACTTGAAATTTATTTTAATTATTTACTACATTCTATTATGATAAGATGTATTTTAAAAAAACTTTATATGAAATTATTATGAATTTCAATTCATTTTTCCTTATATAATAATATATTTTATGGATATTTTAATTAAAACATCTCATAAATACACCTTTATTTTTAATTTTATTAGTTTTTACTTACAATATCCTCTCCATTTAAATTAATAATAAAATTACAATATATCCCCTTATTACCTAAAACTATTACTGACTCCAACCAATTAATTCCTTATATATCCTTTGATTTTATTACATTAATATATTAATATAAACATAGACTTATTTTAGATGTAGCTTAAACTCCATCTGAAGCCCAGTCAAAGTTAAGGAGTATTTAGCCTTTAACTGTTAGATATACACTCAATTCAAGTGGAATATTCCACTTGAATACTTAAGCAATCTTATCTAAAAGTATAAAGTTGTTTATCCTGTTTATAAAAAATAAAAGTATTTTATATTTTAACTTTAATATTATTTACTTTTAAACTTGCTAATTAAAATAACTAAATCAATAACAAATTCTTGTTAAAAGTTTTATTTAAATTTAGTCTTATTTTATTAGCATAAATTGTATTTAAAAAATACATAATATAATAAAATTGAATTAAGAAGGTGATTTTTTGAGTACAACAAGTTCTAAGAAAAAATCAATTATACTAGTTGTATGCATATGTGTAATAGTTGCCATTGCAGAAATAGGAATGTTTATACATAATAAAAATGAAATTTTAAACCAAAAATCAAAAGCTCCTGCAACTACTACAACTCAAAGCAAGTAAGCCCTATTTCCGAGAAAATAAATCAACCTGCGACAAAAAATGTCTCAGGTTGATTTATTTATATTACTTTCTTTTTAATGTTAATAAATTTATCTCTGGAGTATTAAAAGTTCTAAATTTTAAGTTTTTAATTCTTCCTCCTGCTCCTAATCCTCTTGATACATATTGATTATATCCAGCCCATGTAGTTAATCCGCTTACTTTTTCCTCACTAGGGAAAAAACAATCCCCAGTTATATCTGGAACATAAAAAGCTCCTATCAGAGGAATTCTAAATTGTCCTCCATGATAATGTCCTGCCAATATTAAATCATAATAAGGAATTCTAGTATGTGCCACCTTCTCAAAAAACTTCTTATTTCTAGGATAATGACATATAGCTATTTTTAAGTCCTCATCTTTTATATCTAAACCATAACTATAATAAACTTTTTTATCTAAATATTTAGAAATCCATAATTTTTTATTATTTCTTTCTATTAAAAAAGGTTTCTCCAAAATATTGCACCCTTTTTCTTCTAGAAAATATCCCATTTTAGTTTTTTTCCTACTTTCTCTATCTATTGCCACTGGCCCGTTATTTCCAGCCACATAAAACATATAATTTTTATTCTTTATACCATCTAACATCCAAATAAACTCTTTAATATCATTTGTAAATCTATAATTCCCCATATCTCCTGTTAATGCTAAAATATCATAATCTAATGAATTTATTTTATCCAATAACCTCTTTTGCTTATATCCAAAACTTTTACAATGTAAATCACTTATTTGAAGTATTTTAAAATTATCAAACTCCACTGGGAGATCCTTTATTAATATATCCTCTCTAACAATCTTAATTCTATTATTATCTATAGCATTATATATTATCGGAGTTGTTAACAATCCAAATCCAAATAAAAGTTTTGTTTTTATCTTCATAAAACCCTCCTTAAACTAGCCAAATTTTATAAACGTAGAATTAATTCAGGTGGCTTTTTAACTCCATCTGAATGCTTAATCGTAGTTAGGCGTTTATTTCTTATGCTACATCTCTTTGGCTATGAGATAAAGTTTCTATGTTTTCTTCATAAATATATCTATATTATAACACCTAATTGTTAAATTACTTACTTTAATAATAAATATATTGTAAATTATAAAAAAAGAATAAAGAGATATCTATAACTTTGATATATCCTTATTCTTAACTTTATAATATGTCAAATTCTAAACTTCCATCCTTTTTAACTTCATTTATAGAAATTTCAATTGTAATATTTTCATTTTTACCTATGTCTTCCTTTATACTATATACATGTCCATTCTCTGTATACATTCTTATTATAGTTTTATCTCTAAAATATTATGTTGGTATTTCTATTTCTTTAATTCCTTTTACAGCTAAATCTTTTAAATTAAATAGCTGAATTCCAGCTCCATCATAAGTAAATCCTAATTTATCTAGATACTTATTACTATTATTTCTTATCTTTACAGTAGCTAAAGTTTTTTTGAATTAATCATTACCTCTCACCCTTATTATCATCTATTCATTAATTAAATCCTTTAATTCTATTTCTATTGGTGTCCCATCTACAACAACTTTCGAGTTTGAAAAAAAAGTATTCTTCGTAATCCTTGGTACTAAGGTTATTTTCTCTGTCTCCTTATCTATTTTTAAAGAAGTTATTCTCTTAACCTGTTCACCATCATTTAGCTTATTAGTTAAATTCACTATTTCTCCTCCAAAACTATTAAGTATCTTAACTTCTAAGCTATATTTATTATTTATTCTTCTTTCTAATTTCTCTTCATATATATAGGAAACATCTATTGTATTGCCTTTAATAATTATATTCTCTACATCTAATTTAACATTAAAATTTTCATTAATTAAAGAACTAGATTTATTAACTTTTAAAACTTTTCCTTTCTCAATATCCTTTATATCATTTATATTATATGAAAAATTCCAATCTCCATTTATAGAGTTAGTTTTAGTTGATGAATAAATTATATCTAACTTATCACAAATATAATTTAATTTAATAGGTTCTTTAATTTCATTTACAGGAACTTCTGATTTTACAGTTATTTCTGTTTCCTTATCTAAAAACACACTTTGGATAGTTGGAGAAAATGTTTTCATTTTCTTATCCCCAATAAATATTTCAAAATGCCCTTTAGTAGATATCTCAAAGATATTTTCATTTTCATCAATTAAAGCTTTATCTAAATTTTTATAATCTAAGGTCATTTTAATATTTAAATTATTTCCATCTAATTTTACTTCATTTAACTCTAATTTAATTCCTTTATCCCAAACTTCCTTTAAAACTGGTGTTTTTTCTTCTTCATTAACAATAAGTATATCTTTATTTGCTTTATTAGGAACTTCTTTTTTATCACTTACTAAAAAATATACTAATATGCTTATAGCAATCAAAAATATAAGTAATAATTCTCTCTTAAAGATTTTCCTATTATCTTTTTTTAAAGTTTTAAATCTTCTGCAATATTCTTCATAACTGTAAGGAATCCTTTTATCTATTCGCTCTTTTTCCTTCTTAATTTTATCTATATTTTCTTTCATAGATATCCCCCTTAATTAGAGCACTATTTTTTAAAATCTAATATAAACGTAGACTCATTCAAATGAAGTTTTGATTTCCTTTGAATACTTAGTCGCACTTATCTAGAAGCATAAAACTATTTTTTTCTATTTATAAAAAATAGGAATATTACAGTCTCTAACTATCAGATAAAGTAGTATTTATAGAATTTAAAGACCTTAGCTAAAATAATTTTATACTATAATTACTTAATAATCTCTTCTAACAATTAAAATTTATACATTTTTTACAATAATTTAAGATTAAATTTATTTTAATTACATATTATTTTATAGAATTTTGAATATTACTTATTTATTTTGCTAATAATATAATTGCAAATTACACTTATATTATTTATTTTTAGAGTGAGTTATGGATAATTCTCCATTTCTCACTTTTTTCTTTTATAACTTATATCTACAACAATTTAATTTTTGGTCTTTAGCAATAAGGACTAAGAATTTTAAATTTCCGTTAAAATTCTTAGTCCTATCTAATATACTAATCTCCTATTAGGCATATCATTTATATTATCCATATTACTTTTTAAGCTAGTTTTTAATTCTGTAACACTTATTAAAATTCCAGTAGCTTCAAAAAAATCTATTACTATATTTTTTAAATTAGTTATAGAGAAATTGTTTTTAAAAGTTAACTTCCCTACTTTAAGATTATTATAATAGATTCCAGTTGTTTTAGAGAATAAATATCTACTACTCATAACTAATTTAAATTCTCTACCATCATCTATTGTGAAATATAATATTCTGCTTCGCTTATATTTTTCTAATCTTATATCATTAATATGGGAACAATCAATAAATTCATTATCCGCTTTAATATCTAAAGAAATAATAACTGTAGCTTTATTTTTATTAATAGATATTTTTGTATCTTTTACATCTATAATGTCAGTAATTTCCGACTTATAAAGTAAATTCATCTTATCTTCAATAATTTTAATATTACCTTTGTAGGTTTTTAAATATCTCATAATCGTTCCCCTTACTTTAGTATATTTTTCTTACTAAATTTATATACATAATTTATATTTTTTATTCAATTTCGCTATAAAATTGTAGTTTAAATTATAGTACATGAATTATGACATAGTAATCATTTTTTATAACTCTATTCTATTATTGAAAAAATTTATTTATATAGTAGTATATCTTTATAAAAATATTGTAAAATTTTATATAAAACCTTTTTTAGTTTTTTTGAAAATAAACTCTACTTAATTTATAATTTATAATGTAAATCTTAACCAAATATAATTAGTACTAAATATTATATGAACGGAGATGACCAACATGCCTAGCAGTCAAACTCAAGCAAATAAAAGATGGCAAGCTAAAAATAAGGAATACTCTAACTATTTAAAAAGTAGAAGTACAGCTAGAAGTTTTATCAGAAATAAAGCAACTTCAGCAGATATTGAAGAGTTAAAATCTCTTATAAGTGAAAGAGAACTCTTTCTAAATAAGTAAATAACAAAGTCAAATTAGATAATTTAAATAACTTGTCTTAATATTAACAACCACTATATATGCATATGTATATATTAGTGGTTCTTTATTATATTTCAAATTTTTATTATCATATTAATCAAGAAATCAATTAAGCTACATAAAATAATAATTTATATCTAAGATTAAGGAGGATGTTTTATGAATAAAGAAGTATTACTTAAAGAAATTGAAGAAAGAATTACTTTATTAGAAGTATTATTAGTATCAGTAAGCGAAATAATTCAAAGAGACAAAACTGAAGGAAAAATAATGGCTTTAAAATTTATAAAGACAAATTCTGAGATCTTAGGAGTTAGCCCTTATGAACTTATGAAAATCTTAGGAGATAAACTTACTAATAGTCACAACCATATAAAAGAAGAATTCATAAAAGAAGGCTTTGATACTATAATAAAAGAATATAGTGTTATTGCTTAATTGAAAAGAACGGAATAAAAAAATGAGATGTGTAGTATTTTACACATCTCATTTTTGGCTATATAAAGGAAAGAAATTAATGTTTCTTTCCTATTTCTTTTCTCTATTAATACATTAATATAAAAAAGCTTATATTTTTTTGAATTTTTTGATAACTTTCTGTTAACTTTATCTATTATATATTATATAAATACTTTTTACAAGTTATTAATTGACTGTTCTAAAATATACCCAATTTTCCCATTATAAATTATTTTAATCCAATTCGGGCCTAATTCTATACATTCAAAAGCATAATTATTTGATAGATAATATTCTAAACTACTGTTAGAAGATGGTTTACTATACACAGGAACATTGGAATTACATTGAAGATATGCACTTACTGGTTGTGATTTTATAATATAACTTGCTGTACTTTTCAAATCTCCAATAACTGGAGTTATATTATCCATTATTCTAAAATTATTTTCTAATATTGATGGTAATATAGTACCTACATATTTAGAATCCACATATCCTAAAGTTCCTTGTACATCAACTTCATACCAATTTCCAATTGCTCCTATAATGTTGAAATTTCCAATATTACTTAATCTATATATTATTTCAGAATTTGGATTTGGACTCTTCCTTACATTTAAAAGAACATTATTACTATTAATCCCATTTATACACCCAATAAGATTACACTTTATAAATGAACTTCCTGCATTGACTACTGCTGATATTTCAACTTTATCTTTAGCTATAAATCCAACATAATTTCCTATACTTATTCTATACCAATTTTTATATTCTCCTGTTATTGTTACATATCTACTATTACTATGTAGGTATCCATACTTTGAGTTAATAGCAGGTTTACTATAAACTTTTAGCTGATAAGGTTCTACATTCAAATTACCCACTACTTGTATTGAATTTATATTATAGCCTGCTGGTGATTGAATACTTAATATAGTACTTAATTCTTCCCCTTTTGGATTAACTATACTTGTATTATTAGATACTATATTTTTTTTATTATCTACTATTGGTGCTGCTATACTAGTAGTTGGTGTAGTATTTAATGCTACTTTAGCATCAAGAGATGTAGATCCATTAATTATATCCTGATTTGTTTCAACAGCACCAGGTTTATTTATTATTGATGCATTATTACTTAAATTATCTGAAACCACATAACTACCAATAATATAAGCCCCTACACCTAATATTATTAGAATAGCAGCTATAATAGTAACTTTTTTCATATATTTATCCTTAGCCTTTCTAAAACTATTTTAATATAAAAATTATAATGCTTTATTCGATAAAAATCTTTTCTTTATTATTACAAATTAAAAACCAAAGATATTGATAATAATTACAATGTTCTTAAGTATCATTTAATATCAACAAAAAGAATATTTTTATATCTAAAATAGTATATGTTAGAACAAATACTATATTTAATAAAAATATTCTTTAAGCATTCTAAATTTTAGTTTATACATATTCTTATAAATTTAAAAGTTCTTTAAATCTTTCTATGCCCATTCTATTAATTAGAAATCCTAATTTTTCTCCATTTTCTCCATGCTCTTGATATACTTCAACTATTTTATCAACCAAACTTAAAGCTTCTTGTTCTGTTGCCTCTGTAATTAAAATATCTGCCATTCTTGGATTATATCCTGCTGATCCTCCTACAGAAACAATAAATCCTGTTTTATCAGCTATTACACCAATATCCTTTGCATAAACACTTCCGCAAGCATTTTTACACCCTGCTACTCCTATTTTAGTTCTACATGGCATTTCCATCCATTGATACTTTTTAGATAACTTCATCCCAGTTCCTATAGTATTATATTTTGACCTTTTACAAAACCCTGCAGGGCACATCTCAATATTTTTCATAGAGTTTTGTGTTCTAACAGCTGGTTCCATTTCAAGATCATTCCAGACATCATCTAATACTTCTTCTTTCAGGTTAGTAATAAGAATTCTTTGTCCTGAAGTTATTTTTAAAACTCCATCATATTTTCTTGCTACATCAACTATTTTTTGCATATTATCTACAGTTATAAATCCACCTGGAATATGTGGAGTTACCCCGTAAGTTCTTTTGCCTTCTCTTACCTTCTGAAGATTTCCGTATTTCATATTAACACCTCTATTATATAATTATTTTCTAATTAGCTAAAATAACTCCTTTAAAGTGAAATTTCAATACTTTAAATTAATATTTACTTTACTTTATAATTTTAACTTAGAAAATTTTAGTGTCAACTTATTATTTATATGAATTTACTTTCATTATCTAACATTAATTTAATATTTCTAACTGGTTCAGAAGACAAATTAAAAACATATATTTTATTTGTTATTTCACCATTTCTATAAATTATATTTAAAACTCTATTTCCATATTTTATACTCTTTACTTTATTTAATTCTATTTTTATATTTCTCTCTTTTGCATCACAAAATAACATAGCATCCTTCTGTAAAATTAAATTTTTTAATAAAATATTTTCTTCCTTGCTAATTAATATAGTTGGTTCATTTGAAAAATTTAAATATTTATAAAATACTTCATTGTATAAAATTAAATCTATAACAGATATACTTAATGTTAATGACATATAATAAGGTAAATCTAAAATTATTGGATATCCACCATTAAAATCATATTTTCCTAGCCCATAAATATCAGATGCATATATCTTTTCTGAAGAAAAAACTCCACCCTCATCATAAATTACAACTCTATTATGACTTGTTAAATAAATTATTTTATTTCCTGTTGATGAACCATTTTCTGACTTCAAATCATAATCTAAAAATTTAGCTATAATACTCTCATTTTCTTTTAATTTAGAAAATAACAACCTGTCATTACATACCTTTTCCAGATTAAAAATATTCATAAATACGCTCCCCTTAATAAAAATTTTTATCTATCTTATTTATAATTCACCTATTTCCCTATTGTTTATATACAAATATCCTCTACTCCAAAAAGTAATCCTTATCTTTATTAATTAATCTCTATGATGCTCTAACTTTTCATAGACTAACTATAAAAAATTCTTTCTATATAAAACCCTATAGATTTATTTATGATATCTAGAAACATAATATTCTTATCTTCTTCAAACAAGAAGTAAATAGTCTTATGTTTTTAGATGCCTGTCTCTCAATATTCAAATAGTATAAAAGCTTCATACAAATTGAGTTTAAATTTATTAATAAAAAAAGAGCATAATAAAATGATTTTTTTTAAATCAACTTATTATACTCTCTCATTTGTGTAACGTAGCTAAAATAACCTGAATTAAGGGGAAAAACAGGTTAAATTAAGTACTTAGGATTAAATATAATTTATTTCATTTAGAAATCAAATTTCTCACCTTTGATAGTTCTAATAAATTAAATACTCTAGGGATAGGTTTAAAAAATTTATTACTGTACTACTTTAGATAATTATGTTAACTTAATAATTACTTTAATAAATATAAGATATTCCTTAAAAGAGGACTTTGCAGTGACTTAAATTAATTTTACTTATTTGATTAAAGACCTTATTAAATTAGAATTTACAATAAAAAATGTTGTATAAAATTTATTACTCCATCGCTTTGGTAAGATGTCAGACCAATTTGCCAACATCTATAGTTTATTCTTTTTATAAGAAAATTTCTACAATTGTTATTTTTTTAACTTTTATTGTAATAGAAACTACTCTTATTTTTAAGTTATTTTTAAATATTAATCTATATTTTTTTAACTTTTTATTCATATTCATCCCATATGTTTGATATTTTTTTAACTATATTTTGATTTAATTATAATTTTCTATAATTTTTATTTATTATTTAAAAATAAAAAAAATAAAAATCAATTTTTATATAGATTTTTATTTTTTCTATTATTAATTCTTTATTTAATTTTATCATTAACCAGTGTCTATAGTATCCTAAAAACAATATTTCTTAAAATCGAAATAGGAATTTAATAAGCTTTTAATTTATCATTTAAAAATATAAACCAATATTTTTAAATAACTATAAGGGATAAGTATCAGCTCCTATAACATTACAAACTATATCCGCATGTTTTGCCATAGCATCATATATCTTTGCTCTATTTTTTTCTTTAAAAGCTTCTACTATTTCTTTGTGGATATCATTAAGTTTTTCTTTATTTTCAGCATATAACAAAATACTATTTCTTGTTTCCTCTATAGAGCTTTTAAATAAAGAGGATATACTACTAAAAATTATATTTATAAATACATTATTTGTAGCTAAAATTATAATTTTATGAAATTCATTATCTAATTCCCTATTTAATTCTTCATCTTCACTTTCTCTCATTATATTAATAATTTTATCCAATTTCTCAATTTCTTCTTCTGTGATTTTCTCACTAGCAATTAGTGCTGCTTGAATTGCCAATGCGCTTCTCATCTCACGAACTTCATTTTTATTATAATCATTTAATAAAAATATTAAGGATAAAGGTTCAAGCAAAGATTCAGAAAAATCTTTTCTTATAAAATTTCCGGAACCATGTTTACTTTCAACAAGACCTCCAACCTCTAAAGCTCTCATAGCCTCCCTTACTGAAGCTCTACTAACTTCAAGTGTTTCAGCTATTTCTCTTTCCGGTGGAAGCTTATCTCCTGGTTTTAAATTTCCATCCATTATTTCTTTTTTTATTTCTTCTACAACTTTTATATATAATTTTTCTTCTTTCAAACTCTTCATATGCTTTTACCAATATTCCTCTTACAGAGGTGGTAGTTCCTCCTTTTTTCTTTCTTAGGAATTTGTATGTTCAATTCAACGTATTTAAGCTATTTTTAAGTTTAATTTTCCCTATTATCTTCTATATTATAGTTTATATCCACTATAACCTAACGTCAATTAATATAATTACTTCTACTTAAAATCTATAAAAAATAAGCTAGTCCAAAAAAAAATAGATTTATTCTATCCTTTGAACTAGCCATATTTTTAAATAACGACTACTAGGAATCTAGTTAGAATCAAAACTCCTCTTAAACTTAATCTACATTTATCTCACATCTTTACCAAAAGGCATAAGTGATAAATGTGCCATTTTTAAAGCTTGAATCGCAAATGGTATTCCAATTATTGTTACTGCTAAACATACTGCACTTATTAAATTAGCAACAGCTAAACCAAATCCACCAAATATTATCCAAAGTATATTTAAAATTAAACTACCTGCTCCATCATCAACAGTTACAACTTCTTTTCCAAAAGGAGCAAGTTGTAATTCAGCCATTTTAAAACATTGTTTTCCTATAGGAATTCCTATTATAGTTATGCACCAAAGTATGCCTATAAAAAACCAACCTAAAGCATTAAAAAAGCCCCCAAATATAAACCAAAGTATATTTCCTAAGCATGACATTTAATAAAATTCCCCCTTTTTTATCTTAGTTCTATATATTATATATTCTCTTTATAAAATTGTCTATTATTTAATTAATTACTTAACTTACTTCTTCTAATGGCTGATTTATAGAATAAAATAAAGAAATTTATTATAATATAAGCAATTACTATTGTAGCTACTATTAACTCAACATACCCAATAAACTTGAATATCTCTATTCCTCCAACTCCATGGTGTTTTAAGTAAAGCCCAATCTTAAATGTTACTAAAGTACTTAATGCTAATGGAAATGTAAATGCTGCTAATCCTGGATTAAATTTTTTAATAAATAATTTAGGAATAAAACAATATGCAATTACTATATTAAATAATACAGTCACAACTAAGAACCAAAAAAGATATATATTTATATCTTTACATACAGTCATTAATGCACCTAAAGATAGTGCTGCTGGTGCAGCAGTTATTCCCACTGTAGTTATTTTATTTTCATCTATTTTCTTAAAGAATATTTTATAAAGCATAAAAGGATACAATACTAAATAAGCACAAGTCGCAAAATAAGCTATTATTTTTGCTACTTCTAGGCTTCCTAAACCTAAATAAGTCATAGTTCCTGTTGCAATTCCAACATAAGTTACAAACCAACTTGGAATTACCTCAGAAAAATTATGATTCTTTATTCTAAAAAAGCTATAAATACTTATGAAGATGCAATGTAATAATACACAAAAAGTCCATAATCCAGTAGCAACACTAGGAAATTTTACTTGATAATATGATGCAACTAAAAATAATCCCATATCTATAGTCCCATAAAAACTACCTGCTACTGGGTTATTTAAATCTCTCAAAACACTCTTTGGAAAGATAATAAATTTAAGAAGCATTAAGATTACAACTATAATTTCAAACCATATAGCATAAATCTTTAAAAACCCCATATGTTGACTAGCATAAGCATTAGCTAATGTCACAAAACCTAACCCTGTTCCCATTACCCCAATGGGATAATTATCCAACATATTTATATATTTTTTCATTCCTTGCACTATTATAATAATTAATTATTACAATAGCTCACCTCCTCTTTTGTTAAATATCTAACTTAAAATAAACGTAGACTTAATTCAGATGGAATTTTGACTCCATCTAAATACTTAGTCATAGTTATCTAGAAGCATAAGGCTATTTATCTCCTACTTAAGTTCCTATAACTAAATCAAGATTTAGTTATAGGAACTTATCCAGTGAGCAATGCAAGTCAAGTTTCCTTTAAAAGATAGGAGTATTACACCCTTTAGCTATCAGATAAAAACTATTTAATTATTATAAGATGGACTTCTTTATTATACATTCTTCTTTTATTATTATTCAAATCTTCTCATTACGGTTTCTATATAATTATTTATTTGACAATAAAAATCTCTAATCCTTCAACTTTCCACAAAATTATTCCAAATAATCCCATCTATTTAAATATTTATATTTAAAATTTTAACTATATCTGAATTAATATTCAGTTTACCCTGTACCATTCTTTCTACAAATACAGCTAATAATTACTCATAAAGAATAAAAAACTACTATAATCATTGCATAATAATTCATTATTTTAAATAAATTATACATTATGCATTTAAGCACCTTTTATGCATTTTTTGAACTAAATATAATAATTTTTTCTATATTTTATTGATGTTTTATTTTAAAATAAGACTTTTTATTATTATTTTAGTATTCTATATTTGTTTTAAAAAATAAACTATTAAAGCTGCAAGTTTAAATTTGTAACTTGCAAAAAAATATAAAAAAAACGCAAGACAACATTCATTTATTATGCTACAATGACAATGTAAAATTTATTGAATATTTTGTAATTCCGAGGAGGACAAGTGTATGTACAGAGCATGTGAAAGATATATTACGGATTTAGATATTTTATCAGACTTCATCTATTTCATAACCAGACATAAAGTTCAAATAGTACCAGAAAGATATGAAGGAAATGAGTAATTTGCACAGTTTAGTAACTTATATAAGTAATAAAACATGTATCTTTTAACTTAAAAGTAACGTTAAAAGATTGCATGTTTTATTATTTTTATGCTATATTTTTTTAACTTTCATTTCTATTAACTAAAAATATTTCTGAATAAAAACTTGCGCTTTTTTATTATATATAATTTTTTTATTCATTAATAGCTTATAAAATAAATTCCTACCCCTAATTAAAATAAACTCTTATAACTCCCATTGATTTTAAAAATTCCTTTTACATAATTTTTTTTTGGTAATCTTAAACATGTTAATATTATATATTATAGAATTTTTAATTTTTTCATGCATTTATTATGTGCAAAAAAAGCAAATTTACACAAACGAATCTACTTTTTTTCGGAAAGTACCGAAATTTATTTTGATATAACCCTTTACAACTTTATATATAACTGAATTAAATTTATATACTTATAATTCTAACTATCTCATTAAAAATATTAATTTAAATTATATAATTCGATTCTTTCTAAAATTAATCTAATTTGATCATTTACACTAAATTTGTTTCTAGGTCTAAATATTTTATAAACTTTTATATTTTTAGCTAATTCAATTATTTTCTTAAAATATTCTTTCTCAATACCAATTCTAAAAAATATCTCATTTCTATAAATATTCTTCATTATAAGTTTTATCTTGTCTCCCTCCACTACCTCTTCTATAGAAACATTATCAAAATAACTTTCTTCTATTTCACAAATAACTATAAGTTCTTTTGAAGAGTATGTAAAGCTCTCTTTAGCTGGAACTATATACTTTTCTCTACATTCATCTATCTGTTTAAAATCATTTAAATTATAATCCATTCTCTCCATAACATCTCTACAGATTTTTTGTTGTGGATAAGCTGGATTAACAATAATCTTATCTTCATTTATTTCTATAGCAGATACATCATCTGATAAAAATTTAAAACCATTTTTTCTAAAAGTAGTAGTTATAGTTGATTTTCCTGCTCCACTCTCTCCTGTAAAAATAACTGCCTTATTATTTATTAAAATAGAACTTCCATGAATAGCAATAATATTCCTTTGTTTTAATAGTAAACCAAAGGAAGTGCCTAAAAGATAGGCTTTTATTAATTGAAAATCACATCCGACCGCTTCTTCAATAGTAATTTTATTTCCATTCTCAATTAAATAAGTTCCTTGATTATCTATTCTAAATATAGAAATATCCTTTGAAACATACAACCAACTATTTTTCTTAAAATATTTTAACTTTTCTTTCGGTATTTTATCCATCTTAATTTCAACATCTATATTAGATATATTATCTAACTTCACTAATTCATTTATTTTTTTTTCAGAGCTAACATTTAATCCATATATTTTATAATAATACATTAACCTCTCCTATTATCTAAATATTATAAAGATCAACTTAATTTATACTTAATTATTAACAAAAAGCCTAATTTCTCTAAGTATTTTTTGTAAAGAATAGATTTAATACTTTTACTTTAATTTATTAAGTCTATACTCATAATTATTATTTTAAAAACTTAAATATTACATATAATTTTAGTATAAGTTTTAATTCCTGTGAATTTTCTTCAATCTGTCCTTCTTCTAAAGCATCTATAACTAACTTCCTTATAATTTATAAAGTTTTTATATCACTAAAACTAAAAATCAAATTTAATTTTTCATATTTTTTCTTTATTCTTAATAAGTCTTTGTGTCCAATCAGCTCCTTGCATACCTTTTTTCCTTATAATTATTCTTTATCTTTTGTTAGATTTCTAAATACTAAAACTAAATTCAACCCTAAAACTGTATCTATATTCCCTACATTATTATAAAACTTGTTTTTCTACTACTTCCATAGAATCCTTATGATATCCTGTACATAAATTTAAATCTAACCCTTCACTAAGCATTATTCCAACTTCATTAACTGATTCTTTAGTTACATATTGCTTTCCGCAACCAATAAAAAAATTTTTTTCCTGTCATATAAGATATTTCATCTATTTTATATTTACTTACTTTATCCATCATAAGTAAAGATTTCTGTTCAACTATACTATTTCCACTTAAATTAATACCTCTCTAAATGGCACTCATTAGCTATTCCCTCCACCTTTTTATTTCACTCTTATACCTCTGGTTGTAATCTTATTGTTCTTTGAATAACTTTTATCTTTTAAAGAACTATAATTAATTCTATATATAATATGTAACCTTACTATTTATTAACCTTTAATACAAAAAAGATTATACCTAAGTTTAAATCTTAGATATAATCTTCTTTATCTTATTCTTTTTCAGAAGCTTCATTTTCTCCCTTATTATTTTTCTTAAATAATATAAAGTTTCCATTTCCATCATAAGGCCAGAAATTTGTTTCATTAAACATCTTAGCCATTACAGGTATAAACATTGGCAATACTATTACAATGTATAATATTAATCCCATAATAACTACCCCTGCAATTTCTCCTAGTATTAATACTCCTGATGGCATTAGTGCCATAAAAGTTCCTCCGAGGATTAAAGCTGCTGACATTATAACTCCGCCCATTACTTGGATTGTTTTCATCATTCTTTCTTTTACTGTCACTCCCTTGTTTTGTTTAAATCTAGTTATTATGAATATTGAATAATCAATTCCTAAAGCAACTAGAACAACAAATCCAAAGAATATTGCAATCCAACTTAATCCAACATATCCTAAGACCTTTTGGAATATTAATTGAACTATTCCAAGAGCTGCAAAGTAAGTTAAAATAATTGAACCTACTAGATACATTGGCATAATAATACTTCTTAAAAGTATTATTAAAGTTATTAATACTCCTACAATAACTAGGAACATAACTTCATAATAATCATGATTTGCCATTGCCCTAACTTGATAATCAATGCTGATTAAACCACTAATTCCTACTTGTGCATTACTTAAATTAGTTCCTCTAATGCTACTCGCAACTATATTTTTTAGTGCTGGTATCTCATTCATAGCTTTATTAGAATATGGATTTTCACTTAAAGTAACATTTATTTTTGTTAATTTTCCATTTGGGCTCATATAATTATTTAAAGCTTCTTTAAATTCCTTATTATTAAATATAGACTCTGGTACATATACGCCTGTATTTCCATAAGGTAATTTTGACCATTCTTCTATATAACCATTAGCTTCTTTTACTCCATTATTAATTTTATTAATATCTGAAGCTCCAGTTGCTAAACCTCCCGATAAATCTTTTATCTTTCCTGAAAATTCTTGGAAACCAGATTTTATTTCTGATTGTCCTTTTGAAATTTGTCCTAAAGCTGCTGATATTTCTGGCACCTTAGAATCAATTTCTTTTCCACCTTTATTAGTTTCATTTAATCCGTTATTTAATTCATTTAATCCATTTGCTACTTCACCAATACCAGTTTGAAATTCTCCAATACCATTAGTCACTAAAACAGATTTTGAATTAAGTTCATTCATAGCTGTTGATAATTCTTTAAGCCCTGAATTTAAAGTATTCAATTCATTTATAGAATTTTGAGTTTCTGTTTTTATAGCTCCTATTAATTGACTTTGATCTTTATTTGCTACTGATGATAAATTATTTAAATCATTAACAGCTTCCATAAAGTTTTTATTCTTTAAAGCACTTGGATTTTCTTTTATATATGCTTGTAAGTTACTGCTTATAGCATTAGAAATATTATTTAATTTACTGGTATCTACGCTATTTGTTAATTGATTAGCTTCTTCTGCTATAACATCAGCCTTATTAGTAGCTGAATTAACCTTATTTGAAATTAAATTTAAATTTTGTCCTACCTCTTTATAACCATGTTGAATTTTCTGTTGACCACTCTTTAACTTATTTAAATTACCTTCCGCTGACTCAACTCCATTTTTAAGCTTATTAGTAGCATTAGCCTCAATATTAATACTATTACTAAGCTCATTTAAAGCACTTTGTAGTTGCTCTACCCCCTTCTTTGTAGCTAAAGTACCTGTATTTAGTTTACTAACATTATTAACTGCATTAGCTAACTGAGGTTCACTATTTTTAAGACTTTTGCTTGTACTACTTAAACTATCACCTATTTTATCTAAATCTTTTGTTCCCGTATCTAATCCTTTATTAACCATTCCAGCTTGAGTATTTACATAAATATCACTTAACCTAGTTCCTAAAGGTTGAGAAATACTCATTACACTTTGAATTCCTGGTGCTTTTGAAATATTATCTGAAATCTTAGCTATAGTTTCAATATACTGTGGTGATTTCATACTAGTATCATTAGCTATATAAATAGTAACCGGAGATATTTTTCCTGTCCCAAAGTTTTTTGCTATTATGTTAAATCCTTCTATAGATTGATATTTACTACTTATTTCATTTACTAAGTTAAAAGATTCAACTCCATTATTAAGACAAATTGGAGGTATACAAACTATTCCTACTACAATTAATGCTAATATTGATCTATTTAAAGCAAACTTACCAAGGATAGTCCAAAATTTATTTTCCTTATGTTCCTGCTTTTTATTAAATGGCCAAAACATTTTGTCTCCTAAAATAGCCATAGCTGATGGTAAAAGTGTAAATAAAGCTAAAATTAAAATAATTATACTAATAGATACTGCACTAGCACTTCTATATAATGAAAAATCTACAAAATATAATAAAGCAAAAACAACAAACACAGGTATTGCACTAAAAAGCACTGTTCTTCCTGCTGTTCTATAAGTAATTTTTATAGCTTCATATTTATTAATTCCATTATCAAGTTCTTCCCTAAATCTACTAATTAAAAGTATAGAATAATCCGTTCCTATTCCAAATAAAATGGAAATCATAAATACTTGTGTATAATTTGAAACTGGGAAATTAAAACTATTAGACAGTATAGCTATAATAAATTGAGATACTTCAAAACTTATAATTATAGTTAATAATGGTATAAAAGGAATTATAAAAGACCTAAATACTAAAAATAAAACTATTAAAATAAATACTACAGTTATAACAGCTATTCTAGCTAATCCCTTTTGAGAAGCTATATTTATATCAGATTCTATTAAACTATTTCCAGTAAGATAGGTTTGAATTCCTGGTGTTTTTATACTATCATTAATTTCCTTTCTAACAACTGATTTCTTCATTCCATTAGGATTAATATTAAAAATAGCTAATATAGTCTTATTATTTTTAGAAATCATCTGCCCTTTTAAAGCTGTATTACTAAAACAATCTGTTATTGATGAAATATGTAACTTACTCTTGTTTTTACTAACATTATTTAAAGTATTACCTATGTTCTTAACATCTGATTCAGTTAAACCTGTCGGCACATTAAATACAGCAATATACTGATTTGAATTAAGACCAGTAGAATTATTACTACTTTGTGATTTGTTAGTAGTCTTATTATTAGTATAAGTATTATCAATAGAAGTATTAGAACTATGAGAAACCTTTGAATCACTTGATTTATGATGAGCATTGGAATTATTTGAAGCACTCAAATTACTTAAAGTGTTCCTTGAACTTTGGTTACTTATAGTATTAGCTGCTGCACTTTGTTGATTTTCAATAGCTAACTGCTTAATAACTTCTGTAGGATAATTACTAGGTAAGGTTATAGCACCTTTTTCTGCAACTAACTTATTAAGAGATGGTGAAACTAATGATAGAATTACTATTATTACAACCCATGCAATTAAAGAAACCCATTTTAAATTCTCTCTTTTCTTGAAAAAATTCATTTCACTCTCTCATTCCTCTTTTTTTATTTAATTTTTAAATTGTAATATGTCTTTCGACACTTCATTTAAAATGTTAATTGTAGACTTTGTTAAAATTAAAACATTCAAATTAAAAAAAATATTTTCTTAATTATTCTTTCTATAAAAATTTTTAATTAAAAATAAAACTATTCATTTTTTATTCTTAACAAAGTTAACATGAACTAAAATATATTTGTTAATAAATATTTTACATTTTAAATTATACTATCAATAAATATCATATTCAAAAACACCAATATAAAGAATAATTAAAATTATATGTATTATACAATCAAACTATTAAAAAGCTTTTACTTACAAAATAAAATTAACTTAAAAAATAGCTATAATAAGGATGATTTTAAAATCATCCTTATTATAGCTATATATTTTCTAATTATAATTCCACTTTTATAATTTTATTTGCCCTTTTTAGAACTTTTCATCATTTCAGCCTTTTCTCTTTTTTCAATATCATCAATTATACTAGGCTTAGCCACAGCAACAAATGAAATCATTAGTACTATTATCGTAATTAAAATTAAAAATCCTTTAAAAATCATAATTTCATCCTCCGTTTTAAAATTTATCTCTTAACTAGAAGCTATAACCTCCTATCTTCTATAGAAAACTTCACTCGCATTGCTCGCTGAGAAGTTCCTATGACTAACTCAACATTTAGATAGCCACTTAAGTAGGAGATAAACACAGCCTCACGCTTCTAGATAACTACGACTAAGTATTCAGATGAAGTCAAAATTCCACTTGAATTAAGTCTACGTTTATCTATTCCTTTATATTATAACCTTATAATATAAAAAAAGAAAAACTTAATTTTCTGACTTATTATTTATTTCTATATTGGTTTTATTTTCTTCTTGTTTATTATTTTCATCTGTATCTATATTAGGCTTGTTTCCTTCTTTTAGTTTTTCATCCTTTGAATTTTCGGGATTTTCTATTACTGGAGGCACTTCCGCTTTAGATTCTTGTTCATTTGGTTTACTTGTTTTTTTACTTGGCTTTTTATTTCCTTTATTACTATCAGTATTTTTATTTTTTATGAGAAATCTCCTCTTTATCTTTTTCTAATTCTTCTTCTTTCTTTTTTAGATTATGAATATTATTAAATAAATTTTCTATATTTTCATCTAAATATCCACCTAAATCTCTAGGAAAATTACCCTTTTTTCATAAGATCCTGAAGTTAATTTTAAATAATCATTTATATTAATATATCCATCAATATACTTTTCTTCATTTATCTCTATAGCAACATTTTCTGCTAAAACAGAAACAGGATTTATTATAGTTCCAGCGAGTCCTAAAGATAAACTAAAAGTTAAAACCACCATTGTAGTACAAAATATTATTCCTAATCTCAGCTCCATTAACTCACTTGCTTTTACCATATAGTTATAATAAAATTATAGTTTATTTTACAATATATATAAATATATGGTAATTACATTTATTTAAAAGGACTATTTTTCAAGGTAATCTTTCTACTCTTAAAATAGTCCTAATAATTGAACATAAACTTAATTTAGTTATTGTTTTGAATCCATTGAAATACTTAATGAAGCTTATCTACTTTTTCTTAACTTTTATCTCCACAAGTAAAATATACAAAAAATAATTTGAAGTAGAATTATTATAGGTATACCAATTTTAAATTTTAGATTTTTAGTTTTATGTCTAAAATTCTGCATTCCTAAATATTCACCGATGCTCCCACCTATAATTGCTATGGTAATTAAAGTAGCTTCGCTAATCCTCCATTGTTTCTTAATTGTCCTTTTTTCTATTTAATTACACAATTATATTACCATAAACATAGATTTAATTCAGTTATAGTTTAACAATATCTAAAACCATGAAACAATTTATTTTCTAATATAATAAATACAAGTATTACAACCTCCTACTTCTAGCTACTATGACTAAGAATTCAGATGGAGTCATAACTCCATCTGAATTAAGTTTACGCTTATAAATTTGTATGTAGTAATAAAATAAAGAGAAATATATCTACAGTTTGATATATCTCTCTTTTTTAAAAGTTTTAATCGTTTACAATATTAGTATAATAATCAGCTTCTCTCATTTTAGCTCTAAGGTTAGTTTTCATCATAGCTCTGCTCATTTCAAATTTATTTTCATTATGCTCTTGTAGATGCTCCTCTAAGTGTCTCATTGTCTCTGTGTATTCAAAATATTGTTGATTTTTTTCTTGTGCATCAACAGCGACAGACATTGCAGTTCCTCCAAAAACAATAAATAATTGAGTTAATATAACTATAATAATTAGTTTTTTATGTATTAAATTATGTATTTTCTTTTTCATTGGCATTCTCCTTTTATATCACTTATTCTTTAGTTACTTTTTCTTAACTTGTCCGAATTCACTTCTCTTTATATTCAATTAATCAAAAACCTTAGTTAAAGGTTTACATCAATACCTAAAAACTATCTTTAATTAAATAGTTTTAACTAAAACATATTATCAAAATAATCAATAAGTTTAATATTTATTTATAACAATTTTTAAAAACTTTGTTTAATTATACATTAGGCTAAAATTCATTCTCCGTTAATGAAATACTTTAAGCATTGTCCTAAGTTTTAAACATCATTTTCAAATCTAATTATTATTTATTTAATTCAATAATAAAAATACGAAATAACTTTAATTTATTATAACATATTTTTATTAATTTATCAATATTTTTATCAGTTATTAATATTTTAACAATTTTATTTTTTAATTTATATATCAATATACTTTTTTAATATATAAATAAAAAGAGATATCTCTAAATACTTTAGATTTATCCCTTTTATAATCTTACTTCACTTAAATTTAATAAATATATAATTTTTTATTTTTCCATTAAATTAAGGTTCAATTTATTTATAGCTACTTTAATATGTTCTCTAGAAGCCTCTTTTGCCATAGCCTTATCTCTTTTTGAAATTGCTTCTACTATGTTTCTATGGACTCTTATTACAGCTTTATTTACACTATCGTCATTCTTTGTTGCATCATAACCATAATTTATTGAATCATTTATTATAGGAATTATTTTAGTAACTACAGCATTATGGCTAGCTTTCGCAATTAATTTATGAAATTCTACATCCTTTTGAAGATGATTTTCTTTTTTTAATATTAGTTCTTCTATTTCTTTAGCTACAACTTTTATTTTTTCAATTTCTTCTTCTTCTGCTCTTTCACAAACTAAGCCAATAAGTTCTGGCTCTATAATTAATCTAGTTTCAAAAAGGTCTTTTATTAACTTTTTTTTATCACTTTCAAACAATAATCCTAAAGGGTCTTTGCTAACTCCTAATCTTTCACTTACAAAGGTACCTTTTCCTCTTTTTATTTCTAATATATTTTCTGTAACTAATATTTTTATGGCTTCTCTTATAGTTGTTCTACTTACATCAAGATTTTTGCATAATTCTAATTCATTAGGTAGTTTATCTCCAATGTTCAATTTTTTATCAACTATCATATTTTTTATTTCATCAGCAATTTTATCTGGTAGCAATTTTTTGCTCATTAACATTTCTCCTTTCAATTAAAACTTTTATCTAATCTTCATATAATTTTATTTATCTCATAACTATAAGTTATTTGCAAATAAATTAAGGAGCTAACCTGTAGCTCCTTTAACTATTATATATTTTACTTTTTCTATGAAATTATTATTATCTTCCTATAGCAGATACACCATTAGCTAAAAAGGCTTCTACATCTTCTTTAGTGCAATAATTAACATCACCCTTATAGCTATGTTTTAAAACACTAGCTACTGTACCAAACTCTATTACATCTTTAAGATTTTTTCCTTCTATTAACCCATGAAGCACTCCTGCTGAAAAAGCATCTCCTCCTCCAACTCTATCTAATATATCAAAAGTATATTTTTCAGACTCTATTAAAACACCTTTTTCATATATATAACCAGTTAACGAGTTTTTTCTAGCAGATTCTATTTCTCTTTTTGTTGAAGATATAACCTTTATATTAGGATAACTTTTTTGTAATTTATCATATAATATCTTTAAATCCTCTTTATGATTTCCTAAAAAATCATGGTCAAAATTTAATAACTTTGTTATATCTAAATGTCCTAAAAATGCTATATCCACATAATTTAAAACTTCCTTAAGGAACTGTCCACAAGTTTCTGCACTCCAAAGCTTTGCTCTAAAATTAGAATCATAGCTTACTAATATACTTCTACTTTTCGCTTCCTTTACTAAGTTTAATGTTATTTTTCTATGCTCCTCACTTAAAGCTGCTGTTATCCCACTTATATGTAATAAACCAACATCCTTAAATAATTCATCATAATTTATTTCTTCTTCTTTTATCATAGAAAAAGCTGAATAGGCTCTATCATAAATAACCTTTGAATTTCTAACACCTACTCCTTCTTCTAAAAAATATATTCCAAGTCTTCCTTCACCAAATATAACATTTGATAAATCAATATCTCTTTCTTTAAATACTTTTAAAGATTTTTTCCCTAAATCATTAGCTGGTAACTTAGTGAAAAATTTTGTTTTATGATTAAAATTAGCTAGGGAACAAATTACATTTCCCTCACCACCGCCATAAGTTTCATTTAACTTGCTACTTGTTCCTAAGACATCATTATCTGTAGGACTAAGTCTCATCATTATTTCTCCAACACCTAAAATTACTGCTTTCTCATTAACAAGATTTTTTGTATTCATCTATTTTCACCACAAATTCCCTTGCAAGATTTTTTATAGTATCATAGTCCTTTGAGGCTAAAAGTGAACTTCCTACCCCTACACATGTAACACCATTCTTAAACCATTCTTGAACATTATTTACGTCAACACCACCTGTTGGCATAATATTTATATTTGGTATTGGAGCCTTAACAGCCTTAACAAAGGATGGTCCAAATAAATTTCCTGGGAACATTTTAACTAATTCATTTCCATTATCCATAGCTGTCATCATTTCGCTTATAGTCATACATCCTGGTGAATAAGTTATTCCTCTTTCCTTACAAATATCATTAACTCCTTGACTATATCCTGGACTAACTATATATTCAGCTCCTGCATCAATAGCATCAATAGCCATTTGAGTGTTTAATACACTACCAGCTCCAAAAAATCCATCTTCATATTTTTCTTTTAACTTCTTTAAAAGTTCAGGCATATTAGGAATAGAATAAGTAAGCTCTATAGCCTTTATTCCACCATCTAAAGTAGCTTTAACATATTCCTCTGCCTCTTCATGATTATTTGCTCTAATAACTGCAACTATACCTAATTCTCTAAATTTATTTATCATAACAATAACCCCTTATATCTAAATAATATTAATTATCACCATTCAGATGTACTCAAAACTCCACCTGAATTAATTTTATATTTATCCCTTAATTAAATATTATCATAAGACATCAGACAACTCAATTTAATATGTATTTTTTTACTATTTATTCAAGATTCATTAACTTATCTGAATTTATTTTTACTCTAAAAAATTTTTAAAATTTTCAACAAAAATTCTAATTAGTGCATATATACATTATGAAAGGAGTTGATAGTAATGGAAATAACAACATTAACTAAAAAATCATTAGTATTAAAGTATGAGGTGTATAACCCTGAGGAGGACAAAAACATTCCAACATCACAAAAATTCTCTAACATTAAAACAAATGCATCTGATGAAGCTCTAAAAAATGTAGGTGAGAAACTTGCTGTTTTAATAAACAGTACTGGAGTGTTCATAAGAAAAGAAGAAAATTATATTTTTGATTAATCCTAAAGTTAAAGTTTTTTGATATCAACATAAGAAAAAAGAGTTACTCTCATTAAGCACAAAAGAGAAAAAATAAAAATTTAAACTAAATTAAGGGAGGATTTTAATATGGAAAAAAAATATGTTTTAAAAATGAATTTCAAAAATGAGGAAGGTAAACAAAGTAGCATAACTATAAAAAACATTAAAGAAAACCTAGAAAAAACTGATGTCGATGCTGCTATGAATGCTATTGTAGCCAATGATATTTTCTCATCTGCTGGTGGTTCACTTGTATCAATAATTGATGCTGAAATAATAGAAACGACTAAAAAAACTGTAGAAGCTTAATGTAAAAGCCTTGAAGACTTTATAAATTTTATAAAATCTTTAAGGCTGTTTTTAATCTAACTTATCCTCAATCTAACTTACTATAATTCCTAAAAATAAATTTAATAAATTCGATAAATATATTAAATATTTATACATAAAATTTAAATACAAATAACTTTTAGGAGGTACTTATTAATTGTTTTATAAGAAAAAAATTTCTTCTCACAAGACCAATTCACTTAGTAGCAATATAGCTGCTAAATCAAATTAATTAAAAAATAAACTTGATTTATTAATAGAAGACCCAAGTTTATCAACACCACAGTATAATAACTCTTACTTCCGCTGCCTGTGCTATTGTGGCAGTACAACCTATTCCCTTTGCTGATATATTTATATTTAGTCCTATACAAGTTGTAATGGTAACATACTTAGCTAAAGTAATAGGATTAATCTTTCTAACGCTAAATTAAAAGAAATATTAGCTTATTTAATAAGTTGTGTTGGCTGGGATTGATAAAATTAATATTTTAAAAGATAGATATTCTAAGTATCCTACAATAACTGTTAATCCTGATCTGTTTAATAATGTTTTAGTTTTAGCTACTGAAGAAGAACTTCGAATAATAGAATTTTTTATAGCTAAATTATATAGACAAGAACTCACTTTGAAATTTCATCATGATTATGCCACATATACAGAAATGAATTTAATTGACTTTAATATATAAAGAAATAAATTCTAATTTTATAGCTGAAATTAATATAAAAAGAATAGGTCTATCAAAAGTTATTAATACCTTCTTCATCTTTTCCAACTCCCAAATATAAAGTTGTTTTATAGCCTCTTTTTTTCATCATTTTTTTAGCTGTCATAGCTCTTACTAGACATTTACTTTCCCAAGGTGTTATTTCTAAGGTTTTATTTACTACCATAAATATTTTTCTTCCTATTAAATAACCTTCCCTAGTACCTTCTAATGAACTTTCTATATTTTTTTCTCCTATATTTTCACTTAATTTTTTAAACTTAATATGGAGTATTAGAAATCTATATATTGCTGATAAAAATAATGCTTCTAATGCCATTAATTTTATGGATTTATCTATTCTTAAGAACTTTTTAAAATTATTATGATATTGTAATAAGCCCATGATTATCTAACTTCTCTATATATTTCATTATTTCTTTTTCACAGATTTCTCTTGCTACATCATACTTTTCTATAATATCATCAATAATTAATTCTATGTTTTTTTCACTTTCTATGCTATTCCATATACTACTTCCTACCGAATTTAACATAAAGTATTTTCCTACTTCTAAATTCATCATTACCTTTTCACCATTTAAATCACTAACATCAATATCTTTATTTTGTCATATAATTGAATTTAAATTGAGTTTTTTCTTTTCATTACTTTTTTTAATATCCATCTTTGTTTCCCCCATCCACAAAATCATTTTAAAATTACCACAAATTCATCTATTACTTTTTGAATAACTGTAAAATAAAATTATTTCAATCCAAGTTTTTTTAGTAAATCTTCTTTATTATCTACCTTTTTCACTGTTTTAAATAAAAAATTATATTTATCTTTTACTGAAAAACTTCTATTAAACATAGCATTAATTAATCTGTGTCCATAAGCCAAAGGAAGTAAATAAGTATACTTCTCTGCATATTTATATTTTGATTTCATAACTTCAGCCGCTGGAAATATTAATCTTGCATATTTTAACTTATTACTTTCCCCTCTAGTATTTATAACTGTATTAATGAAAATATTTTCCCTATTCTTTTTCCCCAAAACACCATTTTCTAAAATATTCTCTATAAGTTCATCATAATAATATTCATTAATATTACTACAATTTAATATATTTTTTTCACAATCTATATCATTAAAAAACACTCTTTCCTTATGTCCTTGAAGTAATAATAAATTATGCTCCTTAAGTTTATAAGAAAATAAAACCCTTATAGCCTCGTATAAATTTAAAGAAAAATTAAGTAAAGAAGTCTCCTGTAGAAGTACTGAAACTTTTCCCCAATTTATATTATTTTCATACCTCTTTGAATATAAATATAAATCTAAAAGTTGTCTTATTCCAAACCAATTATATAGACCATGAACAGCCATATGTGCAATTAAGTGAACTATCATGTATTCATGATTTAATTTATAAGCCTTTGAATGTCCAAAATTATAAGGAACTGTATTCTCCCATATACTACTTTCAAATTTATTAGAACCTTCAAAATATTTCCTATTAACTAAAGCCCAATGTAGCTCTACAGAGTAGTTGTCTTTATAAAAAGCTCTGTATATAGAATGATTATCTACGTCTCCTTCTTTGTTATATCCTAAAGAATTTAATACCTTTTCATAAATACTTATGTCACTCTTTTATTAAAAAAAGACTTTATATCAAGTGCATAAACTCTATAATGATATAAAATCTCTTCTTTCATTAATTATTATTTAAATTAATTTTTCCATTTCAGATACCAATTTTAATTGATTTCTACATCTATCTAAATTATGATGTTTTCTTGCAGTTTTAAAATAAACATCACCATTTAAATAATCAGTTAAAAACCTCATTGCTAATTCTAAAGTTATTAACTTTGCTGAAAAACCTATATTTTCTATTTCATCTTTATTTAAAGTATCTTTACATTCTTCCAATAATCCTTTAGTAAAAGCATTGTAAAATTTCATATTAAAATTTACTTTTGTTAGATCTGTTTCTTCCTCTTCTGCTGTACTACACCCTGACCTTATAGCATCTCCAAAATCATATAAAGATAATCCTGGCATTACAGTATCTAAATCTATTAAACAAACAGCTTGTCCTGTTACATCATCTATCATTATATTATTTATTTTTGTGTCATTATGAGTAACCCTTAATGGAATTCTTCCCTTTTCCAATAAATTAATTAATTTATCAAAAGAATCAGCTCTATCCATTATAAATTTTATTTCATCTAAAGAATTTTTTACCCTACCTAATGGATCACTTTCCATAGCTTTCACAAAATCCTTATATCTCTTTGGTGTGTTATGAAAATCTTCTATAATTTCAAAAAGTTCCTCTGCTTTAAAATCTAAAAGTAAATTTTGAAATTTACCTAAAGTCTTTCCCACTTCATACATATGCACTGGTTTTTCAGCTTTGTTAAAAGTAGTAGCCCCTTCAATAAATAAAAAAGCTCTCCAATAATCATCGTTACTATCTACATAATAACTTCCTCCTTCATTAGTTCTAACTAAATTTAAAGTTTCTCTTAATGGATTCCCTCCATTAGCCTTAACCTTATTAATAATATGTGATGTTACCTTTTCTATATTTTCCATAAGATTTACTGGTCTAGTAAAAACATGGTGATTAATCCTTTGGACAATATATTTCTTTCTTTCATTATTATTTTTCTCAAACTCAAATACAAAAGTATCATTAATATTTCCCACATCATGAAGACTATCTGATACAAATTTCCCCTCAAAATTAAAAGCACTAACTATTTCTTTAACAAATAAATTTTTCCCCATTATTAACCCTTCTTTTCACTATGCTAAATTTTTATAGAAAAATGCCAAAAAACATTCACCTTATCCTTGTGGATGTAAGGCACTAAGCTTACAAATATTTCTTTACTTAAATTTAAACAAAAAATCCTGTGTTATTAACATAACCTTACTGCTTTTTTATATACAAATCACTATTTTGATGCTAGACTCATCTATCCTATATTACTCAAAATAACTGGTAGTTGCATCAGCTCAAAAGCTGTAAAATCAAGTAATAATACATATTAAACATTATATACATTAAGTTAAAAAGTATTCCTATTAATATCATTGCTATTGCCTTATTTGGACAATATTATTATAAACCATCCATACCAAGAAAAATAAATCTCCCATACTATAGTCTCAAATATCAAAAGAAAATATAAAATAGTTAAACTAACTATCATTATACATTTTATTTCCTAAACTCTATTAGCATAATAGTTTATAAATTAAGGATATCATATTTTCTAAAATTAAAGAAGTATGTAATAAAATTGAACTTAATTTCAATTAATTAAGCCTTATGAAATTTTTCTCTACTTTTATTTAAATTGCCCTTATTTATACTTATTTAATTAATTCTTCTCATTATTTCTAAAATTACCCCATTTATTAATAATCTAGTAATTTTTTTGTAATCTTATGGATGTAAAATTAAATTAAGAACTAAGTCATTAGTTAATTAAATCTTAATTATAGTGCACTTAACTTAAAATTATACATTATTCACACATTCAAGAAAAAAGGAGTTAATTCGAAGTGATTTATATAAAATTACTTCGAATTAACTCCTTTTTGCATAGTCTCTCATAAAACAAATTTATTCAAATATAAAAAAATAAATTAAGGTTCTACATTAAATCAATATCTTAATCTATCTTATAGCTAGAAGTTGTAATACTCTAACTTCTATAAGTCAGAGATAATATCTTCATATTTCTGGATATGTTTGACTAACCATTCCGATGGAGTTAAAACTCTACGTCTATATTCACTTTATAAATACATTTCTTTATTGACTAAAATAGCTATATAAAAAATAGAGAGGATGTATCTACAATTCCATACATCCTCTTATTCTAACTTAAATTTTTAATTATTTTCTCATTTCTTCTAATTCATCATTTAATTGAATTAATCTTTCCTTTGATAAATTACATACAAATACTAATGCAATTATTGCAACTACTCCTGCTATAGCTGGAACTAAAGTAGCAATTCTTTTTATTCCTAAAGCAACTTCAGCAGTTTGTGCTTCTGCTCCTGATATATATCCTATAAAAGTTAATGTTATACCTGCTAACCCTCCAGCAGCAGCTTGACCTAATTTTCTAACTAATGAATATGATGCATATACAATACCTTCTTTTCTTTCACCAGTTAAGTACTCATGATAATCTATAGCATCTGCAACTATAGCCCATACAAGAACATTCATAAAAGCCATTCCAAAAGATGCTACAGTTTGTATAGCTATAAATATTATAGGATTTTTTATTGGTAAAATATAAGATAAGAAATACATAGCAGTTGATAATACCATTCCATATGATACTATTTCTTTTTTACCAAATTTCTTAACTAAAGGTCCTAACATAGGAAGTACTACAAAAGATACAACCATACCAGTCATACCTGCTATTCCTATTAAGCCAGGAGCTTTAAAATAATCTTTATAAAGATATGGAGTTAAAGATTGTGATAACATCATTGCAGTTAATTGAGCTAAAGAAGCTATCATGATACCTAATAAACCTTTATTTTTGAAAATACCTAAAATAGTTTTCTTAAAATCTATTTTTTCTTTTTTAGTATTATTATGAACAATTCTTTCTGTCACTAAGCTGTGAGCTGATTTATATGATATTAATCCAATTATCCCCATTACAATTGCAGCTACAAAGAAACCTTTTTGAGTTGGTACTTTATTAGTAAATACTAATACTGGAACTATAGCCATTATTATTAGATTACCAATTAAGCTACCAACACTTCTAAATGTTGATAATGCAGTTCTTTCAACAGGATCATTAGTCATTACTGAAGATAAAGAACCATAAGGAATATTAATACATGTATACATCATACCAAATAAAATATATGTTACATATGCATATGCTAATTTAACTCCCTGTGAAGCTCCACTTGGCGTTGTAAAGCATAATATTCCAGATATAATTACAGGTATTGCAAAGTACCATAAATATGGTTTAAATTTCCCCTTTTTACTTCCAGGTCTAGAATCTATAAAAGTTCCTATCATAGGATCATTTATAGCATCCCATATACGAGCAACTAATAATAATGTTCCCACAGCAGCTGCTGATATTCCAACTATATCTGTATAGAAAAGCATTAAATAACTTCCTATAAATCCAAAAAACATGGTGTTCCCTAAATCACCAAACATATATCCTATTTTATCTCTTGTCCCAAAAGGTCTTACTTTTTGATTTTCCTCCTCAGGTATTGATTTATATCTTTTTTCAACCATAATTTAACTCTCCCCCCAATCTAACATCAGTAGCCAGAAACAACTCATTGTATATGTTTACATAAAATCATTTTGCAAATCTACTAAAATCTTAATTTTAGCAGATTTGCATTTATTTAAACTTATATTTACTTTTTATAATTGAACTCTGGTATATTAGTCCATCTTTTTCTTAAGGCATAAGCAACAGCCTTTGGTTTTCTATCTCTTGTGAATATTCCCTTTTTATTCCCTTGAACTCTTAATATACCTTGACTTGTTTGGAAATCAGCAAAATTCCATACTTGCTCTCCTACAAATGACTTACACTCATCAACAACCTCATGGTTTGCTTGATAGTAAAGAACTTGATATTCTTCTGTGAACATAACTGGTGTTGTATCATGTAATCCAGCCACTGTATCTGCTCCATACTCAGTAAACATTATTGGCTTTCCTGGACATCTCTCTTCCCAGCCTTTAAGTTCAGCTCTTAAGCCTTCTTTTGCCATATCTAATTCTCCACCATTTACATACCATCCATAGTATCTATTTAAGCAAAGTATATCTATGAAATCTGCAACTTTACAACGATCTGGAGTTGACATCATATGTGTTACTATTGTTACTGGTCTCTTTTGAGGATCTAAACTCTTTGTTAATTCTACTAATGGTTTAAAGTATCCATCTGCTCCTTCTTCCTCTGATGCTGGCTCATTTGCCACCGACCATATTACAACAGAAGGATGATTTTTATCTCTCTTAACTAACTCTCTTAATACTTGCTCATGATGCTCCTTAGTTCCAATTTCTTTCCATGTTTCTCTCTTTTTAGAATTACCACTAAGTAAAGTAGCCATAAAGTTTAAGTGAAGTCCTACCCCTGGAGTTTCATCTATGACCACTATACCTTCTCTATCTGCAAGTCTCATTATTTCATCTGAATATGGATAGTGTGCTGTTCTAAATGAGTTTGCTCCAATCCATTTCATTAAACTGAAATCTTTGATATTTAAAGCTTCGTCAAAACCTCTTCCATGAACATGAGAATCTTCATGCTTTCCAAAACCTTTGAAATAGAATGGTTCTCCATTTATCAAGAATTTTCCATCCTTAATTTCTACAGTTCTTACACCAAACTCTTGCTCATAAATATCTGTTTTTCCATCTTCACTCTTTAAAGTTATTCTTAATCTATATAAGTAAGCATTTAATGGTTGCCATAACTTAACATCTTCAATAACTATTTTTCCATCTTTTCCTTCTAATTCAGCAACCTTATTATCTTCTTCATCAATTACTTCTACTGATACAGCACCTTGTCCAACTATATCAACATTATAATTAACTATTCCCTTATTATCCTCAATATCAGTTACTATTGTAACATCATCTATATAATTTTTAGGTGTTGTGTATATTTTTATAGGTCTATTTAATCCTGCATAGTTAAAGAAATCAAAGTTTACTGGGTTAGTTATTTTTTCTTCGCCACTTGCTGTTTTTGTTTTCTTAATTAATCCTACTGGCATTGTAGTTTCATCTAGTATATTATCAAGAGCTACTGTTATTCTATTTTTACCAACCTTAGCTAAGTTATTTATTTCAACTTCAAAAGGTAAGAATCCTCCTCTATGCTCTACTGCAAATTCACCATTAACATAAACCTTTGCGTGGTGAGTTGCTGAACCTAATCTTAATACTATTCTTTCATTAAATAACTCTTCTTGAAGAATGATTTCTCTTTCATACCAAACATATCCCACATGGTCTCTTATCGCTTCATCTTCTTTTAAATCATTATAAGATGATGGAACAGCCATTGGCATTGTATCCTTTAACTTATTTTTAAACCATTCTTCTTTTAGTCCATTACCATTATCTAATTTGAAGTTCCAAATACCATTTAAATCTATTAATTTTCTTGACTCTGTAATTATTGGATATAACATATTAAAATCAACCCCTAAATTTATATTTTATAACTAACTATTATTTACTTTTTTTAATAGCTTCTATTAATCCATGAATATAGGTAGCTCCTAAAGCTCTATCATATAATCCATATCCTGGTTTCCCAGTTTCACCCCATATCATTCTTCCATGATCTGGTCTATAAGGTCCTTTAAAGTCATAATCTAAATAAGCCTTAACTATTTCATAAAAATCTAAACTTCCATATTCAGTTACATGTCCAGTTTCTTTGAAACTTCCTTTTCCATCTATTGATACATTTCTTAAATGCGCAAAGTGGATTCTATTCATTTCTTTTCCAAATTTATTTATCATTTTTACTATATCATTTTCACTAGTACATCCTAGAGAACCTGTACATAATGTAATTCCGTTATACTCACTATCATAAAGCTTTGTAAATCTTTCTAAATTCTCAAAGCTTGTTATGATTCTTGGTAATCCAAATATTGACCATGGTGGATCATCCGGATGTATAGCCATTCTAACATCATTTTCCTCTGCTACAGGAATTATTTCTTTAATGAAATACTCTAAATTCTCCCAAAGTTTTTCTTCATCTATGTCTTTATATCTTCCTAAAAGTGCCTTCATTTCTTCAGCTGTATATGAAGTATCCCATCCTGGAAGATGTAATTCGCCTAAATTAGGATCCATCTTTGCAACATCTTCATGGTCATAAATTAAAGTTGTTGATCCATCCTCTAATTCATAAGCTAAATTTGATCTTGTCCAATCAAACACTGGCATAAAGTTATAACATACAGTTTTTATTCCTGCTTTCCCTAAGTTTCTTAGAGTATTTTTATAATTCTCAATATATTTATCTCTAGTTGGTAAGCCTAACTTAATATCCTCATGAACAGGAACACTTTCAATTACTGAAAGTTCTAAGTTATGTTTTTCAACCAAAGCCTTTAATTCTAATATTTTTTCTAATGGCCACTCTTCACCTACTGGAATATCATATATTGCTGTTACTATTCCTTTCATTCCAGGAATTTGTGCAATATATTCAATCTTAACAGGATCATCAATGCCATACCATCTAAAAGTCATTTCCATGGTTTCTAATCCCCCATACCTTAAATTAATAATCTATTTTAAAACCTCTATATCTCTATACACCTGAGTAAGCTGAGAAAGCTCCATCAACAGGAATTACAACTCCATTAACAAAAGATGATGCCTCATGACATACTAGGTATAATAATGTACCTATTAATTCCTCATTTTCACCAAATCTCCCCATTGGAGTACTATTTATTATTTTTTGTGCTCTTTCTGTGTAAGTTCCATCTTCATTTTTAAGTAACTTTTCATTTTGTTTAGTTACGAAAAATCCTGGTGCTATAGCATTTACCCTTATTCCAACCTTACTCATATGAACAGCTAACCATTGGGTAAAATTACTAACAGCAGCCTTAGCTCCTGAATATGCTGGAATTTTAGTTAATGGTGTAAAAGCATTCATTGATGATATATTAATTATTGTTGCACCCTCTTTATTAATCATGTCCTTTACAAATTCTTGACTTGGAAGTAAAGTACCTAAGAAATTTAAATTAAAAACAAACTCAATACCTTTTTTATCTAAATCAAAGAAAGTTTTTATATCACTATCCTTATTTGTTAAATCCTCTGGAAATAAATATTCTTTAGATGTTGTTCCTAAAGGATGATTTCCTCCAGCTCCATTTATTAAGATATCACATGGACCTAAAAGCTCGTTTACTATTGTTCTTGCTTCTGCTAAGCTTTCTTTGCTTAGAACATCCACCTTAACTCCAATAGCTTTTCCTCCATTTTCACAAATAACTTTTGCTCTCGCTTCAGCCTTTTCTATATCTCTGTCAAGAATAGCAACCTTAGCACCACAATTAGCTAAAGCTTCAGCCATAGCTCCACATAAGATACCTGCACCTCCTGTTACAACAGCAACTTTATTATTTAAATCTATATTAAATGGTAAGTTCATTTTTACCCCTCCTTCGTTATACTTGTATACTAGCATACGTTGTATACATTTACAATATATAAAAGGAAATATTTTCTTTTTATTAATCTATTATTCATTTTTTGGAAATTAATTTAAATAAACTTAATTTATAATTACTTTTTAACTGAAAAACCTTGTAAATTTTCATAAAAAATAAAGTCTACTTTCTATTCTCCTCTCTTTCAACTTACTTCCTTTCCAATTGACAAAAAAAACTTTTAAATACATATTCTTTATGACCTTTATTATTTTAAGAAGCATTATAAAAAAAGTAAGGATGACTATAACATTAAAATTTTTAAAGCAGATCTTAATAAAAAAACTTTCCTAAAATAAAAAAAGACTGTTCTCCAATGCAGAATCTAATCCTGCTTTGAAAAACAGCACTTACTTTTTATCTAGATTAAACTTATCTTTAAATCATTCCTAATAATCTAGGTATAAATAAACTTATTTCTGGAACAAATGTTATTAACATCAGAACTGCTATTATTGCAGCATAAAATGGTAGTAAATGTTTTATAACATGTTCTAATTTTGTTTTTGCTACCCTACATCCAACAAAAAGAGTATTTCCAACTGGAGGCGTTATTCCCCCTATACATAAGTTAAATATTAGTATCATTCCAAAATGAATTGGATCCATTCCAAAATTCTTAACTACTGGTAAGAATATTGGCGTAAATATTAATATTGCTGGAGTTAAATCCATAAATGTTCCCACAATTAATAAAATTATGTTCATTATTATTAATATGATAATTGGATTACTTGAAATTTTTAATAATACAGTTGTTATTGCATTTGGTATATTAGTGAATGCTAATACCCATGACATAATTGATGATACACCTATTAAAAATACTATTATCCCTGTCATTTCAACTGTTTCCATTAAAAGCTTTGGCATATCCTTTAACTTTATTGTTTTATAAAAGAAGAAAGCTAAAATAAATGAATAAGCCACTGCTACTGCTGCTCCTTCTGTTGCTGTAAACACTCCACCAACTATACCACCAATAATAATTATTATTAATGATAAAGAAGGAATGGCTTCTACAAATACTTTAAAAGCATCTTTAAAGGATATCTTTTGAGTTTGACCATATTTCTTTCTTTTACTTATTACTAAAGCAACACCCATTACTGCTAGTCCCCAAAGAATACCTGGTATGTATCCAGCCATAAATAAAGCTGCTACTGATGTTCCACCACTAACTAAAGAATAAATGATTAAAGAGTTACTTGGAGGAATCAAAAGCCCTGTTGGTGCTGATGCTATATTTACAGCTGCACTAAATTCTTTATCATAACCTTCTTTTTCTTGAAGTGGTCCTATAGTTCCACCTATAGCAGCAGCTGCCGCTACTGCTGATCCACTTACTGAACCAAATAACATATTTCCAACTACATTAGTTTGTGCTAAAGACCCTGGAAGCTTTCCTCCCATAAGTTTAGCAAAGTTTACTAACCTTAAAGCTATACCTCCGTTATTCATTATTACTCCAGCCAATACGAAGAATGGTATTGCTAATAATGAAAATGAATCTATTCCTGAAAATATACGTTGTGCTGATGTTATTAATGCATTCTCTAAAGGTAATGCTGTTAATATAGAAACTACTGATGTAATTCCTATACTTATAGAGATTGGTATACCTATAAGTAATAATATAGGAAAAACAGCTAGTAATATTAAACCTGTTTGCAGTGCTAAATCCATTTTTCTCTCCCCCTAAATTCTATTGTTCTACCTTTACTTTTTTACCATCTTTAATTAAAAGTTCCTTTAGGTTTATTACACTATAAATTATTGTTATTACTCCTGAAAGAGGTAATACTGTATATATATAACCCATTGGAACACCTAATGCTGGTGACACTTGTCCCATAGCTAATTTTGTTATTTCAATACCTCCATAAACTAAAACTGCTCCTGCAAAGACTAAAACTGCTACTTCTCCCACTATCTTTGTAAGATTATTCTTTGCCGCTGGTAGTTTCTCAACAAAGAATGACATTGCCATATGCTCTCTTTTACCAAAAACATAGGATGCTCCAAGAAGTGATACCCAAACAAAACAATATATTAAAAGTTCCTCAGAAGTTGTACTTGGCTTGTTTAAGAAATATCTTGATATAACTTGCCAAAGTGCTAAAACAACCATTAAAACTATAATGGACATACAAATAACTTCTAGGGTTTTATTTAGAAATTTCTTTACGTTCTCCATTTAATTTCCCCCTACTTTTCTACCTTTTCACGTATTTTATTGTATATTGGTGCTACCTTTTCATTCTTCTTAAATTCCTCATGAATAGGCATAACTTTTTCTTGGAATGGCTTTGTATCTGGATATGTAAATTTAACACCCATTTTTTCTGCTTCTTTTTTTGCTTCTTCAATAGATTTTTTCCATTCCTCAACTTCAAATTCATTAGATTTGTTAACAGCATCTAAAACTATATTTCTATGTTCTTCACTCATTCCATCTAGTTTTTTTGCATTCATTATTAAAATATCTGGTATCATTGCATGTTCATTATAAGAATAATATTTACTAACCTCTCCATGCTTATTAGTTATTAAAGCCATTTCATTATTTTCAGCACCATCTATAACATTTTGTTGTAAGGCTGTATAAACTTCTCCAAAGCCCATTGGTGTTGGTGAAGCCCCTAATAGTTCTATCATCTTTATATTAGTAGGACTTTGTTGAACCCTTATCTTCATTCCTTCTAAGTCTTCAGGTTTTTCAATTGACTTCTTATTAGTATAAATATTTCTCGTACCTGCATCATACCAAGTTAATCCAACAAAACCATCATTTCTAGTTTGCTCAAATAAAGGCCCTAAAATCTCTTCATCATTCATAACTGAATAGTAATGTTCTTTACTATCAAATAAATATGGTACGTTAAATACACTATACATTTCTTCAAAACTTTCAAGTAAACTTATACTTGCTACTGATATATCTATAGCACCAGTCTGAGTTAATTCAACTGCTTCTCTTTGTGAACCTAATATTTCATTTGGAAACACTTGAACATCAATCTCTGCATTACTGTTTTTCTCTACTTCTTTTTCAAATTCTAATAGAGCTTTATGAATAGGATGATTTTCTCCTTGATTGTGAGCTACTCTCAATAATTCAACATTTTTTCCATTGGCAGTTTTTGTTCCAGTTGAACACCCTCCCAAAGTTGAACCAAGTAATGTTGTAACCATAAGTACAAGTAATGTTTTTTTAACCATATAAAATTCCCCCTCACCTTATGTAAACATTTTCAAAAAAAATATAAAATTGTATTATGTATCAAAATATATTTTTATCATTCTAAGTATTGCTTATAATAAGTAATTTAAGATACTTTTTAAATTATCTTCCTTTATAATTCACTTAATTTTTAACATACTATCATACTTGTATACTAGCATTTATTGTATACATTTACAAGTAAAATAGTAATTTTTTTCTTTTTATTAATTTTATATTAATATTTTGTATTTTTTTATAAATATACTAAAATTATCTACCAAGTAATAAAAAATTATAAACATTCTTAAATACTAAAAATTCCTTTAAAATAAAAAAAGCCTACTAAGTTTAATGCTTTCTTAGCAATAAACTTTAGTAGGCAATCTTTATTTTTTAAAAAATTGATTAAATTCACTACCTTCTGCATATAATTCCCCCCACTTTTCTGTAGGCTTCTTTATATGAAGGTCTATTATATATTCAACAGATGATATATCCTTTGTTTTTATTATGTTAAGTATTTTTTCATGTTCATCAGATATATGAATTGTTGATTTGCTAAGTTCTGATAATAATCTTACTCTATTATAATGAGAACTTATTTTTTGTATACTTTCCCATATGTTAATCATATTTACTCCTCTAAATATGATTTCATGAAATTCTTGGTCTAATCTATGCATTTCCATCTTTGAATTCTCTTTTCCACTAGCTAATTTTTGTGCAAAAAGATTTTTTTCTAACTCATCAATTGACTCTTCTGGAAAGCTTACGCAAGCTAATTTTAACACTTCCTTTTCAAGCACTGTCCTCATAAATGTCCCTTCATTCATGAGGTCTTTGTCTATTAAGGATATATAGGTTCCTCTTTGTGGAATAACCTCTATTAGGTGATCTTCTTTAAGTTTCATAACAACTTCTCTTATTGGAGTTCTTGATAATCCTAAACGCTCAGCTATATCTGTTTCACTAAGTCCTTCACCTGGTTTTAAATCTAAATTCATTATATTGCTTTTAAGTACCCTATAAGCGTATTCTTTATTACTTTCACCCTTGATTTTTTCATATAATTGCATAACTTCCCTTTCATCATCACTCTATATCTATATATCAAAATATTTCTTGCTATTATAGTAACATATATTTTCTACAATTTCTTTAAGTTTTTTATTGTTTTTTGGATATTCTCCATTTTCAACAATATTACCTAAGAACTCACATAATATTCTTCTGAAATATTCATGTCTTGTATATGATAAAAAGCTTCTTGAATCAGTTAACATTCCTATAAACTTACTAATTAAACCTAACTGTGATAAAGCCATCATTTGTCTTTCCATACCATCTTTTTGGTCATTAAACCACCAACCTGAACCAAATTGAATTTTACTTATATCTCCTCCACCTTGGAAGTTCCCTAACATTGTTGCAATAACTTCATTATCCTTTGGATTTAAGCAATATAAAACTGTTTTTGGAAGTTTATCTTTTTCATCCATAGCATTTAAAAGATAACTAAGTGGCTCTGCAACAACATGGTCATTTATAGAGTCAAAACCACAATCAGCCCCTAATGACTTAAACATTCTTTTATTATTATTTCTAAGTGGACCTATATGAAGCTGCATAGCAAAACCATTATTACAATAAAGTTCTCCTAAATATGTCATGATATATGTGAAATATTTTTCTTCTTCCTCTAAAGTTATTTCTTCATTATTTAAGGCTTTTTCAAATATTTTTTCACACTCTTCTTTTGAGCAATCTCTATACATAACTCTTTCTAAACCATGATCACTTATTAATGAGCCATTTTCCTTAAAAAATAGTAATCTTTTCTCAATAGCTACTAATAAATCATCTAAATTTGCTATTTTAATTTTTGATACTGAACCTAAATTTCCTATGTACTCAAGGAAGCCTTCTTTTCTTATTTTTATAATATTATCTGGTCTAAATGTTGGTGCTACCACAAAATTCAAGTCTTTTTTTCTTAATTCTATATGATATTCTAAACTATCTATAGGATCATCAGTTGTAGCTATATATTCAACATTAGCTTTATTTATAAGATTCATAACATCCATTTCTCCAGATGCTATTTTTTTATTACATTTATCCCATATTTCCTTTGCTGTATCTTCACTTAAAGTTTCTTCAATTCCAAAAAATCTTTTTAACTCTAAATGTGTCCAATGATATAACGGATTTCCAATAGCATTATCTACAGTTTTTGCCCACATTACAAACTTTTCATAATCTGAAGCATCACCAGTTATATATTTTTCCTCTATACCATTACTTCTCATAGCTCTCCACTTATAATGATCATGTCCTAGCCACATTTCGGTTATATTCTTATATCTTTTATTTTCTAAAATCTCCTTCGGATTAAGATGACAATGAAAATCAACTATTGGCATCTTTTCTGCTATTTCATATAATTCTTGAGCTGTATCACTATTTAATAAAAAATTTTTATCCATAAAGTTTTTCATATTATCAATCCCCTTAAACTACTATTTTGTAATACTAGTATACTACAAATTCATCATAATAATTGTTAACAATTTTAAACATTTTCATTGGCTATTTTATTAATATACTAAAAAAATAATATAAGGATTTTCTTAAACTACTTTATTTTAAGTATCCTTATATTATATAAACTTTATCTAATAATTAGAGACTATATAACACACCTTTCCTTTACCAGTAGGCAATGTGATCATTACAGCCTCTAGCTATCAGATAAACTTCCTCACCTTTTAAATTTTAAATTCTAATTCTTCAGCTATTTCCTCTAAATAATTCATTATATATGATGCATACTTTTCTCTTTCTTCTAAAAGTATTTCTTCATTTTTTAAAGCTTTCTTTAAAATTGCATCAACTTCTGAAAAATTACTTTTTTTCATTATTTCTGGTTCTAAAACCTTATCTATTATTCTACAATCTTGACTTCTAAAAGCTAAAACTCTTAATCTTATAGCAAATAATAAAGATGCTAAATCATATATTCTAAAATCTATAGTTTCCCCTAAATTATATATATAATCTGAAAATTCTTTCTTCTCAACAGCTAAAATATTGTGAGCTTTAAATATAACAAAATTCTTTCCATCTAATTTTTTCACAGTCTACCCATTGCTAAGTTTCTATAACTCTTTGGAAATTATTATTCCTTCAACCTTATAGTACTTAAACAACAGTCACCTCCCCTTTAATTTATTAATTAACATGTTACCCTTTACTTATAGTTTACTATATTGATACTTCAATTACTGTTAATTTTTTAAAACATTTACATTCTAAAAATTTACAAATTTAAACTTCATAATTTTTTATTTATCATCACCATAATAATAGTAATACTCTTCATTTTTTGTACTTGTAACATTTAATACTGAACCTATTATCTTCCCATTAACTCTTTCTATCTTTTCCTTTGCCATTTTTATAAACTCTCTTTTAGTTTTTTCTGCCCTAACTACAAGAAGAGTTCCATCAGCCTTTATAGATAATACTTGACTATCGGATACTAAATTTATTGGTGGACTGTCTAATAGTATATGATCATATTGTTCTCTTAAGTCTATAAATAAATTTTCCACAACCTCTGACACTAACATTTCTGAAGGATTTGGCAGTATATTTCCTAATGTTAATATATCAATATTTTTATCATAATTTTTTATAGCTACTGCTAATTCTTCTTTTCCTACTAACACTTCCGATAATCCTACTGTATTAGATTGATTAAACAGCTTTGAATTGATGGCTTTCTTAAATCACAGTCTATTATCAATGCCCATTTTCCATCATGTCCTAATGATACTACTAAATTTCCACTAGTTGTTGATTTTCCTTCTCCAGGTTCTGAACTTGTTACTAATATAACCTTCATTTTTTATCTATAGATGAATATTGTATATTAGTCCTTAAAACTTTATATACTTCACTTACCACTAATTTAGGTGCTTTTTCAACTACAAACATTATTTCCTCCCAAATTTATCTAATTCACATTATATATTTCTTTTTCTATATAGCTTACTTATATTAAGTCTACCAACCTTTTTTTACCATTTCAATCTTATGTGTACAACATTTTTTTACATAATTTATTATTTTTTTATATAGTAGAAAATTCATCATACCTATCCAATAAAATTTATTAGTTATTTTTATATTTTTATAATTTTATTAATAAAATATATGATACAAATATCTTAAAGTTAATTTGTTTATAAATTTTTAAAATCTTTTCTTTTAGATTATTAAATCTAATTAGATTTGTGATTCTTTTTTGTACACATTTTATTAACACTCTTTGTTTTTTAAGCTATAATAGATTAAAAGAGTTTGGACACTATTCTCTTTTAAATTGATCTTATATAATCAACATGCTACAGAAAGGATGATAAAAATGGGGATAAGTACAGCATCTAATAATACCTTCATTATAATTTTTAGTGTTTTTTTACTCTTATTTGCTGATTTAATAATAACTAATATGAGTCTTTCTCAACTTAAAAATGAAAATGGTGGCAAGAATTCTGAAGACTCAGCTGAAATCTCAAAATTAACTAAAATTTATAATTCTAAATACAAATATACTATTATCATCGTTACCTTAGTTTTAATTTATTATATTGTGAATGCTATTACTTTTCTTTTTGCACACAATATAAAGTAATATATAACAGAACCTATATGACATTTAGTGATATTTCTGTGATTATTTACTTCAATCCTGGGGACGCAAACATTAGAGGAGGATTTTAATGAACCACGTACAAATTATAGCAATTGCTATTTTTTTAATTACTATTTTAGCTATCATATCAGAAAGGTTTGATAATACCGTTTTGGCTTTACTTGGTGCCGCAGCAATGGTAATTTTCAAAGTAATACCTTTAGATTCTGTTATGTCTTATGTAAGCTTTAATACCTTAGCCGTGCTTATTGGTATGATGCTTTTTGTTGCTGTTTTAAGTGAAACAGGTTTCTTTGAATATATAGCTATATTTACAGCAAAGTTCTGTAAGGGGAGTGTTTTAAAAATAATATTTAGTTTAGCTATTTTAACTGCTATATTTTCTGGGATATTAGATAATGTTACTACTGTTTTACTTATGGGACCAGTAACCTTCCTAATAACTAAGAAGCTAAAAATTAATCCAATACCTTTTGTCATCATGGAAATTTTTGCTTCTAATATTGGTGGAACAAGTACACTTATTGGGGATCCGCCAAATATAATGATAGGTAGTGCTGCTAATCTTAGCTTTATGGACTTTATAGTTCATTTACTTCCTATCACTATAGTAATTTTATTAGTAACTATAACTATAATTTATTTTATATATAGGAAAAACTTAATTGTTAAAAACGAAGATAAATTAGAAATATTAAAGCTAAATCCAAAAGACTCATTAAAAGATAAAAAGCTCCTTTATACAGGACTTATCATTTTATTCTTTGTTCTTATTGGGTTTATATTTGGTGACAAATTAGGTTTATCAGCTGGAGTTGTTGCTATAACAGGAGCAGCAGTTTACTTATTATTAACTCGTAAACCTATTGTCAATTACATAAATCAAGTTGAATGGTCATCTATCTTATTCTTCACAGGACTTTTCATACTTGTTGGTGGACTAGAAAGTGCTGGAATAATTAAAATGCTAGCAAATCTAATCCTAAAATATGATCATAATAATACAATTCTATTGATGTTAATATTATTATGGCTGTCAGCAATAGTATCATCTTTCCTAGATAATATACCTTTTGTTGCTACACTAATTCCTTTAGTAATGACTTTAAAAGGTCAAGGTGTAGATGTTACTATGCTTTGGTGGGCAATATCACTTGGAGCTTGTCTTGGTGGAAATGGTACTCTAATAGGTGCTTCAGCTAATGTAGTCTTATCCAAAGTATCAGAAAGAAATGGTTATAAAATAACCTTTGGACAATACTTAAAAATCGGATTCCCACTCATGTTGTTATCTATCTTAATATCAACAGGGTACTTGTTTCTTCTTGGCTGATAGTCATCCATTTTAGAGAGTGATTTATACACTCTCTAATTTTTTTTTTGCATTTTTCTACCTAAATAATTACGCTTAACTATTAAATCTTTCCTTTTCTTCATTTTGGATTATTTTTATGAATTCTTGGGGACTATAAATCTATGGAGGTGACCTTTTATGAATTCTCAACAGATTTTAGCACTAGCTATTTTCCTTATTATTATTTTTGCTATAATTTCTGAAAAATTTGATAATACTGTTTTAGCTCTTTTTGGTGCTGTCTTAATGATTATTTTTAAGATTATTCCACTAGAAAGAGCTATGTCCTATGTTAGTTTTAATACTTTAGCTGTTCTCATAGGCATGATGCTCATTGTTGCCATTCTCGGTGAAACTGGTTTTTTTGAATTTATTGCGATTTCTACTGCTAAACTTTGTAAAGGTAAAATCATTAGTATTTTTTTCAGTTTAGCTGTCTTAACTGCATTTTTTTCTGGAATACTAGACAACGTTACTACTGTCTTGCTTATGGGACCTGTTACTTTCTTAATAACTAAAAAGCTTAATATTCCCCCTATTCCTTTTGTTATTATGGAAATTATGGCTTCTAACATAGGTGGAACTACTACCTTAATAGGTGACCCACCTAATATTATGATTGGGAGTGCTGCTAACTTATCCTTTGTTGATTTTATTAAAACTCTTATGCCTGTTACAACAGTTATTTTGTTTATTACTACTGGCATTTTATATTTTACATATAGAAAAAAACTTACCGTTGAAAATCAATATGTTCTTGAACTTTTAAGTTTAAATCCTAAAGATTCTTTAAAAGATAAAAATCTTCTATACAAAGGCTTAGCAATTATTCTATTTATTCTTTTAGGCTTTATATTTGGTGAACATTTTGGCTTATCTGCTGGAGTTATAGCCATGACAGGGGCAACTTTGTATTTACTAATAGCAAGAAAACCTCTTGGTAAATTTATTAATCATGTTGAATGGTCTGCAATACTATTTTTTACAGGACTATTTATTTTAGTTGGTGGTCTTGAAAGCGTTGGACTTATAGAAAAATTAGCAGAAATAATACTAGAATTTAATCATAGTACCTTAATACTAATGTTAATTTTATTATGGCTTTCTGCACTTGTATCACCATTTTTAGATAATATTCCCTTTGTTGCAACTTTAATTCCTTTAGTCTTAACCTTAAAAGAACAAGGAATTGATGTAACAATGCTTTGGTGGGCTATTTCTTTAGGTGCTTGTCTTGGTGGAAATGGAACATTAATTGGAGCTTCAGCCAATGTTGTTTTAGCAAAGGTTTCAGAGAGTAAGGGCTATAAACTTTCCTTTCTAAATTACTTTAAAATTGGATTCCCTCTTATGATACTCTCTATAATAATTGCTATGGCATATTTACTTATTATTTCTTAGTGTAAATTCAAAAATATGAATATAATATATGATCTCTTTTATTTATAAAAGAAATGTGACTGTCTCAAATTAGAATTAAATTCTAACTTTGAAGACAGTCCCTCACAATCTAAATTTTATATTATAATTCTTTATATATCTGATTTGCTTCACTTGAAGCTTTTCTTAAAGATTCACCTATTAATGTAGCATTATTCTTATAGCTTGGATTTGCTATTATTTCACCAACTGCTTCTCTTAAGGTTAATTCTGTTACATCTACTCTATGTATCATAATCCCTGCACCACTATCCTTTACTATCTTTGAAACTAAAATTTGATCTCCAAACTGTGGTAGTACTATTAAAGGAATACTGTGATATAAGCCTTCACTACAGCTATTCATTCCCCCATGAGTTATAAATATATCAGCTTTTTTTAATACTTCTAGCTGTGGAACGTAATTATATACTTTAAAGTTGCTTGGTATCTTCCCTAAGCTTTCTATATTTGTTTTTTTACCTACTGACAATATTACTTCTATTTTTTCTAAATCACCAAAAGCCCTAAAAGTTGTTTGATAGAACTCTATCTTCTTAGTATCTTTTGTTCCTTGAGATATGTATATTAAAGTTTTTCCTTCTTTCTTTTCGAAATCAAATTTTATTTCTTCTCCTCTTTCTATAATTGATGGACCTAAAAATAAAAAACTCTTGTCAAAATCTTCTATAAAGGGTTGATAATATTTTGATGCAAAGACTAGTTTCTTTTGTGCTTTACAATCTGAAACATTATCTATCATTGCTCTTAATTTTATATCATACTTTTCATTAATTTCTCTTGTTCTTCCTTTAAATTCATCAGAGGCTCCATTTACTAAGAATGTTCTCTTTCCTGACTTCTTCACAAGAGAAACCATATTCTTTGATATAGCAAAAGTTGTACATAAAGCTACTGTTTTCTTTATATTTAATCTTTGTGCTATATCTTCCCCTATAGATAAAACTGAATCATAGATAATTACATCAAATTTCTCCTTTTCTTTAAGTATTGTTGATAACATAGCATCAGTTAATCTTATAGCATTTTCTATAGGAAGATGTTCATCTATTTTATCATCATCATCTTCTAAAGGTTCATAGTTATAACTCTTAAACCTTGCCCCTGTCTTCTCTACTATCCCTCTAAACTCTTCAGTACAATAACATACAACTTCATTTCCAAGACCAATTAAATCTTTCATCATTTTTATAGTTGGATTTACATGACCATGTCCTGGATAATTAATCACTAAAAACTTTTTCATTCTTTTCTCCTTTGTAATTAATATCTCTCTAAATCTATTATACTAATATACATTTATAATTAAATTCTTATTTAAAAAAGAGGCTATATCATAATTGATTTTTATCAATCAGATACAGCCTTCCTTAGTTGAATTATAGATAATTAAAGCTATAATACTGTTATTTCATCTCCTGGTTTTACGACAGCACCTTTTTGTACTGTTCCAAAAACACCATTTTTAGGCATAATACAATCACCTACCATTTTGTATATATGGCATTTATCATGACACTTTTTACCTTTTTGGGTAATTTCGATTATTGCATCTCCAACAGTTACTTTATCACCAACTTGAATTTTATCTAAGTCTAATCCTTCAGTTACTAAATTTTCACCAAAGTCTCCAAACTTAACTTTTCCACCTCTTGCAATAAAGTCTTCTATTTTTTCTTTTTCTAGTAGAGATACTTGTCTATGCCAGTTTCCACCGTGAGCATCACCTTTTAATCCAAATCCTTCTACTAATTCAACTTCATTTATTTGTGTTTTACCTATACCTTTTTTTTCACTTATGCATATTGCTACTAACTTTGCCATCTTAACCTCCTATTTGGAACATAAATCTACTATCTTCTGATTTTTTCTCTTCATTGAATTTATGTCCTACTGGTTTATTAAATATAGTTTCTTTGATTTTTTCCTCTAAAAGTTTCTTATCCTCTGTTTCACCTACTAATTTCTTAAGGTCTAATCCACTTCTAAAGTGTAAACACTGCTTTAAGAATCCATCTGGAGTAATTCTTATTCTATTACAGCTATCACAAAAATGCTCAGACATTGCTGATATAAATCCAACTCTTCCCTTTGCACCTTTTATTTTTACATACTTTGCTGGTCCATTAATTCCTTCATTATGAGATTCTTCAAGTTCATACTTTTCTTTTAATAAACCTAATAATTGCTCTTCTGTTTTTCCTTTGAATTTAATTCCTTCACCTATAGGCATTAATTCAATAAATCTTATATCTAAATTTTTATCTATAGATAATTTGCATAAATCTATAAATTCATTATCATTAATTCCATCAATTATAACAACATTTATTTTAACTTTTAGTCCAAGATCTAAAGATTTATCTATAGCTTTTAAAACCTTATGTAAATCTCCGCCTCTTGTTATTTCACTAAACTTCTTTTCATCAAGAGTATCAAGACTTATATTAGCTTCAGATAATCCTGCTTTAACTAATTGCTCAAGTTTTTCCTCAAGGAGTATTCCATTAGTGGTAATTGCGATTTTTTCGATTCCACTTTTCTTAGCAACACCAATTAAGCAATGAAGATCTTCTCTAAGTAGTGGCTCACCACCTGTAAATCTTAATTTCTTTGTACCTAATTCCCCGAAAATATTAATTATTTTTTCAAGTTCCCTATTAGTTAAAGCACCTTCAACATTATTAAATTTTACATCTTTTTCAGGCATACAATAAATACACCTTAGATTACAAGCATCAGTAAGAGAGATTCTTAAATAATCTATCTCTCTGCCACATTTATCCTTCACCTTAATTTGATCCTCCTTCACTAAAGTAGAAATCTCCACTTTTTCCACCTTTTTTAGATACTAAGTGTATTCCTGTTATGACCATAGACTTATCAATAGCTTTACACATATCATAAATTGTTAGTGCTGCTGTAGAAACAGCAGTTAAAGCTTCCATTTCAACCCCTGTTTTTCCAGTTGTCTTAACTTCTGCATAAATAACTATTTCGCTATTTTCATCATCTATTTCAAAATCTACATTAACACCATTAATCATAAGTGGATGACACATAGGAATTAAAGTACTAGTTGCTTTACTTCCCATAATACCTGCAACTCTAGCAACGCCTAAAACATCACCCTTTTTAACTGAACCTTCCTTAACACGGCTCATAATTTCCTTGCTAACTTTAATAGCACCTCTAGCAAAAGCCACACGTTTAGTCTCATTTTTTTCTGAGACATCAACCATACGAGCATTGCCTTTCTCATCAAAGTGAGTTAACTCATTCATTTATATTCACCTCCAACATTTTATCTGATAGCTAGAGGCTGTAATTACTCTTATTCTCTACAAACAAGAAATAAACAAAGCCTCACACTTCTAGATAATTTTGACTAAACCAATCAGATGTAGTCAAAACTCCACCTAACTGAATTAAGTCTATGTTTATTTACCGAAAGAACAATGTGGATAAGTACATACTGGACAATCCATACATAAACCACCATGTCCTAATTCTGCTATATCCCTTTTTGTTAATTTTTCATCAGCTAATACTCTAGGTAATACTAAATCAAATACTGTTCTTTTTGAGTACATTACACAAGCTGGTAATCCAAGTATTGGTTTTTCATTTAAATATGATAAAAGTAACATAGCTCCTGGTAATACTGGTGAACCATATGTTACTAACTCTCCACCACAATCTTTTATTGCAGTTGGTGTCATATCATCTGGGTCAACAGACATTCCCCCTGTACATACTACTAATTCTGCACCTTTTTCAAACCATTCAAGTATTGCTTCACTTATCTTTTCTTTTTTATCATCTATTATACTTTGCCCTAGAACTTCACAACCAAAGTATTCAACCTTATCTCTTATAACAGGTCCAAATTTATCTTTTATTTTCCCTGTAAATACTTCGCTACCAGTTGTTACTATACCAACTTTTTTCTTTTTAATTTCCTTAACTGAAATTAAGTTTTTATTACAAGTTTTCTTTGCTTGTTCTAAAAGTTCTTCTCTTATCATTAAAGGAATTACTCTAGTTCCTCCAATTTTTTCACCTTTTTTAACTTCCATATTATTATGAAGAGTTGCAAACATAATTTCATCTATCATATTAAGATTTAAAAGTTGTTCTTTATCTACTTTTAACAATCCATCTCTAGCTGCAAAAATGTCTATTTTTCCTTCTTTAACCTCGGCAAACTCAAGACCTTCTGCTTCACTACAAGTTGCATCTATAAGAATTTGAGCTGCATCATTTTCATGTACAAGCCCTGGAGTGTCTTCCCAAACATAAACATGGAATTTTCCTGCTTTAAGAAGTGGTTCTATATCTTCTTCTCTGATAACATGTCCTTTTTTAAATAATCTTCCTTTAAATTCACCTGGAACTATTCTAGTAACATCATGCTGAAGAACTCTTCCTACAGCATCTTCTGTTTTAATCATTTTCATTATAAAAACCTCCAACCTTCTTCAGTTAATAATTCATTGTTTATTTCTTTCTTATTAAAGAATACTTCTTTAGTATAGCTTCCCCTTCTTTGCTTTCAACAAATGCCATAAATTTATTTGCTAAAAAATTGTTGCTTAGTCTTATTACTGTATATTTGAATTTCTCTTCATCTTTTATATCTGATTCTAAGTTTTGGCTTTCTGTTAAATCTTTTTTGTAGAATACTTGAGTATCCCCAAAGCTTTTTACATCGCTTTCCTCAGCTATTCCAACATCTACTATATAGTCCGTATATTTTTCTTTATAGGCTATAAATATATCCATTTTTACTCCTCTTACTATTTCTTCTTCTAGTTTTGAGGATTGATTAAATATTAATTTTACTTTTGCACCATTATTTATTTTTTCATAGGCTTCCTTCATTTCCTCTAAAGGTTCTTTTAAAAATGAAGATGCCCCTACTATTACTTCGTTACTTTCTTCTTTACTCTTATTTTTTCCATTAAATAAAATTATTAATCCCCCACCAAGCACGGCTAATATTAAAAGCAAATATTTACTCATTGTGCATCCCTATTTCTAAACACTTTTTATTTTCTTGCACAGTCTTTAGCTGTTTCATTTAGTATATCTATTCCATGTTTTAAATCATTTAAAACATAATCTAATGCTTCTTTACATGCTTTTGGGCTACCTGGTAGATTAACAATTAAAGTTTTCTTTCTTATTCCTGAAACTGCTCTTGATAGCATTGCTCTTTTTGTTATAGATAAACTATACATTCTTATAGCTTCTGCTATTCCAGGAGCTTCTCTATCTATTATTTCTTTTGTTGCTTCTGGTGTTACATCTCTTGGTGCAAATCCTGTTCCACCTGTACTTAAAATTAGGTTAACTCCTAATTCATCACTCATTTTTATAAATTGCTCTTTTAACATTTCCTTTTCATCAGGAACTATTACATAGCTTTCAACTTTAAAACCATTAGCCTCAGCAATTTCTTTTATTACCTTTCCACTACCATCTTCTCTTTCTCCAGCGTATCCTTTATCACTGCTTGTTATTATTCCTAAAGTGTACATAATCCAGCCTCCTCTTCTATTAACTTTACAATTGCATCATAATCATTTAAATCAACAACTATTCCATCTACCTTTAAGTTTTCCTGATCTGTTGCTACAGCAATAAGTTGTTCTTTTTGAGTAATTATATTTTTCGAAAAACCTTTTCTAAAAACTTCTATTTTTCTATAATTACTATTTTTGAACCCTTCTACTATAATAAAATCACTTTGAGGCATTGTTTTTATCACATCTTCAAGTGGTATTTCCTCTTTTAATTCCCTAATTAATGCAAACCTATTAGCTGATGAAATTGCTACATTATCAGCACCAGCTATTCTATGCCTATAGGTATCCTTACCTTCTTTGTCTATATCAAATCCATGAACGTCATGTTTTATTGTTGATACAACATAATCTTTCTTTTTTAAAGCTTTTAAAATTCCTTCTATTAAGGTTGTTTTTCCTGAATTAGAGCAACCTGCTACAATATTTATAACTGTTGGTTTTTTTAATTTTTTTCTACTTCTCAAGAAATTATTATAATCTTCTAGTGTATTTATATTTAATAAACTTTCCTTGTCACTAACATAAAAATACGAAGATTTAATACCATTTATAAAGTCTAAAAGTTTATAACTTTTATTCATTATAAGCTCCTCTAATTTATCCAAAGTGGATCTTTTATAAATTGCTAATAAAGGCTCTATACGTCCATTAAAAGAAACAACTAAAGCATCCTCAGCAAACTCAATATTTGACATATTTTTTACAATATCTGGATTTATTTCTGGCATATCTGCTGCTATAACAAATATTTTTTCAGCATCAGTCTCCTTAAAAACAGAATATATTGCCCCTATAGGTCCTATCTCTTTTTTTACGTCTGCAACTAGTCTGCATTTATTAGTAAATTTACTGTATAAATCAAAATCATTACAAGATATTATAATTTCTTTAAAGCCTTGTAATTCTTCAATTCTCTTCTCTATAAAACTTTTACCATCAATATCTAAAAAAGCTTTTGTTTTATAGTTCATTCTTGAATTTTTACCACCTGATAGAATAACAGCTGTGATTTCACTTTTCATATAAATACCTCCAAGAAACTATATTAAATTAAAGCAAAAAAATAATAAATATGGATAAATTTTCTACACCATTTTCGATAATTTATTTTTCGACATTATTATTTAATATATTATTAATATTACTATATATTACTGTTAATTAAAAGGCTCAACTCTTAGGTATATTACTAATTCTCTATATTCTTTTATTATTTTTCATCATTATTTAACTATGTTACTATAAACATTCTTGATTTAAATTAAATTTTTAAAAAAAAGGCTAAATTAATGTCATTAATTATTCTAATATTATTGAATTAAACCTAAGTAAAAAAAAATTCAGAAGGTTTTTAATTCCCTTCCAAATTAAATTTTATTTTATTTTTATTCTTCTATGTTCTAAAGATCCATTATTTTTTACTAATAATATTTCTGATAATATTTCTATTGCTATTTCTTCTGGAGTTCCATTAGAAAAATTTAATCCTATTGGAGAATATAATTTTTCAAATAATTCTTTATTAACACCTTCTTCTAGAACTTGAGTGGTTACTTGATGAACTTTAGCCTTACTTCCTACCATACCTATATATTTTACATCCATTTTTATAAATTCTCTTAAGGCATCTAAATCTAATCTATGACCTCTTGAAGCTATTACAACATAAGTATTTGGTGTTATTTCTAAATCATGTATATTCTTAACCATATCACCAGTAATGACTTTTATATTATTAATTTCTTCATAGTCATTTCTATCATCCAATACAGTTATATCAAAATCTAGATGCTTTGCCATATAAGTTAATTCTCTTCCTATATGACCAGCTCCAACAACAACTAACTTATTTGAAGGTTTGAATACCTTTATAAATCCTTTAATTCTGCCACCACAAGCTAATTTTAGCTTATCGTTTGGTCCCATTCCATATTCAAATTCCTTACTAATACCTTTCTTTATTAACTCTCTAGCTTCTTTTATAACCTCAAATTCAACAGTACCTCCACCTATTGATCCTAAAATATCATTTTCAAAAACAGCCATTAAAGATCCTATTTTTCTTGGAGTTGAACCAACGGATTCTGTTATTGTTACTAACGCACTTTCTTCACCTCTAGCTAATCTTTTTTCTATTTCTTCTAATATTTTATAATCCATATTGCTCACCATCCATTTTATTATCGTACTTACTTTTTTAATTAAATATTATAAAAGAATTAATACCTATGCTATATAAGGTTTTCCTTTAGAATCTCATAATCTTCTTTAGTATCTACATCAAAGAATAATTTGTAATTACTTAATCTAACTTGCTTTACCAAATCCTCATGTTTTTTTAGCACTTTCATTCCCCCCTCTTCTCCTTTAAGCTCATTCATTTCTCTATATAAGCTCTTAGGAAAAATTATAGGATTTCCAATTGCTTTATTTACATAAGGTGCTATAATACTATTTTTATCTTGAATAAATTCTCCCCAAATTTTTAATATGCTATCTGCATCAACAAAAGGCTGATCTCCCACAAAAAACATTGTTCCATCACTTTCACCTAATATTTTCAATGCTAATTTTATTGCTTCAGATTTTCCCTCTTCATAATTGGGATTAAATACTGTTTTAATATTATATTTAGCTAAGATTTCTTCTACTTCTCTATCTTTTATTACTACTAATATTTCCTTAAAACAATTCGCTTTTATTATTGAGCATACAACTCGCTCAATTATGGTTTTTCCTTCATACTCTAATAATAATTTATTATCCTTCCCCATTCTTCTACTTAATCCAGAGCCTAAAATTACAGCATCAACATTTATCATTATCTAACACTTCCATTCTTTATTACCTATTATTACTTCATCAATCTTATTGTGCTTCTTTAAAATAGTCTCTGTTATTTCATTAGCTATTTTCCTTGTTTTGTTATCCTTAACTCCATTTATTAAAAGTATTCTTCTTCCTTTAGAATTTTTAAATAATCCTTTTTCACCTCTAATAGCAGCTATTAAATGCTCTTTTTCTATAACATCATTGAGTTTAGCTCCTGTTAAATCCATAAATTGCTCTACTCTATGAACATTATTCTCATTTACTAACTTTCCTAGTATCTCTAAATTTATGATTCCTATTGTAATAGTGGTGTTATCTAGAATAACTGGTTCTATTTCATTCCAACCTTTAATATATTTCTCTTTTGAACCATCAGCTTCTAAAAATACAATATCGAAATTATCAGTTATTGATTTCATATACTCTAGGTCAAAAGATTCTAATTTATTATCTTTTATTTTGGAACCAAGAACGTAAATTCCTTTATTATTAATATTTTTAATAGCATCAGCTTCTTCTTTATTGAATGCTATAAAATCATAAAAACCTTGAGATGGTATTCTAATTTTAGTTGTTGTACTTACTAATACTTTTCTCTTATTAAATTCCTTTGCTAAGTAATTCATTAAAGTAGTTTTTCCACCACTACCAACTATAGAAACAACATCTTTATCTTTTATCTTAAATACATCATTCATTTTAATCACCCATGCTATTATAATATTTTAATTTAGTAAAATTTACGTTCTTGATAAATTACTACCTTCTAGTAGTTTGTTCTAGAGTTGTCTTGTATCCAAAATTCAAAAGCCTTCATAGCTCCTGATTTATCAACAGCTTCTAAATCTAGTATTTTTTTATCCTTACAATTATTTTGAAGGAAATTTAAAATATGCTCATCTCTAAAACCAATATCTCTTGCATCTTGTACAGTACAAGCATAATACACCTTAGATATATTAGCCCATATTATAGCTGACATACACATTGGACAAGGTTCTGAAGTTGTATATAACTCACATCCACTTAAATCAAATGTATTAAGTTTCTTACATGCTTCTCTTATTGCATTTATTTCTCCATGTGCTGTTGGATCATTGGTTCCAATTACGGTATTATGTGCAACAGCAATTACTTTTCCATCCTTCACTATTGCTGAACCAAAAGGTCCTCCTTCATGATTTTTCATTCCATCAATACAACTTTGAACACATAAATCCATTATTTCTTTTTTATCCATAATAATCGCCACCTTTAATTAAACATGATATATACTATTTTTTTAATGCTTTCTTTGTGGCTAAAAATATTTTGTTATATCCTGTACATCTACATAAATGCCCTGATAATTCTCTCTTTAGTTCTGTATCAGTGAATTCCTTTCCACTTTCGACTAAAGCTGTTGATGTCATAACTAGCCCTGGTGTACAAAAACCACATTGAATAGCTCCTTCATCAATAAAGGCTTGTTGAACCTTTGAAAGCTTTCCATTTTTACTTTCACCTTCAATTGTTCTTATGCTTTTTCCATTAGCCCAAACAGCTAAGTAAATACAAGAATCTGTTGGAACTCCATCAATAAGAACTGTGCAAGCTCCACATTCCCCAACAAGACAGCCTTCCTTAACTCCAGTAAGATGCAATTTATGTCTCAATACAGATGATAAAGATTCTCTCAAATCTATTTCTAACTCATAATCATTACCGTTAACATTAATTTTTATTTTTCTATTAAATCCCATCTTACTTTCCTCCTAATCTCTTAACTGATTCTTTTAAGGCTCTATATACTAATTCATCAATTAAATGATCCTTATAGGCTTTTGATGCATTCCAGAAGTCTATAGCTCTTGAAGCTTCTAATGCCTTGTCAGCTATTAACTTCATATTTTCTTCATTTACTTCTAATCCTTCAGCTAATTTTTCAGCTTCTGAACATCTTATAGGTACTGGCCCTGCTACCCCTAAAGCTATTCTTACATCATTAAACTTATTATCTTTCACTTTAACTACAACAGAAACACCCATTATAGAAATATCCATAGCTTTTCTTGTGGCAAATTTTATATAATTTCCTTCTGTATTTTCATAATCTTTTTTTTCTATAATTAATGATAGTAATAATTCATTTGGATCTATATTTACAATCCCTGGACCTGCGTAGAATTCACTAATAGGTATAATTCTTTCTCTCTCTTTACTTTTTAATTTTAATTTAGTGTTTAATGCAAATAATGTTGGTGCACTATCTCCAGAAACAGCCCCATTACAAACATTCCCACCTATAGTAGCAATATTTCTAATTTGTGGACCTCCCATTGAAACTGCTGCTTCAGCTAGAATACCTATATGCTTATTTATAAGTTCACTTCTAAAAATATCTGTAAATGATGCCCTTGACCCAATTTCTATATCACCATTTTCTAACATAGAAATAGTTTCTAGTTCCTTTATTTCTCTTATACTCACTAAATCAAGATTTTCCATTCTTCCTTCATGTAATTTAACTAATACATCAGTTCCACCTGATATTATTGTTAAATCTGAATTTTTATCTAAAATCTCTAGGACTTCTTCTATTGTTTTAGGTTCAGCTACTCCCTTTATATCGTACATCTCTAACTCCTCCTATAAAATACCAACTTCTTTAAATTTTTCAAAAACTGCTTGTGGACTCATTGGCAACTCATTAAACTTAACACCTGTAGCATTTAAAACAGCATTACGTATTGCTGGTGCTATTGAAAGTGTAGTGTTCTCACCTAATGATTTTTGTCCATAACTTGAAGTTGGATCTGGTTTTTCTACAAACTCTACTTTTATATTAGGAGTATCCATCATAGTACCAATTTTGTAGTGTAATAAATTATTATTATATGGTGCTCCAGTTTCTTTATTAAATAGTAATTTTTCTGATAGAGCAAATCCTAAGCCCATACTCACGCCACCTTGAACTTGTCCTTCAGCTGCTTTTCTATTTAAAATTTTTCCTGAGTCATGTATATTGCATATATCAATAACTTCAATTCTTCCAGTTTTAATATCAACTTCTACTTCAGCAAAAGTTACTCCATAAGCTATTGAATTGTTTTGAACCTTTACTGTTAAATCACTTGTAATAGGTTCATATTTTGTTTTATTATAATAAGCTTCCTGACAAATTTCCTCTAAAGTGAATAATTGTCTTCTAGTTGCTTTTTCAACTATTATAGAATCCTCTATATCTAATTGTTCTGCAAAATACCCACATTTATCACTAGCTATTTTTAGAGCTTTTCTTTTTACTTCCTCTGCAGCTTTCTTAATTCCATGTCCTGCAATATAAGATTGTCTTGATGCATAGGAACCAGTATCAAATGGTGTTACATCTGTATCTTGAATAGATACTATATGAACTTTATCAAAACTTATTCCTATAGTATCCGCTACCATTTGGCTAAATACAGTATCGCTACCTTGTCCAATTTCAGTAGCTCCTACCTGCACTTGAACTGTTCCATCTTGATTCATTATTATTCTTACTCCTGCAGCTTCTAAAGATACTGGGTAAGTTCCTGAGAAGTAACTGAAACAAGCCATTCCTACACCACGTCTCTTGTCTCCAGTTTGATTTTTATATAATTCTCTCTTTCTGTCCCAATCTAGAAGTTCTTTTCCTTTATCTATACATTGAGGTAATGCAAAACTTCTAACTACTAATCCATTATCTGGATCAATATGACCTTCCTTTATTAAATTTTGTAATCTAAACTCTATTGGATCAATATTTAATGCGTATGCTACATCATCTACCATTGACTCTAAAGCAAAAGTTATTTGAGGAATTCCGTATCCCCTCATAGCTCCTGCTGCTGGTAAGTTTGTGTATATAGTCTTTGGTAAATATTTCTCTGCTTCTATATCATAAAGAGGCCTAATTTTACTACCTGCACTCATAGCTATTGAGTGTCCGTGTGATGCATAGGAACCATTATTAACAAGGTTCTCTATTTTATACCCCTTGATTTTGTTCTCTTTTGACATTGCTAACTGAATATTAATTTTCATAGCATGTCTAGTTCTTGCTCCTATAATATCTTCTTCTCTAGTTAAAGAATATGATACCGGTCTTCCATTAACAGCTAATGTCATAGCTGCTGCAAGTGGTTCTAAGATAACATCTTGTTTTCCACCAAAACCACCACCAACAAAAGGTTTAATAACTCTAATATTACCAATTGGATAATGGCAAGCTTGAGAAACTATTCTTCTCACTATATGTGGAATTTGAGTTGAACTTATAATTAATAATCTTCCATATTCATCTAGTTTACTTATTACATTATGAACTTCCATTTGTGAATGTTGAACAGTTTGAGTTTCATACTTACCTTCAAATATTTTATCAGCTTCATTAAATACCTTATCAGGCTCTCCTACAGTTATACCAAAATCACTTATTATATTATTTGGTCTTTCTTCGTGGATTATTGGAGCTCCTTCTTTCATGGCTTCTTCTTGATCTAATACAAATGGTAAAACATCATATTCCACCTTAATTAATTTTAAGGCTTTTAATGCTGTTAATTCATCTACAGCAACAACTGCTGCGATTTCATCTCCAACAAAACGCGCTTTATTTGTTAACAGTGATCTATCTTCTACATCTCTATGACTTGGATCTAAAGAATATGGATGTCCTGCTGTCGGGAACTTTCCTTGTGGAACATTTTTATATGTTAATACAGCTTCTACACCAGAAAGTTTTTCTGCCTCTGTTGTATCTATGCTCTTCACTATGGCATGAGCATATGGACTTCTTAAAACTTTCCCTATTAATAAATCACTTTCAAAATAATCACTACTATATTTTGCCTTACCTGTTACCTTTGCGAAAGCATCTACTCTTTTTTCACTTTCACCTAAAGATTTATAAATCATAGTTTATACCTCCAATTTAAAAGTTTCACAAATATTTTTTTACATTAAAGGTTGTTTATTGTTTGAATTATAATAAAAACCTTTAACTTAAAATAATTTGTAGCACAATCATTTTTAAACCGTGCCTTTCATCTTATAAATGTGGTACTAACTTACATGATTATAAACTAATAAATTTAAGTATTGAACAAAATAAATCTATTCAAACTTCATTCTACTTATAAAAATATATTATAATTAGTATTTTCTACATCCATAATAAATTTTAAATTATTAGAATCTTAATCTTAAATTATCAGAGTTATCTTTGTAAGTTATACGCCGCATTCTAATAATTAGTATTAAAGAATAAAAATTAAATTTCTAAATAATTTAAAATTTTACGAGTTGTATTTTTGGTGTAACTCCCTAAAGTTTCTAAAACCTTCATAGGGAATTCTTTTTATATACATAATAATAATATTATTATCTTTTATAGTTCTGCATACATGTAGACCACTCATATAGCACCCTTATTTCTATAAGCTATAAAATATTTAGCTTCGAACTCTAGAAATAAGTCCCTCCCTTCTGTAATTTTTCTTTTAACAACTCTACATATTTTGTTAAAATACTTTCTTACCTAAACTAGGCATTACATTTTCCTCACCTCCTTAAAATGATTTTATGGATTCTAACTTATGAATTTAGTTCTCTCACAACAAAGAAAATTCTTATTGAAAAATAATCTTTTAATTAAATAGCATAATAGCTCTTAACCTTTTCACATTCTCCTCCTGTATGGAAAATAACTTAATTATGAGATACTTTCTTTTACTTATGTATAAAATAATATTAAATCCATCTCTCTTTTAAATTACATATTTATTGTCACTATTAAATTTTTAAAATTACTTATATCCCTTTATTTCTAAATACTTTCTTCATGAATTATTTTATAATTTGCTTTTCTCTAAAAACATTTAATTATTTAAAATATTATTTAAAGTGAAAATCCACAAATTTCTTTAAATAATATCTTTATTTTAAGCTTCTAATTCAATTTCTTTATTTTTAGATTCTTCAGAAGTCGGTTTATATTTTATAGCTAGCATTAATACAGTAAATGCTAAGAAAACATTAAACCATTGAGTACACTGTATAAAAACATTTACTTTACTTATAGTCAAATTAATTGCCACACAGCTTAATCCTAAAGTTAATTTAGACCAAAACTTTGGGCTAACCCCTGTAGCGTCTTTAGTCTTTAGTAATCTTATAATTTGTGGAAAATATGCATACATAAGTGTGCAACTTCCTAAAACTTGAGCTATAGTCCCTATTAAATACTTATCCATGATTCCTTTACCCCCATTAATTCTAATTAATTTTCATTTCTATCTTTCTTTTTAAAGCTATAACGTAATATTAAAATAGTACATGTTAAAGCAAGAAAAATATTACACCATTGAATCATTAATTGAATTGTTGGTACTCCGCGAATAGCTTGATTAATACCTACACAAAAAATTCCAAAGGTCATTATAGTCCAATATTGTAGACTATTGTTTCCTGGAGACTTTGATTTATATACTCTACATATTTGCGGAATATACCCTGATATTAATAGAAATCCTCCAAAGATATTTAATAAAAATCCAAACGTTTGAATTCCAGTCATTTTAGCCCTATTTCTAAATATAAGAAAACATTCACAGCACTAAAAACTTATAAAATAGCAAACACTAATAGTTTTCGTAACGTAACTGTTAATTTATTTAGAAATAAGTTCCTCCCCTCTTACTTCAAATAAATTTATTGACTATTAGTGGATTTCTTTATGTTGGGGAAAGTACGCTCACCGTAGCTTTCCCCATTTCCCATAATTGCAATATTATTTTTTTATTTCTTTACTACTTTTTCTTTCTATAAGCAGTATCATCAAGTGGTAATTTTGTTCTAAATACACCATCTAATTTATAGTAAGCATTTTGAAGTGCTGGTGCTGTTGGTACACAAACAATTTCTCCAACTCCCTTTGCTCCAAAGCTTAAGTCTGCTTTATTCTTTTCTATTATTATTGGCACTATTTCTGGAACAGATATTGATCTCATTAATCCTAATGTTCCATATTTAACTGCTGGAACACCATCTTTTGTTGGGAAATCTTCTGTTAATCCATAACCAAGTCCCATAGTAACTCCACCTTCAATTTGTCCTTCAACACCTTGAGGGTTTATTGCTTTACCTACATCATGAGCTGCTACAACTTTTACAAGTTTACCATCCTCATCTAATACAACTACTTGAGTTGCAAAACCATAAGCAATATGACTTACTGGGTTTGGCTTATCTGAACCCATTGGATCTGTAATTCCACAATATTCACCTTTAAATATCTCTCCATTTAAATCATCTAAAGTTTTATTTTCCATTGCTTCTTTAAGTTTTAAGGCTGCAACCTTAGCAGCTTCTCCTGTAAATACAGTTTGTCTAGAAGCTGTTGTTGTACCTGCATCAGGAGTTAATAAACTATCTGGTCTTTCTACAATTAAGGAATCTTGAGGTAATCCAGTTATTTCTGCTACTATTTGTGATGTAACTGTCATAATACCTTGTCCTATATCAGCAGCTGAACTTCTAACATGAACTTTTCCATCTATAATAGCAAGGTTACATCTTCCTATATCAGGGATACCAACACCTACCCCAGCATTTTTAAATGCTGACGCAATCCCAACAATCTTATTATTTTCATATACATCTTTAACTGCTTCTAAAGTTTCAACATAAGCTGTACCTTCATCAGCTATTTGTCCATTTGATAATTCTTGACCTGGTTTTATAGCATTTCTATATCTGATTTCCCAACCTGATATTCCTACCATTTCAGCTAATTTATTCATACAACATTCCATTGCAAATGCTGATTGAGTAACACCAAATCCTCTAAATGCTCCCGCTGGAGGATTATTAGTATAAAGTGCTTTTCCATCAATGGTTATGTTTTGGAAATTATAAGGACCACCAGCATGAGTACATGCTCTTTGAAGAACTGGGCCACCTAGTGATGCATAAGCCCCAGTATCTGATAATATTTCAGCCTTCATTCCTTGTAATATTCCTTTTTCATCACATCCAACAGTAAAATGCATCTTCATCATATGTCTTTTTGGATGCACATTTAAACTTTCTTGTCTAGATAAAACAACTTTTACAGGCTTTTTAGTAATATAAGTAAGTAATGCAGCATGATGTTGAACACTCATATCTTCTTTACCACCAAAACCTCCACCTACATACATACTTTTTATTCTTAATTCTTTATCTGTTAAACCTAATAAATTACCTAATTCACGCACTTCATCATAGATACCTTGTCCGCCTGTATAAACAGTTAAAATTCCATCTTCATATCTTGCTACAGCAGCTTCTGGTTCCATGAAAGCATGTTCTGTTGGTGGAACAACAAAGTCTTCTTCATAAACAAACTTAGAATTTTTTATAGCATTGTCTGCATCTCCTCTTTTTAGGTGTTCATGAACTAATAAGTTTCCTGTTTCATGAACTTTCGGTGCATCTACCTTTAAAGCATCTTCAATAGTTGTTACAGGTTCTAATTTTTCATAGTCAACTTCTATTGCTTTTAAAGCTTCTTTTAATGTTTTTTTATCTCTAGCTGCTACTAAAGCTAAAGCATCACCTATATATCTTGTTTCTTCTCCTTCAGCTATAAGAGCTGGCCAATCTTGTTTTAAGTGACCTATATATCTCTTTCCTGGGATATCCTTAGCTGTTACAACTGCATAAACACCATCCATAGCTTCAGCTTTAGATGTATCTATTTTTTTAATTAATTCTCTTGCATATTCTGGTCTTAATGCACTACCATAAAGCATTCCATCAAAATATAAATCATCAGCATATTTTGCTGTTCCTAAAGTTTTATCATGAGCATCAACTTTATGTGCATTTTCTCCTATAAGACCTTTACAAGATCTACGAGGTACTTCTTTGTTTTCTCTAAAAATTTCAGCAGCTAACATAATAGCATCTTCAATTTTTACATAACCTGTACATCTACATATGTTACCTCTTAATGCCTTTTTAACTTCTTCAGCTGTTGGATTTAAAGTTTTATTAAAAAGTCCTTTTGCAGCCATAACCATACCTGGTATACAGAATCCACATTGAACTGCACCTGCTTCAGTAAATGCATAAGCAAATACCTCTTTTTCTCTTTCAGTAAATCCTTCTATTGTTGTAACTGTTTTTCCGTTAATTCTTTCTAAAGTTTGTACACAAGACTTAGTTGCAACTCCATCTATAAGTAAAGTACAAGCTCCACATGCTCCTTCATCACAACCATTTTTAACTGATAAAATTCCCTTTTTATCTCTTAAGAAATGTAACAACTTCTCATTTTCTTCTGCTGTTACTTTCTCGCCATTTAATATAAATTCATACATTATAAACACCCTCCTTTAAAAGAATTTCTCTGTACATACTTGCCTTTTGGCTCTTTAATATTTAGGTTATTATCTAAAATAACCTTTTCACCTCTTAAGAACACATAGTCTATATTTCCATCTATCTTATATCCTTCATAAGGTGTGTAATCAACATTTTGATGTTGATTTTTTGAGCTTATAACAAAATTTTTATTTGGATTTAAAATTACTAAATCTGCATCGCTTCCACATTGTATTATTCCCTTTTTAGGGTACATACCAAAAAACTTAGCTGCATTAGTAGATAATAATTCACTTAATTTATTTATAGAAAACTTATTTTCTCTAACTCCATGTTGATACATTAAAAGTAATCTATGTTCTACACCTGGACCACCATTTGGTATATTTCTGAAGTCATCTTTTCCTACAGATTTTTGCCCTTTATAATTAAATGAGCAATGGTCTGTACCTGTAACTTCGATTTCTCCATCCTTTAAGGCGTTCCATAATGCAGCCCCATCCTTTTTCTTTCTTAAAGGTGGAGACATTACATATTTTGCACCATTAAAGCTATCCTCAGCTGTTCCTTCATAGCTTGAATCATCTAATAAAAGATATTGAGGACAAGTTTCTAAGTAAACTTCTATTCCATTTTTTCTAGCTTCTCTAGCTTCTTTTAATCCTTCTTCTGAGCTTAAGTGAACAACATACAATGGTGAGTTTGCTAATTTTGCAATCTTAGTAACCCTTGAAATAGCCTCTGCTTCTAACTCACTTGGTCTTGATTGTGAATGGTACTTTGGAGCTACTAACCCTTTATTTATATGTTCATTTGCAAGTTCCACAACCATATCTCCGTTCTCACAATGGAATCCTATAATTGCCCCAACTTCCTTACTTCTCTTTAAAGCTTCATATATTTCATTATCATCAACTTGTAAAGTTCCTTTATAAGCCATGTACATCTTGAATGAACTAACACCATCCTTAATCATTTGTTCCATTGATTTTGAAGTTTTTTCATTCCAATCAGTTATAGCCATGTGAAATCCGTAATCACAAAAAGATACATTACGAGCCTTTTCATGCCAAACTTTCAAAGCATTTTCTAAAGTATCACCTTTATCTTGAGTTGCAAAATCAAGAATAGTAGTAGTTCCCCCTGCTATAGCAGCTAAGGTCCCTGTTTTAAAGTCGTCAGCTGTTTTCATAACACCTGTATCTAAATCAAAATGTGTATGTGTATCTATAGCTCCAGGTAGTACATAGGAACCATTTATAGCAATAATCTCATCATTTTCTTCAGCTTTAATATTTTTCTCTATAGCTACTATAATGCCATTTTCAAATTTAATATCAGCATTTATTGTTTCTTGTGGAGTTACAATTCTTCCTCCTGATAATATAGTGCCCATCTCTATTCCTCCATAAGGCTTGCGACTCTAAATTTCTTAGAATCTTGACCATAATTTACTTGATATTTCTCTAGATTTTTCAAATATTTCTTTTTCATCTAAAGTTAATAAAATTCTGTCTTTCATAACTACTTTTCCATTTACCATAGTTGTCAATGTACTTTTTCCGTTAACTCCAAATAATAAATGTGAATTTATATTACTAGCATCCATAGGTGTTAATGGATCATATTCAACAACAATAATATCTGCTACAGCTCCTGGTTTTAATGTTCCTATTTCTGCATTAAAATGTCTTGATGCAATATCTCTATTATTTTCAAAGAACATTTTTGGAACTTCTGTCCAAGCAACATTAGAATCACAAAGATTATGCTTATGAATTAAATTTCCTACTTTCATTGATTCAAACATATCACTTGTATATCCATCTGTTCCAAGCCCAACATTTAAACCTCTTTTCATCATTTCTATTACAGGAGCACAACCAACTGCATTTCCCATATTGGATTCTGGATTATTAACTAAGTTTGTCTTTGTTTCTTTTAAAATATCCATTTCTCTTGAGTTAATATGAAGATTATGAACTGATAGAGTTTTTTCTCCTAAAATATCGAAATCCATAAGTCTTTCAACTACTCTTTTACCATGTTCTCTTAAACAATGATGTAAATCATCTATTCCTTCTGCTGTATGAACATGGTATCCAGCATCTAAGCTTTCCATTTCTTTAGCACATTTTTCTAAAGTTTTATCGCTTAATGTAAATTGAGCATGTAATCCAAACATACCTTTAACCATGTCTGAATTTTCTTTATTTGCATATTTTATAAATTCTACGTTTTCTTTAATTCCTGCATTTGTTATAGCTTCTCCATCTCTATCTGATGTTTCATAACAGAAAGAACCTCTTATCCCAACTTCTTTTGCTACATCAGCTAATGTAAATAAACTATTTTCTATAGCATATGGACTTGCATGGTGGTCAAAAACTGTAGTAACACCATTTTTAATACAATCAATAAGAGTTGTATAACCACTATATTTAACATCTTCTAATGTTAATTTTTTATCAATTGTCCACCACATATTTTCTAATATATCTATAAATCCCTTTGCTGGAGGATTATTTAAGTTTAATCCTCTAGCAAAAGCACTATAAATATGATGATGTGTATTGATTAATCCTGGCATTATTAAATTACCTTTAGCATCAATAAATTCAGCATCTTTATATTTACCTTTAATTTCTTCTACTGTACCTACTTCTATTATTTTGCTTCCATCTACTGCAACAGCTCCATTTTTTATAAAAGTATTATTGCTATCTCTTGTTACAACAACACCATTTCCTATAACAATCATTGTAATTCCTCCCATTTATAATAAAATCAAATTTTGCCTGTTCTATTTCTTTATTAAACTTTTATTAAACTTTTATTAATATTTATTTCGCAATTAACATGCCAAGTAAAACCTCTATTTTTAGCCTTTTTATCTGATAATTATAGACTATAATACTCCTATGTTCTATAAGTAGGAAATAACTAGCCTTACGCTTCTAGATAACTACGACTAAGTATTCAATCGCAGTCAAAACTACACCTGAATTAAGTCTACATTTATATAAAAAAAACTTTAAAGAAGCATAAAAATAGTTTCTTTAAAGCCTTCAATTATCAATTTAATAATTAATTTATCAATTTGATAATAGGAAAATACCTTTAATTTCAAGTATTTTCTTATTAATTATCTTTATTATCATATTGATAGGGATTTTTTTCTATTTAACATTATTAAAAGTGCTTCTAAAGATGCTCCTCCAACATTTCTTGCTTTATCTGATATAGTAAAACAATTATTCTTCTCACTAGCTCTTGGATCTATATCTGCTATTTTTAAGCCCTCTTTAACATAGAATCCATCTCTTATTAATCCTCTTAAAACCCCATCTATAGTTGCCTTAACTTCTTTTTCTCCAATTTTAGCAATAACTTCGCCTTTTTTCACAGAATCACTTATCTTACTTATATTTTTTATTATGCCTTCATTTTCACTATATATTACTCTATCCTTAGAAACTCCTTTTATCTCTCCTGGAACCCCTGTGTTATCCATAGGTTTCCCTTCAAATATAAGTCTTGCTAAATTATGTCCTCTCATAGTCTCAACAACAACATCAACATCTTTTCCAGCCTCAAATCCAGGACCTAATCCTATAGTTATAGGTGCCATATTTCTATTAGTTCCTAAATTTTTCTTTGCAAGAATAGCATCAATAACTGCTATGGGCTTTAATTTATTTATAAATTCTCCCTTTTCATCTACAGCTATTGCTATATTACCTTCATTTAATATTCTTTCTATATCTGATAAATTATTAGCTTTTATAGCCTTTATATCCTCTACAGTTGCTTCACCATCATATATAGCTTCACTTAAGCAAACATGTCTTCTTATACTTGTTGGTTTTTCACTTTCTAAAACCACTACCTTAAACCCTGCTCTCTTTATCTTTTGTATTGTTCCAGTGGAGATATCTCCTCCACCTCTTACCACTATAAGTTCCTTATTATATACCATGTTTCCGCTCTCCTTTACCTATTCTTGCTAAAAGTATGATATTAATAATAAAAATACTCTCATAAGATTTTGCAATCAAATTTGAGTATTTTTATTATTAATATATTTTAAATATTTTCACATGTTTTAAAGATAAATTAATGTGCATGTGCTTTTTTATTTCTTTTATAAGTTATTGATAATACTAATACAATAAATGCTAATAGTACATTAAACCATTGAGTACCTTGAATAAATAGGTTAACGTCACTTATTGTTAAATTAATTGCTATACAACACAAACCTATAGTTAGTATAGTCCAGAATTGTAGGTTCATTCCTTCTGCATCCTTTGATCTAAATAATCTATAAATTTGTGGAAAATACGCATAAACTAATGTGCAACTTCCTAATACTTGTGCAACATTTCCCCAGAAATACATATCCATCTTAAACAACTCCTTTTAAAATAATAATATTAAGCATTCACTTTTTTCTTGTTTTTTTGGACGTAGTAAATTAAAACTACTGTACAAATGAAAGCTAAACCAACATTGAAACTCTGAGTAACTAATTGAACTTTTGGTAATTTATTTATAAATTGATTAACACCTATGCAGAATATACCAAATGTCATTATGACCCAATATTGTACACTATTATTTCCTGGATTTTTTGTTTTTATTAGACTATATAAATGAGGCAAATATCCGTATGCTAATAGGATTCCTCCTATTATATTTACAACTGTTCCGAATTCATGTAAACCGCTCATATAGCACCCTTGCTTCCTTCCTAATGATAAACCTTTAAATAATTTATAATTCAAACTGTTTTGGGCTTAGGATCAGAACAATGAAAGCAAGTCCCTCCCTTCGTTTTACGAATTAATTTTTAGTTTTATCTTAAATGTTCATTTAATTTGTTTAATTTAATTTGTTTATTTTAAAATTTTAAGATTATGGTTAGGAATTCAAGAAAATAATTCTTACTATATAAAACAAAAATTATTTTCTTAATAATGAACATTTTATAATTTTTCAATTATAAAAACTTATTTTTAAGCAAGAAATTTATCTTCAAGCAATGAATTACTTACAAGCTATCTGTTACTTTTAAAATATAAATTACTTACAAGCTATAACTTCTATTTCAACTAAAGCATCTTTTGGAAGTTTTCCAACTGCAAAACAAGCTCTTGCTGGACAATCTTTAGTAAAGTATTTTCCATAAACTTCATTAACAGCAGCAAAATCATTAATATCTTTTAAGAAAACTGTTGTTTTTAATACTTTGTCCATTGATGAACCAGCTTCTTCTAATATAGCTTTTACATTATCTAATGAAGCTTTAGTAGCTGCTTTTATTTCAGTTTCTAACTCTCCAGTGCTCATGTTAATAGGAAGTTGTCCTGAAACAAATACTAAGTTTCCTGCTTCAGTTCCTTGTGAGTATGGTCCTATAGCACCTGGTGCATTTTTAGTGTTGATTATTTTTTTCATATCCTTATTCCTCCTAGATAGATTCTATATAATATCTAATGAGTTTACTTTTAATAAAAGATAATTCAAAAAATAAACTCATTAGATTTATAAGCTTATTTAATTCTTAACAATATGGTAATTCTAATGCATTTTTTGGACATCTTGTTACACAAAGTCCACATTCAAAACATCTATTTGTATCTAATTCTAATTTATCTGTTATTGAAAGTGCATCATAAACGCAACTTGTTACACAAACTCCACATTTAACACATTTATCATAATTAATTGTTGGAGTTTCTCTTTTTTCTGTTTTAAATGTTCTATCAGCTGATTTTTTATGTGCTAATCCAATTATTTCACTAACATCTTTATATCCATGCTCTTCTAAGAATTGATCTAATTCTTTAGCTATTTTTCCATAGATTCCTGGTCCTTTTAATATTGCTTCAGTACAAACTTGTACAGCTGATGCTCCAGCCATTAACATTTCAGCAGCATCTCTACCACAAGTTACTCCACCAACACCTATTATTGGTATGTTAACTTCTTTTGCAGCATCATAAATATTTCTGATTGCAAGTGGTCTTATTGATGATCCTGATAACCAACCGTAACCAGTTTTGCTACCCATTATTGGATATCCTGTTTCAGTGTCTATAGCCATACATGGACCAAATGAATTGATCATAACTAATCCATCAGCTCCTGCATCCTCTAAAGCTTTTGCTATAACATGGATATCAGTATGTGGACTCATTTTCATGAATACTGGACAATCTAATACTTCTTTAGCAGCTTTCATAGCATTAACTATTGGAGCTACGTCTGTTCCTACATAGTGAGTTGAAAGTTCAACAGCATCTGCATATGGTTTTACAAGTGGTGCAACTTTTCTAATTTGATCTTCTGTATATCCCATACTTACTATAACTGGAAGACCAGCTTTCTTTAATCTTGGATATTCATGTTCAACCCAATGTTCAACAGTTAATTCTGACCATAATTCAGTGTTTAAGAATCCACTGTTTGTCTTAGCCATACATGGTCTTGGTACTTCAGCAGCTTTTTCTGAAACTGTTTTTGTAACAATACCACCTAATCCTAAATCTACAGCTTTAAGTATTAAATCAGCATTTCTTGCTCCTGGACCTGCTGCAGTCATTATTGGGTTTCTTAAATTTAATCCTAATATATCTACTTTTAAATTTGCCATAAAAAACAACTCCTCTTCTCTTTTAGTATTTTTTGAAATTTATATAAATTAACTTAAATTAAAATATTAACCTAAATTAACTATTTCCTTCTTATAACTGTTCCAGGTAGAACCTTATGATAAGTTCCCTCTTCTAAAACAACAGTTCCATTTACAATTACATAATCTATACCTTCTGGGAATTGAGTTGAATCAACAAAAGTTCCTTTATCTATTACAGTATCTTGGTTAAAGATTACTATGTCAGCAAAGTTTCCAACTTCTAAGCTTCCTCTATTTTTAATAGATAAAGCATCTGTTGCTTTCTTACTCATTTTGTGAACAGCTTCTTCTAAACTTAATACTTTAAGCTCTCTCACATATCTTCCTAGAATTCTTGGGAATGCCCCATAAGCTCTTGGATGAGGTTTTCCTGAAAGAAGACCATCTGTACAAACATTTTGTTCTGGTCTTTTTAAGAATTTAATTACATGTTCTTCTAATCCATAAAAATCAACCATTCCAACTGCATTTTCTTCATCACGAAGTAAATCAAATGTTGCATCTAGAGGATCTTTTCCTCTCATTTCTCCAATTTCTTTTAAACTTTTTCCGATCACATCTTTATTTTTTTCTGTTTTTACACTAGTTACGAAGATTTGGTCTATTCCAGCAAATTCAACAAAGTTGTCCCATCCTGGAATTCCATTAGCCATATCTTCCTTCATTCTTTTTCTGCACTCTTCATCATCTAATCTTTTCATAAGATTATCTGTTCCACCATCATGAGCCCATGGTGGAAGTATTACACCAAGCATTGTACTACCTGCTGCATATGGGTATTGGTCATAAGATATTTTTAACCCTTCTTTTTCTCCCTCATCTAAAAGTCTTTCCATATCATCTATATACTTCCAGTTTTGTTTTCCACAAACTTTAAAATGAGAAAAATGTATTTTAACTCCTGACTCTCTACCAATCTTAATAATTTCTTCCATAGAATCAACTATTGTATCAGCTTCACTTCTTTGATGAACTACAAATACTCCATCATATTTAGCAACAACTTTACACATTTCTATTAATTCATCTGTTCTTGAATAAGCACAAGGGATATATATTAATCCACTTGATAATCCAAATGCACCAGCTTTCATTTCTCTTTCAGTTATTTCACACATTTTAGCTATTTGCTCTTTAGTTGCTGGAGCATCAACAAGTCCCATAGCTTCCATTCTTATATTTCCATGAGGAACTAAGTAACTTTCATTAAGCCCTACACCTTGTTTTTCCATAAGTTTTAAATAGTTATCTGTTGTTTCATAACCCCAGTCTATTTCATCACTTTCTCCATCTAATCCAGCAAGATTCTTTCTCCAAGGGCTTATAAATTCTTTAGGAAGTGGTGCCATTGAGATACCATCTTGACCTAAAACTTCAGTTGTTATACCTTGTCTTATTTTAACTTCATTATAAGGATTAACTAACATCATTAAATCTGAGTGGCTGTGTGTGTCAACAAAACCTGGACACACAACTCTGCCTTTAGCATCAATAACATTCTCAGCCTTTTCATTTATGTTAGTTCCTATTTTTGCAATCTTATCCCCTTCAATTAAAACTTCGCCTTTAAAGGGTTTGTTTAGAAGCCCGTCTACTATTAATCCATTTTTAATTAAGGTCTTCATAGAATCATCTCCTAAATTATTTGTTGTAAACTGATTTTAATATTCCATAGTATCCTTCTACACCTTTGTGTAATTGTTCTACTTCGATATACTCATCTATTGTATGAGCTAAATTTTCCTTAGAAGGACCAAATCCTATAGTTTTAATTCCAGCTTCTCCAGCATAATGTGAACCATTAGTACAGAATGAGTATTCTGTTATTTCTGGGTTTATTCCAGCTGATTTTAATCCTTTATATGCAGCTTGTACAAACTCATCATTTTCATCATATAACCAACCTGGGAAGAATCTTTCAGCTTCAATTGTTTCACCTGTATAGCAAGTTTCTTTACCTTTTGCATATGAAACTTCTATTTTCATTTCTGGATCTTCTTTCATTAAATCTTCTGCTAATTTTTTAACTGGAGCTATAACAGATTCTAAAGTTTCTCCAACTAAAAGTCTTCTATCAAATGTAGCTTTACAATATGAAGGAACTACTGATGAACCTGGGTATGGTGTTGATTTTATATCAGTTAAAACTAAGATACCTTTTCCTAATTTAGGATGTACTACTGTTTCTATATTTTGAACCTTTTCTATAAACTTAGACATTTTATAAACTGCGTTTATACCTTTTTCTGGGTTAGCTGAGTGAGCTGGTTTACCGTAACTTTCTACTACTATTTCAGCTCTACCTCTTTGTCCGATTTTAAGGTTTAATTCTGAAGATTCACCAATTATAACGTAATCTGGTTTTACATTTTTACTTATTTCTCTAGCTGAAACTCCTTCAAATAATTCTTCTTGAACTACACCAGCAACATAGATATCACCTGCAAAGTCTTTGTTCATATCTTTAGCAAAGTAAGATGCAGCTGCTATCATAGCACTAACTTGTCCCTTCATATCTGAAGTTCCTCTTCCGTATATTTTTCCATCTACTATTTCTCCAGCAAATGGATCATGTTTCCATTGAGTTTTATCTGGAACAGGTACTGTATCTATATGTCCATCTAATAATATTTTTTTACCTGGTTTGCTACCTTTTATGTGACCTATAACATTACCATATTTATCTATTTGAACATCATCAAATCCCATTTTTTCAAATCTACCTTTTATAGCATCAACTACACCTTTTTCATTTCCTGAAACTGTGTAATGACTAATTAGCTCTCTACAAATATCAACAACTTCATTTTTACGTTCTTGGCTTAACATATTAACATCCTCCTAAAATACATCTATTTTTTATCTGAATTAAATCTTAGTTTATTTATCATACTCTGTGATTAATCCATTCCAAACTATATCTTTGAATTTATCTGGGTCAGTATCTCCCTCTGTACTAAATACTAAAACTTCTGAATTTTCATCTAATTTTAATTGTCTTCTTAAGTCTGCTAATTCTGGGTTTGTCATTATTTCAAATACTGTAGCACTAGTAACTGAACCTGATTCTCCAGAAATTACTTGTTTATCACCTTTCATTGGAGCTCCTAAGATTCTCATACCTTTAGTTGAAACCCAATCAGGACATGAAATAAAGCAACTTGCATAATTTTTAAGAACTTCAAATCCTAATATGTTAGGTTCTCCACAAGCAAGACCAGCCATTACTGTATTCATATCTCCACCAACGAATCTAGCCTTACCATCATCAGCTATTGCTGATTTGTAGTAACAATCTGCTAAATTAGCTTCAACTACTGTTGTTATTGGACATTTATCTTTGTATATATTAGCAAATACACCTTGAATTCCACCTGCTAATGAACCAACACCAGCTTGTATAAATATGTGAGTTGGTCTTTTTACTCCATATTCTTCTAATTGTTCTATAGCTTCTAAAGCCATTGTTCCATATCCTTGCATGATGTTAGTTGGAATATCAACATAGCCTTCCCAAGCTGTATCTTGAACCATTACTCCACCATTTTCTTCAGCATATTTATTAGCTAATCTAACAGCATCATCGTAATTTAAATCTGTTATTGATGCATCAGCACCTTCTGCTTTAATGTTATTAAGTCTTGTTAATGATGAACCTTTTGGCATTAAAACAACTGATTTTTGATTTAATTTATTAGCTGTCCAAGCAACTCCTCTTCCATGGTTACCATCTGTAGCTGTATAGAAAGTAACATCTCCTAATTTATCTTTAACTTCTTTTGAAATTAACTCTTTATAAGTCATTTCTTCATTTTCTCTTCCTAATTTTTTTGCTAGGTATCTAGCCATGCAATAAGATCCACCTAATACTTTAAATGCATTTAATCCAAATCTATAAGATTCATCTTTTACATATAACCCTTTGATTCCTATATGTTTTGCCAAGTTATCTAATTTAACTAATGGTGTTTTTTCATATCCATCTATGCTCTCATGGAATCTTCTTGCTTTACTTACTTCTTCTTTTGTTAAGTAAGTAATAGAAGCTTCTTTGTCGCTGGGTTTCATTGTATTCATTTTCCATTTTATCTTTTCCATATCAACATACTCCTTCTAAAAAAATCACATTTAATTTTTATATAACTATCTATAGCAATTCAAAAGCCAAAATTCTGTTCACAAAAAATTAATTTTAATTGTTTTTTTGGTTTTTTTTGTTCATATTACTGAGTTATAAGGACAAAAAAATAAGCTAATTATCATATTGATAAATTTTTATCAATATGATAATTAGCTTATTTTCTAGGTTTATTACAGTTTTATCTTATATTTTCTACAAATTTATTATTTTGATATTTTAAATCTTAATTCTTTTTTAATACTTATAATTCAGTAAAAAAAATTTTAAAGTAAAAATTTAAAAATTCTAATTTAATTGAACTTTACTTCTAAAATTATTAAAACAACTTAATTTATAAATAAAAATAATGCTACTTTTAAAAAAAATAGCATTATTTTTTTCTGATTACAAGATTTAATTTTCTATTTAAACTTTTTTCTTCTTATCATATAGTTATATAAAGGAATGCCCATAAGTGTTATAACAAGTCCTCCAACAGCAATAAAGCTTGTTTTAAGTCCAGACATAAATAATTGATTTATTATAACAAAGAAACCACCAAATATCGCTATAAAAGGAATAATAGGATACCCAATAACTTTATAAGGTCTATTTATATCCGGCTTTTCTTTTCTTAATTTAAATACACCAATAAATATTAATAAATAAAATATCCATATAGTAAATATTGAAAAATTACTTAAAAGACTAAATTGACCACTTAAAGTATATAAAATTGCTAAAACTGCTATTAGCCAGGTAACATTGGCTGGAACATTCTTCTTATTCAATTTTGAAAAAACTTTACTAAATGGTAAAAGCCCTGTACATGCAAGAACAAAAGGAACTCTAGGAGCTGTCAAAATATATCCATTTAATGTTCCAAATATAGATATTAATATACCTATATTTATAATTTGAGCACCAACATTTCCAAATAACTTTTGTGCAACTAATGAAGCTGGCGTAGTATTAAAAGCTAAATCTTTAGCAGGAACTACAAATATAAAAGCTATATTGATAGCTATGTAAATAGCCATTATTATCATAAGTCCACCAATTATAGCAAGTGGAAGGTCCTTTTTAGGATTCTTCATTTCACCAGCAATATTCCCTACATATATCCAGCCATCATAAGCAAAGAGTGTTGCAACCAAAACTTGACCAAGTACTGATGCAAAACCAAGATTATGCCCTAAAAATGGAATCATTATATTTGATGCATGTTTATTTCTAATAAATCCAAAAACTATTATAAGAACAATAGGAATAAGCTTTCCTAAAGTAGAAACAATCTGAATAACACCTCCCGTTTTTGAACCAAAAAGATTTAAAATTACTACAAATATTATTATACTTATAGCTATTGGAATTTTTAAGTTAGGAGAATTAATTACTATACAAGCTTGCTCAGCAAAAAGTATAGAGAGAGCAGCAATGACACTAGGAAAATATAAAATTGTTTGCATCCATGCTGTTAAATATGAAAATTTTTCTCCATAAATTTCTCTCATATAAACCATCATTCCACCTGTTTCAGGGAATAAAGCTGATATTTCTGTAGCAGTTAATCCTGCTGCAATAGTGATAACCCCACCTAGTATCCATGCAAAAATACCTAATCCTGGTGCTCCTCCTGTAGCTTTGAAAATTTGTTGAGGCATAAAAAATACACCAGAACCTATTACAAGTCCAATTACTGTAGATAAAGCTGTCCAAAATGTTATTGTTTTACTTAAATTATTATTCACAGTACTTTCTCCTTTGTTTAAATATTTAATTAAATTGGCTTTAGAATTCTGTAACCATTTATTTAGCTAATTTTTTATGATTAATCTTATTTAATAATGTAAATTTTATTTTTATATATTACTAATAAGAGCAATTTAATCAACTTTATTTTGAAAATGTACATAAAATCAATTCTATTTACTCCTAAAAATAATTATCTTATTGAAATTAAAATAAAAAAAAACTCGTCCTACAATAGGACGAGATAATAAACTCGTTATACCACCTATGGTGAATAATCAATATATCATTTAATAATCTTTCAAAAATATATTGACTTTAATTTCAGATACTAACATATCCTATCTCTTAACGCGAGCCAACGTGTAAACTTAATAAGAAACCTTTTCAGCTACCAACTCATAGGTGATTTTCATTGAAGTGTACTATGCTTTTTCACCAACCAAGCACTCTCTGAAAGTACAGTAAACAATTACTTTTCCTAATCAACGTCTTTATATGAGTATTATATATTACATATTTATAAAAGTCAATTTAAAAAATATAAAAATTTTAATGCTTATAACTCTAACTTATTTTTTTATATTTAAAGCCATAAAACACTATAACTATTTTCAATTCAATATCTCACAATTCTAACTTAAAAACTTTTTAAAGCTCTTTAATTGTTTTATCTTTGTCTATCTTTCTATATAAAGTTGCAATACCAATACCTAACTTATCAGCTATAATTTTTTTAGCTTTTAAATCATTTCCGTATTTATCTATCATTAACTCTATATATTTTTTTTCTAACTGATTTAATGTTAATTCATCATTTACTAAAGTTGATATTTCTGAAACCTTATTATAATTTTTTATAGCTTCAGGCAAAAATTCTTCATCAATACTATCTTCATATTTAGATATGTTAACCATATATTCCACACAATTTTCAAGTTCTCTTATATTACCAGGCCAATTATACTTTTCTATCTTTTCTAACGCTTTAGCTGTTATTTCTTTTTTTTCTATTTTTAAACTTTCACTATACTTCTCCATAAAGTTATTCATTAAAAGTAATACATCACCTTGTCTATCTCTTAATGGTGGCAACTCTATAGGAATAACATTTAACCTGTAATATAAATCTTCTCTAAATTTGCCTTCTTCTACTAGTTTTTTTAAATTTTTATTTGTTGCTGCAATTATTCTTATGTCTAAATCAATAACTTTATTTGACCCTATTCTTATGCATCTTCTGTCTTGAATTACTCTTAAAATTTTAGCTTGTAAATTAAGTGGCATATCACCTATTTCATCCAAAAATATAATTCCCTTATTTGCAAGTTCAAATTTACCTACTCTTCCGTGGGAACTTGCTCCACTAAAAGCACCCTTTTCATAACCTAAAAGCTCACTTTCTAAAAGACTTTCTGGAATAGCTGCACAGTTAATCGCTATAAATGGTTTATCCTTCCTATCACTAGATTCATGTATAGCTTTTGCTAATACCTCTTTTCCAGTTCCACTTTCTCCTGTTATTAAAACTGTTGAAATTGAATCTGCTATTTTTTGAACTTTCCCTTTTATTTTTTTCATAGATTGTGAATTTCCTACTATTCTATCTACACCAAACAAACCTTTTTTCTCATCTATTTTACTTTTTTCATGTGTCTTTTCTTTTTTATTGTCAAAAATAAAAATACTTTTATACTTTCCTATATTAATATATACTTCTGTTCCTTTATTTTTATATTTATTTGTATCAAAATAACTATTTTTTATTAATTCTTGTTGTGAAAAGAAGCTTTTCTCATCTAGCAATGCTAATTGCTTCATAGCCATTTCATTTAAATCGTATATTCTATTTCCATCAGTTAATATTACAACTCCTGCATCAACATTTTTAATAAAATTATCTAAAATTAATAAAAATTCTCCTTCATTTTTAACCTTAAACTCTTCATAAACTTTAGAACTTATTAATTCAGATATATTATCTAAAAATCTCAAATTTTCTTCTACATTTTCTAGTATTCTATTTTTTTGATCTATGTCAAAACAAATTAATCCTATTACTCCTATTATTTCTTCTTCATAAAATATAGGGGTAGCTATCTCCAAAATCTCTTTACATGATGAATGTAACTTACATGCTTTACAACATTCATCATTTATTGGATCTAAAATTATTTTATGTTCTCCAGTCTTTATAACACTTTTATAAGATACACCTTCACATTGTCTATCTATTTGTGAACTATAGACTCCAGTTCCTGCAATTCTTACTAAATTATTATCAACAATCTCAATATCTATATTTAAAACTTCAGATATTACATTAGAGTATTTTATAACATAACTTTGTATTTGCTTTAAAAAAGAAAATTTGCTTCTATTATCCATAAAAAAGATCCTTCCATTTCCTAGATTAAGATTTATATTTATTCATGTTTTTCTAATATATTATAATATTTGTGCAAACTATTTGTCTATTTATAACAAATACAGTATTTAAATAAAGTAATAGTAAGTTTTATCATTAGATATAGTATGTTATTGAGTTTAACAAAAATTTATTAATAAAAAAAGCCTATAAGCCTTAAACATTAAAAATTATCAATATAATAATTATTTATCATATTGATAATTTATTTAATGTTTTTCTTATAAACTTTATAATTTATGCAATTTAACTTTCATATTTTTTTCTAATTTAACTGACTTAGGAATTTCTAATATAGCATTACTATTTAACATAGTATGAATTTGTCCCGGAGTTTGATATGCCTTATCTATGTACACTTTATTCTCATAATTTTCTTCTAAATAAACTCTTAAAAATCTTCTTTTCTTTGAAACTTTAAGGAATTCATCTTGTAATATTCCTTCTGCTTCTTTAAGATCTAAGTCCTTAGAACCCAACATTTTACTTATGGCTCCTCTAACTGTAAGTTCAAAAGTTGTTGCTGCTGCTACTGGAGTTCCTGAAAGTCCTACATATAACTTATTTTGTGCATTTGTAGCTGCAAACATAGGTGAACCTGGTTTTATATCAACCTTCCAAAATAACACTTCATAACCAGCTTTCTTTACAGATTCTTGAACTATATCTTTCTCTCCAACAGATACGCCTCCTGTAGAAATTAGAATATCAGCTTTTTTCTCTGCTTCTTTAACTAAAGTAATTATTTCTTCTTCATTGTCACATATTGAATCAAAAAACAAAGCTTCACATCCTAGCTCTTCTAATCTCACTTTTAAGAATATTCTATTGCTATTATAAATTTTTCCTTCACTTAAAAGTTCACCAGGGTTTTGAAGTTCATCTCCTGTAGTTATAATAGCTACAATAGGCTTTTTATAAACCTTAATTTTTTTTCTACCTAAAGATGCGATGGCTGTTAACTCTGAAAAATTTAATATAGTTCCCTTTTCAAGAATTAAAGCCCCCTTTTTAAAATCTTCTCCTTTAAAAATCACATTTTCATTTTTCTTCTGTTTTACAGAAATTCTAACTTTATTATCATCTAAAACGTCAACAAGTTCTTGCCTTACAATAGTATCTGCTCCACTTGGCAACTTTGCACCTGTCATAATCCTAACAGCTTCAAAAGAACCTATAATTTTAGAACTAACATAACCTGCATAAATCTTATCAATAACCTTAAAAGTTACAGGATTTCCCTCACTTGCTAAACTTAAATCCTCTGCCTTAACAGCATATCCATCTAAGGGTGATCTATCAAAGGGAGGACTATCTATAGGAGATATAATATCTTCTCCTAAAACTCTTCCTCTTCCCTCAAGAATATCAATTTCTTCACATTCTTGTACCTTAACAGAATCTACAATCAATTCTTTAGCCTCTTCTAATGAAATCATCCCACTCACTCCTTTTTTATATAATATATCCTCGCTGCCTTTTAGCTAGTCATATAGGTGTATCATTTGTGATCTATATAACTATCTCGATAGCTACTTATATATTATAGTATAAAAATATGGGGGCTGATTAATACAGCCCCCTAGGTTTTACTCATAAGTATATTCTAAGTTTTCTGTTATATTAAAGAAATCTGAATAATCTATTTTAAATAATGGTTTTTTAACTCTTGAAACGTCTATTTTTTCTCTTATTAATTGAGTTAATACACCTGCATAGGATAAATCTCCTTGTATTATTGCTCCATAAATTTTTCCATCCTTATGAATAATTTTTTTATAACCTTTTTCGTTCTTTTCTGTCTCTATTTCATAACCTTCATTTTCTGGTGCATCTACCATTCCTAAAGAAAGTGTTGCAATTCCAACAAAGTTCATTGTGTTTTTACTTCCAAAAAAGTCTGTCATTTCACGTTTTACACCTAGCATATTTGAAGCTGCTATTATTCCTTCTTTTACAGCTGTTGGCCATATTGGATTTCTTCCTGTTACATCTCCAGCTCCATAAACATCTTCAATATTAGTTTTGCCATCTGGAGTTATTATTAATCCAAATTTATCACAAATTACATTACTGTCTTCTAAGAATGCTACATTAGAACGAACTCCTGTTGCTACAACTATAAGTTCACAAGGAACTTCTTCTCCTGTATTTAGAAGTAAAGCTTTTGGATTATTATTTTCATCAACTATAAGTTTCTCTGCCTTTACTCCTAATCTTAAGTTAACACCTTTTTCTTCAAACTTCTTTTCATATTCTTTAGCTGCATAATGATCTAATTGTATTGGTAATATTCTATCTCCCATTTCCACTAAAGTAAGATTTAAATCATAGTTCATAAGACCTGATATTGCATCTATACCAACAAGTCCAGCCCCTAATACTACTGCACTTTTAACTTTTTTCCCCACCTTCACCATAGTTTCTGCATCATCTAAATTTCTAAGTCCAACTACATTATTAGCAGTCCTTAAGTTTTCTACTGGTGGTATAAATGATGAAGCTCCGCTGCATATCAATACTTTATCATACTTTAAAATTTCTAGATTACTAAGAGTTAGAGTTTTTTCTTCATCATTTAATTTAATAACTTCTACTCCCTTTTTCCATAGTATATTATACTTTTCTATGAAATCTTTCTCTGAGAAATCAAGTTGTTCTACTGTTCTTACTCCACTTATATAATGATGTAAAATACATCTGGAATAGATATATTCATCCTTTGATATTAATACTATTTCTGCATTTTCATCTAATTCTCTTAATGTTTTTACTCCGCTTATTCCAGCTGCTGAAGCTCCAATTACTACATATCTCATTAATCAACAACCTCCTCTAGTGTTATAGCCTGCATTGGACATTTAGCAACACATTGAGGTGTTTTTTCTTTTGTTGAAAGACACATATCACACTTCATTATTTCTTTTTTAGTTCTATCATCAGCCTTTAATACGCCATAAGGACAAGCCATTATACACATATAGCAGCTAGCACACTTACTACTGTCATAAGTTACATAACCTGTTTCTTTATCCTTATGCATAGCTCCTGTCATACATGTAAAAACACATTCTGGCTTCTCACAATGTCTACAAAAAATAGGTGCATATTTTCCTGAACTATCTATTACAACTCTACTTCTTGTTTCTTCTGCCTTATGTGAAATAATACAAGCTGATGTGCAAGTTAAACAACCTACACACTTACTTCTATCTATTTTTATTCTTTTCATAGCTAAGTCCTCCATCGTTTATTTTATTTAATAATTTCTATATTAACTGCTACAGTTTTATATGAAGGCTCCTTTGAATAAGCATCATAATCTGAAGGAGTTAATGCATTTGTTTCGATATAATGAAGTGGTGCATATAAATCTCCACTCTTAACATCTCCAGTTACTTTTGCCATGAACTTAGATTTTTTACCATTTATGGAGCTAACATTAACATAATCATTAGTTTTTATTCCTAAAACTTTTGCATCCTCATTATTTATATAAATATATGCTTCTCTTTCTGTAACATTAGTTGTATAATCTATTTCTCTTGTTCTTGTTTGAGTATGCCATTGTCCAACTGTTCCTCTGCCTGTATTTAATAAGTATGGGAATTCCTTTGTTCTCCCTGAAGGATTTTCTACTATTGATTCAAATAATAATTTAGCTCTTCCATTTTGAGTAAAGAATTTTCCATCTTCATATAATCTTCTTTCATTAGAAGTTAACTTTTCACCTTTTTTTAAGGGCCATTGTATCCCTTTTGAGAACATTAAATCTTCATATTCAATACCAGATATATCACATGGAAGCCCTTCTGTACAAGCTCTTAATACTTCAAATACATTCTTTTTATCTGTCCATACATCTAAAGCTGATCCCATACCTAAAGCTTTACCTACTCCTAAGAAAATATCAAAATCATCCTTTTCACCTTCTTGCTTTTCTAATACTGGTTGAAGACCTGTTAATCTTCTTTCTGTATTTATTAAGAAACCTTCTTTCTTTAAAGCTGAAGCTGCTGGAAGCATTATATCTGCATATACAGCACTATGAGTATCATCATATATATCTTGAACTATAAATAGGTCTAAATTCTCTACAGCTTTTTTAAAGCTTGAATTATTAACCCATGAATGCATTGGGTTTGTTGCTATTATCCATAAAGCTTTTATTTCTCCTGAAATAGCCTTTTCTATTATTTGATTATATGGTATTGTTGGTTTAGTTGGAAGCATTGCTGAGTCTATTTTAAGAGCCTTAGCAACTTTTTCTCTTTCAGCTTCATTTGTATAATCTGAACCACCATAAAGTCCTGTTGTATTACTAAACAATCTTGATCCCATAGCATTACACTGACCTGTAATTGAATTTCCACCAGTTCCTGGTCTACCTATATTTCCTGTAATTAGTGCTAAATTCATTATTCCTTGAGCTGTTCTAACAGCTTGATAACTTTGGTTTACTCCCATAGTCCACCAGAAAGAAACCCTCTTTCCTTCATGAATTATTTTAGCAAGTTCTAAAACTCTTTCTGAAGATATCCCTGACCCCTCTTCAACTTTATCTAAAGTGAATTCTTTCACAAATTCTTTAAAATCATCAAAACCATCAACATGGGCATCAATGTATTCTTTATCTATCCAATTATTTTCTATTAAAATATTAGCTAAAGTATAAATTAAAGCTAAATCTCCCTTTGGCTTAATATCTACCCAAATGTGAGCATTTTTAGCTGTTTCTGATTTTCTTGGATCTACTACTATTACTTTTGCATCTTTATTATCTCTTATTTTTCCCCAAATTACAGGATGTGCAACTACAGGGTTAGCACCAAATAAGAATATTGTATCTGAAAGTTCAAAATCCTTTAATGCATAAGGAGGCGCATCAAATCCATAAGTTTGTTTATGTGCCACTACTGATGTTGCCATACAAAGTCTTGTATTACCATCACCATTTCCACCTAAAAAGGTTCTTCCTATATGCCCTATAAGAGCCATTTCTGTCGTTTCAAGCTGTCCTGTACTAATAAAAGCAAAACTTTCTTTGCCATACTTAGCTTGAATCTCTTTAATTCTTTTTGCTGTTTCTTCAAAAGCTTTATCCCAAGATACCTCTTCTAAAACTCCATCTGAGTTTCTTACTTTAGGTCCTTTAGGTTCTTTAATCATTGTATTTTGTTTATCTAAATTTAACCCCTTTATACAACTGAATCCATAATTTATTGGATGTTCCTCTGTAGGAAGTATTTTTACTATTTTATCATTTTCAACATAGAAATCTAAATTACATGCTATTGCACAGTAATTACAAGTTGATTGTACTTTTCTCATAACAATCCCTGCTTTCATTTATTTGTTAAATATTTATCATTTTAAACTTATCATATTGATTAATTTTTAACTGTGATAAAAATCACTATTAATTATTTTTTAACACATTTCAACACCCAATGCTATAGATAAAACTAAAAATTAAAAATTCTGCACAATAAAAAAGAAATTATTAACTAATTTTTATCCTTATAAAAAATAAATCATAATATTTTTAAATATTAATTAGTATTTTGCCCTAAATCTAATTCTCCTATCCTTTTTAAAAATCTATACATACATAATATCACTTTAAATACAACTAAATGTATATTTATTCGCCTATACCTATCTATCTTCTTACCCTATTCTCTATAGATAATGTAGATTTAATTCAAAAAGAATTTTTACTTCAGCTCAATTTTTAGTAAAATCTGAGTTCTTAAAACCATAGGAGTATTACAAATAAGAACAAAGTAAAAAGCATAGCAATAGGATAAGTATTCCTTGTTGCTATGCTTTCATTAATCCATTTCACCATCTAACTACTGTTGCGGTAGGTGAATTCTCTTAAATTAAATTTAACTTAATTTCAATCTACAATCTTAATAACCTGGTTTTGTTGTAGCTACTTGACCTTGGTTTGAGTCTGTGCTGAAATCAGTATATGATATATCTTTAAATGATTGAGTAGGTGCATTTTTAATTACCATGAATTTATAACCATGATCTTTAAAGAATGTTATAACACCTTGAAGTCCGTTAACTGTATCAACCTTTGCTCCTGCATCATGAAGTAATATTACATCTTGAGGCATTTCTTGCCATCCTTCAGTTGAACATTGAAGCATTTTTTGTGGACTTATTTGTGCTTGAGTTGCTGCAACTCCTGAATCCGCTGTCCAGTCTAGAGCAGTCCATCCTTCTTGATCTAAAGCCTTATTAAATTCTTCTAAATGTGGATCATGATAGTAAACTCTTGACATATATCCACCTGGAAGTCTTAATATTCTAGTATCAAAATGAGGTCCTAACACATAATGTTCTAAATCCTTACATTGATTTATTTGTGACATAAATTCTGGAACATTTACTGTAGATACACCATTAATAGTTGGATAAAGTAATGGCAATTGGTGAGTAAATGTATGATCTCCAACAGCATTTCCATCCATTATTTCCTGTCTTACTATATTCTGAATAGCTGCATTATTCTTTAAGTGATCCCCTATTAAGAAGAATGTAGCATGTACATTGTTTTTCTTAAGTATTTGCAGTATTTTAGGAGTATTATTTACGCTTGGACCATCATCAAAAGCTAAAAATACTTCTTTTTGCTTAATTTGTGAATGCCCTGAAATCATAAGCGCTACTTGATTAGCTGGAACTGCATAACTGTTAGCTGACTCAATTAGATTTTCACCTGGAATGATTTCATTAGGTTTGTACCAGCTTGGTATTGGGTTTACATATCCAAGATTATCTGGTGCATTAAAACCAGCTTTCATTTGATTTAAAGTTGCTTCTGATATAGGATTTGCTGAAGCTCCTAAATCAGGAACACTAGTATAAGATGACTTAATTTCTGCTACAGATTGTCCCTTTCCATCATTTAATATAGGTGATGTACCAGTTGTAGGATTATATCCTGCATTTTCGTATTCATCTCCCTTTCCAGTTCCTTTTGCATCCGTTGTTGTTGCCTTAGTTATATCTGTTGATGTTTTCTTTATATCAGTTGTTGCAACAGAAGTATTAGATGGTTTACCTAAAGTCGCTGTGTTAGTAACTGTTTTCTTACTTTGAGAATAAAAATATCCCCCTATACATATTCCAATTACAGCTAATGCAGCAATTACAATAGCAATAGTTTTTCCACCACTTTTTTTAATCATTTTCTCCTCCTCTGTAAATATTTAATTATTATTTTAGTTGTTTAGTTTGTTATCAATATATTAACATCCTAAAATGTCATTTTAGTAACAAAATATAAATATTTTATTCATTTTTTATTAAAATTATTCATTATAAATATGAATTTTTACCTTACTGCTGAAAAAATCCTACAATACTAAGTTAAAGTATTGTAGGATTTTTTAATCTTTTATTTTATTTATATCTTACTCCGCTCCAGTATACATTATTTTTCATTATTGCTTTATCTGAAAGTTCAACACCTTCTAAAGCCCATTTCTTATATTCCATAAAACCAGTTCTATCTATAATGTATCCTATATGTTCTTTTCCGCCTGGTGCCTTTGGATCTATATACTCCGTTACATATTTATAAGTATTTTTTATAATTTTTCTGATGCTCTCTTCATCAGCCCAAATTAAGAAATCTTCTGCAAGTCTTGGGTTTTTCTTTCCTGTTCTACCCATAATAACTAGTCTATAGTACTTTTCTTTACTTCTTGTCATAGCTCTTGTTGGACAAGCTATTACACATTCACCACAACCAATACATCTTTCGTGATCTCTTACAACTGTATAATTTTCAGCACTTAATGCACCTGTTGATTTTCTCTTACATACTCTAACACAAGCTCCACATGATACACATCTATTGCTATCATATTGTGGCTCTGTCATTCCTATAATTCCAAAATCATTCATTCTAGCTTTTATACAGTCATTTGAACATCCTGTTAAAGCTACTTTGAAGTGTAAATCATTTGGGAATATTTCCTTCTCTATTCTCTTTGCAAAATTTGTAGTATCATAGTTTGCAAAAGGACAAACTTGATTTCCTACACAAGCAGATACGTTTCTTGTACCTGATGCATTATATCCACCATTTGGATTTTCTTGATTTATATCTAATCCTTCTATAATTGGTTGAAGCATTATGTTAACTTCAGGCATATCTTTCATGCTTATACCAGGTATTTCAAATCCTTGTCTTATAGTTATATTTACTAATCCATTTCCGTACTCTTCAGCAATTTTTTGAATTTGACCTAGATGTTCAGCTTTAAGTTGTCCACCTGGAACTCTTATTCTTGCAGCAGTTATTCCTCTATGCTTTGTAACTCTAAAAGCATTTTTCTTAAGTTTTTTAGTATTAATATCCATTCCCATTACTAGTCCCCTCCTTTTTATTAGTCAATTAAAAGTTTACCTTTTGTGTAATTAAATACTGGTCCATCTAAGCAGATATAAGTATCATCCATTTTACAGTGACCACATTTACCTATTCCACAACACATTTTTCTTTCTTGTGAAATCCAAATGTTTTCTTCTTTTATTCCTAACTTTTCAAATTCCATAACTGTAAACTTCATCATCATTGGAGGTCCAACAACTATAACTTGTACATTATTTTTATCCTTTATTTCTAAATCTGGTATATACTTTGTAACTAGTCCAATTGGTCCTTCATATCCTTCTTCAGCACCATCAACTGTTATTATGCATGTATCAAGATTTTTCTTCCAGCTTTCCATTTCTTTTAAGAATAACATGTCACTAGGAGATCTAAAACCAGCTATTAAAGTTGATCTTATAGCATCCTTTGGATTAGCTGCAAAATAATCTATAACAGCCTTAACTGGTGATACCCCAGTTCCTCCTGCAACTATTATTACTTCTTTCCCTTTATAAATTTCTAAATCAAAACCATTTCCATAAGGTCCTCTTAAGAATAATTTATCTCCAACATATTTTTCAAATACTTCGTTAGTAACTTTACCAACTTTTCTTATTGTTAAATCAACATAGTCTTCTCCTATACCACTAACTGATATTGGAGCTTCACCAAACTTTGGAAGAGATACTTCAAAGAATTGTCCTGGTTTAACGTCACCTCTAAATTCCATTCTGAATGTGTACTCTTTTTCTGTATGTTTGATAACTTCTTTTATCTCTGATAAAAAAGGAATATATTCATTATGCATTATTTTGACACCTCTTCCATAGCTTTCTCTAATTTGTTTATTGTTGATGAGAATGAAATATACTCAGGACATATGTCATCACATCTTCCACATCCTACACACATATTGTATCCCCATCTTTTTTTGTAATCATAAACTTTGTGCATAACTTTAAATCTCATTCTTTCACCCTTTGAGTTTCTAAATGAGTGTCCACCAGCCATGTCAGTATATCCATCTACATGACATGAAGCCCATACTCTTCTTCTTTCACCATTTTTTGCGTTATCTTTATAGAATATATCTTGCATTGTAAAACAAGTACAAGTAGGACATACAAAGTTACATCTTCCACAAGCTATACATCTATCATTATACTCATCCCACATTTCTGACTTAGTTATTCTTAAATCTAAGTTCTCTGGAATATTTACTCTTGTTTCAGTTTCTGTTACAAAATCTGGAGTTACACTTTCTTCTTTCTTATCCATATCTGAGAATACTTTTAATAACTCTTCATCTTTAATATCTAATAAAGCTTCTTTTCCTACTACTTTTAAGTAAGCATCATAATTATCGCTTTTGTTAGTTCCCATATCTACACAGAAACAACTTTCAAAGCTCTTTTCGCATCCTATTAATACAAATTTAGCTTTATCTCTTAACTTTTTGTAGTAAGGATCAACAAATCCATTTCTTAAATAAATATCATCTATTCTTACTAATGAATGCATATCACAGCTTCTTAAGAATATTAATATTTTTTTATCATCCACATCTGGTTCCTTACATTCCTTTTCTGTAAAGAAAAATAATGTTTGTCTTATTGGAAGTAATACTTCTTTATATGAAAATTGAGCTTTTTTCTCAAACTCTATTTCTTCTACTGTACTTACTTCTCCATATCTAACCATATTTGTATCTGAAAATCTTCCGTCTCCTTCAATAACTGTTGGAGCATAGATTCTATATTCTTTTCTTAATTCATCGAAAGCCTTATTTAAACTTTCTAAGTTAACTCTAAATCCCATAGTCCACCTCATGTAAAGTTTATTATTCCCTAAAAAATTTCAAAATTCTATACTTTGATTATAATTTAACAATCAAAAAAGAACTATGATAAATATCACAGTTCTTTTTTTATAGTCCTTTGAAATATTTAGATAAATTTTCTTTATCTACTACTATAATTCTCTTATTTCTTTGAATTATTAGGCCTTCTTTTACTAATATCTTTAAAGCCCTTGATATAGTTTCTCGTGGAATACCAAACATCTCTGATAAATATGTAACAGATAATGCTAAATCTATTAAAGTTCCCTCTTCAACAGTTTTTCCGTAATCCTTACTAAGTTTCCACAGCTTAGCTGCTAACTTTTTCTCAATTTTTAATGATGTTGAGTTTTTAAGTTGTCTATACATTCTTCTTGTTTTCTTTGCCAAAGAATTTATAACTAATGTAGTTAACTTAAAATCATCCTCCATTATTTCCATAAACTTAGCTTTTTTAATAGATATTATCTCACAATTTTCAAAGGCCTCACAGTTTATTGAAGATGATAAATAATCTAATATTACTTCATTTAAAAAGCTACCTTTCCCTAGAATAAATATAACCTTTTTTTGACCATATTCATTTATTTTATATAAAGCTGCTTTACCTTTATGTACAATATATATATCATCAATATTTTCCTTATCCCTAAATATGTGTTTTCCTTTTAAATAACAACGAATTTCACCATTTTCACAAATTTCATTAAGAGAGTGTTTATTCACATCTTTAAAAATTCCTAATTCTTCTAATTCATCTTTACTTATCATATTCCTTCCCTCTTAGTTAAACTTATTTTTAACAAATTTGAAATTCTGTTTCTCAACAATATAACTTACAATTTTAAATTTTTATGTTTTCTAATATATATTTAATATTTTTTATTATTTTACAAGCCATTATTGAGCATTAATCCTGATTCCAGAAATACTCAAATTTATTTTATTACTAATTCTATTTTATATTTATTAAGAATCCTCATCAAGTACGTTCAAATCATTCTTATCAAACTAATACTTTATCTCACAAATTACTATCTAAAATAATACTATATAGTATTTATTCTTTTCCTATTCTCTTAAATATTAAACATAAAAATATCAATTTGAAAAAAATAATTAAGTTCTAAAAATTGTTAATAAGATAACAGGACATATTAATAAATATTTAACCCGTTTTAGTTCGTTTATTAATAAGTAACATATATACTAATTATTACAAGGCAAATATCATTACTTTTTCACTTATTTTTATTCAAGTTCTACTATATATTTAAATTTTTCTATTTTGATTTATCTATTAAAGCTATCATTAATTTTATCTTTTCATATAAAATGCATAAAATTAGAAAAATTTAAAATAATATATACTATATTATTACTTTTAAGGAGGATTTAGAAATGAAAAAGATTTTAGCTTCTGTAATAATAGCTAGCTTAATCATAGGTGGTGCTATAACTTATTCTACTACACATCCTGAAAAGCAAGTTACCACTGTTGCTAATCAAGTAGGAAATATTCCAATGAATCAAGATAGTTCTGCTGTTGTTACAAATATAAACTCAGATAATGAAAATATAAATATAAATGATTATATGGGAGATTGGAGAACTAGTTCTTTAATTGGTTCCCTTAACAGTCAAGACAGTATTAGTAAAGCTCAAAGCTCAAATATCAATATTTCACAAGATAAATTTAGAATTTCAACATCTATTTCTAATGATGTAGTTAATGATATCACTGTCACTAAACCTGTTTATAAACTTCAAAAATTACCTGATAATTATTTCCGTATTAGTTTCCATAGAGAACCTGAATCTCTTGGTTTATCGGCAAAAAACAACTATCAAGTAATTGTAAATAATTTTCCTACAGATGTTTATATTTCAAATGGTAAATTAGTTTATAATGCTTCTGGTTCATTTTATAATTTATCTAAATAAAGAAAAAAAGACTATATTAAATGCAACTAAAAAATTTCAAAGCTTTTAACATAGTCTTTTTTTATTAGATTTAAAGTGCTGCCATAAATGATACTGATATCATACCTATTATTAATACAATGGCTATAAACAGCATTATATATCTATGTCTTTTTCTTCTTTTTTCTAAACGTTCTTTATAATTACTCATTTCCCCATCTCCTATTTTCTTAACCTAAAATATATTAAATTCTATTTTCTAACTCCATTGCTTGTCTAAATTCTTCTTCTGAATACATATTTATTATGAATTGTTTCCCTATGCCTTCATTAATCATTCTTCTTATAGAATTTATTCTTTCTTTTTTAACAGCATCATTTATTTTTTTTTCTCTTTGATCTATAGAACTAAGAACTTTATTATTTATTAATTCTAATTTTTTAAACTTAGATTTATTATCATATTTACTTCCTATATTTATTACTGTTCCATAATGCAAAGCATCCCATAATGCTACTGTATTGCTATCATTTTCTATGAAGTAACATCCTTTTCTTTGTGTGACTTCACCAATAAATGAATATTCTCTTCCCTCTATTTCATATTTTGTTTCTACTATATCAGAAGTATAGATTTTTACTCCTACACTATCTCTTAACTCAGTATATTGCATTAGATAATATTCACCTGTATATTTATCAATTTTAATATCTAATCCCTTTTTATTTATGATTAATAATTCTCCCTTATTAGTAATCATAAATTCATCATTAATAAAACTATCAAGCTCCACAACATAACATTTAATTTCTAAACTCATATTGTACAAACCACCCTTTGATAATATTTCTTTTGTTCAATATAAAAACTCCTCTATTAATAAATTATATACTCTTATTAATATAAAGAAAATGAAAAAAATTTAATTTTCTTTTATGCCTTTTATTTTTCAAGTCTAATTTGTATATTTTTGTTCATATATTCTTTAAAATTTATGCTATACTTTTATTGCAAGAGGAGGTATTTTTTATGAACACTGAAACAAAAGAAATGATGAATAACAAAAAGAAAGGAATAATTTTAATGCTTATTTTTGCTTTTTCTTTGGCTGTACAAACAGTTCTCTTGAAAAAAGCAGGACATATGCCAGTAGCTGAAAAAACAGTTTATAGAAATTCTATAGCTGCTTTATTTGCATTTTTCTATATTGCAAAAACAAAAGGCTTTAAAAAGAACAGTGCAATGTTTTTTGGGAATAAAAAAAATATTCTAGGTCTATCTCTTAGAAGTATTTGTGGTATTGTAGGTATTGTTCTAAATCTTTATGCACTTCAATATCTATTAGCTCCAAATGCTACTATGATTCAAGACTTAAGCATTTTCTTTGTTATTATATTTTCTTATTTTTTCCTTGGTGAGAAGGTTAAATTATGGCAAATAGCTTTAATTTGTCTTGGATTTATTGGTGCTATATTTGTTGTTAATCCAAATAGTAGCAAGTTTCTTCTAGTTCCATCCATAGCCGCTTTAATAGGTGCTGCAATGAATGGTGGAGACAGTGCTACAATGAGATATTTAGGTGATAAATGTGATCCTGTAACTGTAGTTTTTTTCTATAATTTTATATCATCAATAATACTTTTACCATTTATGGTAATTTATTATAAACACTTGTCTCTTCATACTACTATTTACTTAATTTTAGCTGGACTTTCTTATATCATAGTTGAATTTTCACTAATAACTGCATATAAATATGCACCAGCTAGAGATATTGCTCTATTTAGATATACAGATGTAATATTTACTGCTATACTTACTTTCTTTGTATGGGGTAAATTACCTAGCACAACAAATATTATTGGGTATGTAATAATAGCTGTAGCTGCTATATTATTACTTCTTTATAAAAACTCAGCTACAGATTCTGTTAAAATTAATTAAAAAATTTAACTAACCATTCAGGTGGAGTTAAAATTCCCCCTGGATTAAGTCTACGTTTAACATCATTGACAAGAAAGGACTTTAAAGATGAAAGCAATAAAAGGAATTGTTATCGCTATTATAGTAATCATAATTATAGCTGTAGTAGCATTTTTAACCTTGAATAAAAAAAGCCTAGCTACGAGTACTGTCGTATCTAAAGCTACAAATTCTTCAGTAGCTCAAGGTGTAGCTAATACCCCTGCTGATACTAATAATATAGTTTCACCAAAGGATGATGCTACAACTTCTAAGGAAAATAGTTCTGCTGATAAAGCTAAAACTGATAAATCTACACATTCTAATAAAGTTTCAAACATTAGTAATAATACAGAAAGTAATAAAAGCACTACTTCCGCTACACAAAATAATAATATAACTAAAAATTCTGATATTGCTAACAATACAAAAGCTAATAACTCTACTAGTAATAACAATAATGATAATTCTAATAATGTTTCTAGTAAAAATACTAATATTCCAGTTAGTACTAACAAAACTACTAATAACAATAGTAACAATATTAATAATACTGAAACTAATAGTGCTCCTAGAAAAGTTAATAATAAGTCTACTAACACTTCAAATTCTCAAAACTTACAGACTTATTATCTAAATCAATTAACTCAAGTAACAGAACAAATAAATGCTATGTCAACTAAAAATGATGACGATGCACAACTATTACAAAACTACGGAACACAATGTAATATGTGGAATGGTGAGCTTAATAAAATAATGAATAAGTTATCTACTACATTACCATCTTCACAAGCAGATAATCTTCAAAATGAAGAATTCCAATGGATACAAAATAGAAATAATGAAGTTCAAAACACAAGTAATGGTGGTGGGTCTATAGCCCCAATATTAGGAGCTCAAAAAGAAGCTCAACTTACTAAAGAAAGATGTTATTACTTAGTAAATAATTATATGTAAAAGTGAATAAAAAAGAGTAAATATATCTATTACTTGATATATTTGCTCTTTTTATTTTTCTATAATACTATCAGCTATCATAACTCCTCTAAAATTTTAGTTTATAAAATAATTTTTCTCTTGACCAAATTGATCAAAACACTTATACTAATATTAACCGAAACGGTCAATAAAATTTAAGAGGTATTAAATTATGAATGAAACATTTCTTAAACTTACAACAGAAAAACAAAATAATATTATCAACTCAGCTTTGGCTGAATTTGCATCTACAGGTTATACAAAAACATCTATGAATGCTATTGCCAAGAGCGCTGGAATATCAAAGGCTTCTTTATTTTATTATTTTAATACAAAGAAAGAACTATATTTATATTTATATGAATATTGTCATGAACACTATATTGATGAAGTTGAAAAAATGTTAGATACTCCAAAAAAAGATTTCTTTGATCTCTACATTGATTATCAACATAGAAAAATAAAACTAACTAAAAGACATCCTGAAATGTTTAAATTTATAGAAAGATCTGAATCTATTGAAAATGATCATATGTCATTTAACCTAGAAAGAAATAAAATAATAAAAAGGCACCCTGAAATTTTTGCACTTACTAATGGATTTAATTCAGATGATAATAGCGAAATTTCAAGTGATGTAAAACAATTAAGAAAAGGCTTTATTGATGAAGGATGGAAAACTCTTCTTAGCAAAGCTGATATGAGTAAATTTAAAGATGATGTAGATATTGATAAGTTAATAGATATTTTAACTTGGTCTGTTGAAGGATATATGAATAAAATTATCAGTAACACTGCTATTGATGAAGATTTTGAAGAATATTTATTATTCCTAAAAAAATATCTCTATAAGGATACTAAAAATAATTAAACTTTTACTAAAGATAAAAAGGAGAAAATAAAATGAATGAAGTAATAAATAATATATTAAATAGAAGAAGCACTAGAGTATTCACTGAAGAAAAGGTAGATGAAAGTCTATTAAAAGAAATAGTAAATGCAGGTTTATATGCTCCAAGCAGTAAAAACAAACAACTTTGGCACTTTACTGTTATTCAAAATGAAGATATCTTAAATCAATTAGACCAAGATACTAAAGCTGCTGTAAAAAAATATGCAGAAGAAAAAATTTCAAATCCTGATATGTTAAAAAACATAACTGCTAAAGCTAATAATGATGCTTATAATACATTCTATAAAGCTCCAGTTGCTATATTAATCTCAAGAGATAATAATGATATAACTAGTCAAGATGATTGTGCCTTAGCTTCTCAAAATATAATGTTAGCGGCAGAATCACTTAGTTTAGGTTCATGTTGGATTGGATTCATAAAATTCCTATTTGCTTTAGATGAAGAAAAAGCTAAAGATTATATCAATAAGTTTTCTATTCCAGAAGGATATACTCCAACACATGCAATAATAATTGGACATAAGAAAAATAAGAGTCCTAAAGCTTCAGCTAGAAAAGAAAACACTGTATCCTACATATTTTAGGGCTTAAATACTACATTTATAAAAAATTTACTAATGTAAAGCAAAGAGCTGTATCAAATTACAGATACATCCTCTCTGCCTTTTATCTAGCTATATAGGTTCATCATTTGTGATCACTCACTTACGCAAAGAAGCTCTAATATTTTTTCTACAATAGTTTCTAAAATTTCCAAACTCACTCTACTTGACTGACAGTCCAAATTTATAATTTGGTAACTGGAAGTTACTCAGTGCGTTTAGCACTGAGCTTCTTTTAAAAGGAAACTCGACTCGCATTGCTCGCTGAGTAAGTTCCTATAACTAACTCAAGATTTAGATAGTCACTTACGCAACTATTGTTCAAAAATAAAGAACTTCTAGTACTAGTTCAATGACCACGGCATTTTGTACCTATATAGCTATCTCGGCAGGTGAAAAAAATATATTTATGAAAAGGGGCTGATTTGATACAACCCCTTGCTTCAATTTATTATAAAATACTAAATATGTTTTCATTTACTTATAATAAAATTTATACTAAAATGACATTTTACTACTTTGTAAAATAATAATTATCTTCTAGTTGAATATGTCCACTTTCATAATTTTTACCATCAACTGTTATTTTTAATTTTTCTAATTTTAAGCCATTTATGAAAGTTTTTGCTATAGATTCTAATACATTAGCCTCAACCCCTGAACCTAAATTTCTATTTATGAAAGCTGAATTAAAATCTATTATAGCCACTTTATCTTTTTTATCTATTTTATTTATTGCAACATCTTTTGTTAACATAGCCTTACTCTTTAACTTTTCTAATATTAAGTTTTCATCAACTTTTTCTTCTTTTATAACTTCAGACTTCATTTTATCTGCTTCAGCATCATAATAATATAATATAGCCTCTTCTGCTTTCACTTCTTCTTTTTTTCCATTATTAGAACTTGACGAATTAGAATTTGGCTTATTAGAATTTGATGATTCTGTTTCTTTATTACTTACAGAATCTTTAGATTCTGTTTCCCCATCTGATTTCTTTTCTTCGTCCTCATTACTTGTAACATCATTGCTATTAGTAGTGCTATTATCTTTTTCAGCATTGCTTTCTACTACAGGTGCTTTTGAAGTATTATCAACTTTCTGATTGTCTTTAGCTCCACACCCCACAAATACAGTTGTTGAAGCTATTATTGAACATATCAATGCTATTTTTTTCATATTATCCCCCTAATTTTTAACACTATTTTCTTTAATATACTTATTTTAACTCTACATACTTATAAAGTCTAATGAATATTTTTTAACTTATTAATCTCTTTTTTGATATTTTTGTAATATTATTTTCTTTTTTTCTCCAGCTAAATATTTTATATTGTTATTTTTTAATATATTTATTTTCGTTTTAATTATACTTTAACTTAATTATCTATAATAATTTTTTGAAACTATAAAAACCACTTCATTATATAAATCTCTTTATATAATAAAAGTGGTTTTTATTAAAATATTTTTATATCACTATATTTAAAATCTTTTCTTTCTCTTAATTGTCTAGTAAGTAGGCTTCTTTCTATTATATTATTATAAGTTATGTCTATTACTTGATCTAAATCTATATCATTAACATCCCTAAGTAAAATATTTATATAAGCACATCTTTTTGTGGTATCAAATATTCTAGGTATATACCCATTTTCTGTTTTTTCCACTCTAATTTCTCTATCCCCTATTCTTACAACGTCACCTATTAATTTTCCACCTAATCTTTTACTTAATTCAGATAAGTATCTATAATTATTATTCATATACCACTCTTTACTTATCATACTTTCTTTGCCCTCCCAAAATAATCTATTTCAAACACTTAATCTCTTAAATTTAGTTTGTTTAATATACTCAAATCTAAATTTTTATAATATTATAAGAAATATGTTTATTACTAGATTTTAAGATAAATTAAACTCCAATTTATTATAACATTTATTTCTATAACTTAACTACACTTTTTAAATTTGTCAACATAATTTTTACTAAGTTCTTCATAAATTTCTCAAACTTTTCTTTCCTTTCATAATATTTATCTAACAAAAAGTTTTTTTCAATACTATTTTACTTCAAAATAAACTATCCTAAAAATAAATAAGGACTACATTACTGTAGTCCTTATAACTAATGTTAATTTGAAAAATTATATATATATAAATTTAGATATAGATAGCTTTTTATATTTCTTCTTTTCTCTTACGATACATCTTTTTCCATAAATAGAAACCATATATGGCTCCTGTACCATATTGAATCCAGTTTAAAGCTCCTGATATATCTCCAACTAAAGTTGGTCCAGTTATATTTGGAGTTTGTATTATATTTTGAATAAATAATACAACACCAATATTACAGAATATCCAGAACCACCATTGTTCAATATATCTCATTGATGTTAAGATAATTGCCCAAACTGTTATCATTGTAGTTAATGAATCCATAATTGGATCTGGGTCATTAGGTATGTTAATTCCAAATAAAGAATGGAATATATTTCCTAGGTTAGCTAAGAAATAATAATAGATTACTGTTGCTATAGCACAAGTTATTATAGCTACTGCCCAATTTACTGCTGTAAATTTTCTTATTTCTATTTCATTAGATTTACTTTTCTCTAAGTTTTTCTTCCAAGAAATAAGTCCTATAATCTCTATAGGTAAAAGTAGACATATATTTTGAATTACTTGTCCATAGTATGCACTTTCTAAAGCAACATAAGCATAAGTAACTGTGTTTATTATCCAATATGGATAAACTATTATTTCTGCTCTTGCTTGATAAATTGAAGTGAATACTCCAGTTATTGATGATATTAATCCTACAATTCCTATTACTGTAAATACATTAGAAAACTTTTCTCCCATAAATATTGGTGAGAAAAATGAAAATAAAGCTGCTAATATAAATACTGTAAAAAACCACTTTTGAAATGTGCTTAAACTGCTCCAAAATCCTTTTCGACTTATAGCCCCTTGATTGCCTTCCATTAATTATCCTCTTTTCTTTTGTTTTGTTTTCTACTTCTTTTAATTCTATATATTAAAATATCCTATTAAAATATTTTATAACTTTATATATGTTTGTACTTAAATTGTAAACGATTTTATAAGAATAATCAATAGTTTTGTTAATATTCTATTAATGAAACTTAAATTTACTTTACATGCTATTCATACTTTGATAATATAAATTCTACTTTTTTCATATTTAGTATATCATATATTTGCATTTAATTAAAATATTTTTATTCGGCATATGCTTAATTATATTAATCCTATATTAAATATATACTATTCACTAAAAATAATCCTTTCTATGCTTTTCTTATTACTTTAAAAACTTTTTGCTTTCTAAATCTCTTCAAATTAAGTTAAATAAACTCTTTAAAGGGGCTGTCTCATAATAGAACTATTTTCCATGCCTAAACAGGAGATAAAGAATTTTAAATGATATCATGCTGTTTAAACAAAAAGGGATTACCTCTAAGTATGAATTTTATTCCACTTTGAGACAATCCATTTTAAAACTTTTTTATCTAATAAATAAAAATTATTGAATTTGTTCAACTTTATTTATCTTTTAATCCATCTACTACCTTTTTAGCTAAAGCTTCGCTTGATTGTGGATTTTGTCCTGTTATAATATTTCCATCTATCACTATATAAGGAGTAAAATCATCTCCTTTTTCATATACAGCTCCTTGTTCCTTTAATTTACTTTCTAAAGCAAAAGGAACTAAATCTTCTAATTTAACTGACTTTTCTTCACTATCACTAAAAGAAGTTACCTTTTTACCATTTATAAGGTGCATACCATCAGTATCCATAACATCTATGAAAGCAGCCACTCCATGGCATATAGCTGCCACTATATTATCTGACTTATAAGTATCTAATATTAATTTTTGAACATCTTCATTTCCTACAAAATCTTGTAATGGACCATGTCCACCAGCGAATACGATTGCATCAAAAAATTTATCTTTAATATCACTTATTGATTGTGTGTCTTTAAGAAGCTCTACAACATCTTTATCTTCATCTGGGATTCCACCTGGAATAGAACTTTTGTCTATAGGAACTTCTCCTCCTTTAATTGAAGCTATTTCCACTGTTAAGCCTTCATCTTTAAAAATCTTATAAGGTGTAGACAATTCTTCAAGCCACAATCCTGTTGGATGTCCATTCATATCATTATTACTTGTTGAAACTAATAAAACCTTCTTATCCATTTATTTTCTCTCCTCTTTATATAGAATTATTCTTTATTAGTTTTCAACAAAAAATTTAGAATATACAAATTATTTTGTTCTTTGTAACTTATGTTACCTATTTTTTTTATATTTTTCTGTATACTATCTCTTGTGCTCAAGTTCGCACTTGATATTAAATCAAAAATATAATTATGGTTAAAATAAAATATTCTATCTATTAAGATATGAGATAAAAATAAACTTAAAAGGAGGACGTTAATATGGGGTTATTCTTTAATAGAAATAAAGAAAATAAATTAACACAAGAAGAATTAAATAAAATGTTTTGTTTCCAATGTCAAGAAACTGCTGGAAACAAAGGATGTACAATAAAAGGTGTTTGTGGTAAAGACGCTGAACTTGCTGGTCTTCAAGATCTTTTAGTTTACCTTGTAAAAGGAATTTCAGAAGTTGCTGTAAGAGGTAGAAAAGTTGGAATAGATAATCAAGAGGTTAATACTTTTGTTGTTGAATCATTATTTGCTACAATTACAAATGCTAACTTTGATGATAACATATTCGTTTCAAGAATTAAGTCTGGAATAGTATTAAGAGAATACTTAAAAGAACAAATAAAATCTGCTAACGGAAACTTAAATGATTTACATGATGCAGCTACTTTTACTTGTTCTACACTTGATGAAATGAAAGTAAAAGCTCGTAAAGTAGGAGTTTTAGCTACTGAAAATGAAGATATAAGAAGTTTAAGAGAACTTATTACATATGGTGCAAAAGGATTATGTGCATACTTAAAACATGCTTCTGCATTAAATTACTACAATAGTGATGTAGATGCTAACATGCAAATGGCTTTAGCTAAAACATTAGATAACTCATTATCAGTAGATGATTTAGTTGCCTTAACTTTAGAAATGGGTAAATTCGGTGTTGATGGTATGGCATTATTAGATAAAGCTAATACAGAAAGCTATGGTCACCCAGAAATGACTAAAGTTAATATAGGTGTTAGAAATAATCCAGGTATCTTAATAAGTGGACATGACTTAAAAGACATGGAACAATTATTAGAACAAACAAAAGGAACTGGAGTAGACGTATATACTCATAGTGAAATGTTACCAGCTAACTACTATCCAGCATTCAAAAAGTATGATCACTTTGTAGGAAACTACGGAAATGCTTGGTGGAAACAAACAACAGAATTTGAAAGCTTTAATGGTCCAATATTAATGACTACAAACTGTTTAGTACCACCTAAAGATAGCTATAAAGACAGAGTTTACACAACTGGTGTGGTTGGATTTGAAGGTTTAAAACATATAGGTAAAAAAGCTGATGGAACAAAAGATTTCTCAGCTATCATAGAACATGCTAAGAAATGTGCTGCTCCTACTGAAATAGAAAATGGAACTATTGTTGGTGGATTTGCTCATAATCAAGTATTCCAATTAGCTGATAAAGTTGTTGATGCTGTTAAATCAGGTGCTATTAAAAACTTCTTTGTAATGGCAGGTTGTGATGGTAGAGCTAAATCAAGAAATTACTATACTGAATTTGCTGAAAAGTTACCTAAAGATGCAGTTATATTAACAGCTGGATGTGCTAAATATAAATACAATAAATTAAATTTAGGTGACATAAATGGAATCCCAAGAGTTTTAGATGCAGGACAATGTAATGACTCATATTCATTAGTATTAATTGCTTTAAAATTAGTTGAAGCTTTTGGTCTTAATAATGTAAATGAACTTCCATTACATTACAATATAGCTTGGTATGAACAAAAAGCTGTAATAGTATTATTATCATTATTGCACCTTGGAGTTAAAAACATCCATTTAGGACCAACATTACCAGCATTCTTATCACCAAATGTAGCTAAAGTTTTAGTTGAAAACTTTGGTATTGGTGGAATCACTAATGTTGATGATGATATGAAAATGTTCCTTAACCTATAAAAAAGGTTAATTCTTTCCCCAAACCCAAAATTTCATCTGATAGCTAGAGGCTGTAATACTCCTAATAAGTAGGAGGTAAACAGCCTCACGCTTCTAGATAACTGCGACTAAGCATTCAGATGGAGTCAAAACTCCACCTGAATTAAGTCTACGTTAATAAAACAATTTAACTTTTAGAAAAAGGTTATATTACCTAAAATCAAAGTTACCTTAAAATCTGCGTCTGTTACTTTAATCCCCTATACAATTGAAATACAGACACAGTTATAAAAATACACTTGTAAAATAATTTATAAAAAAGATTCACAAAAAATTTCACAAAATAAAAAAAAATTCATTCCCAAAAAAGTAGCTAAGTTTATTAGCTACTTTTCCCTTTTATACTTTAAATTTAATTTCCCTTATTAACTCATCTCTTAATCACTTAACTTTTATACTAATATACTAACAAATAAAAAAATAAGAGGATGTATCAAATTACAGATACATCCTTTCTGCCTTTTATCTAGCTATCTCGGCATGTGAAAAAAAATATATTTATGAAAAGGTGCTGATTTGATACAACCCCTTTAACTATAAATTATTAAAGACCTATAGTTACTAATACTTTACTTTTTCTTCTTGCTATTACATTATGCTCTTTTCTTGCATCAAAGGCAAAAAATTCACCTTTTTCTAATACAAGTTCATCTCCATCTACAAATTTGAAATCTACTTCTCCTTCAATAACTTGTATAGTTGCATTACCATCATGTCTATGATTTGGAAGCCCTTTACCTTCTTCAAACTCAAAGTACATAACCTTGAAACTTTCATTTTTATCTAACATTAATTTTGATTCTTCTATTTTTTCTAAATTTACTTTCATTACAAATCCTCCTTTAGTATAAAACTTTACTCATTGATTTGATAATTTCATAACTACTATTCTTTAGTTAAAATAGCAATTACTTTGCATACATTTATTATGACTTTATACTATCATTTAAATACATAAAAGAATGTGACTCCGCTCACATGCATATTATTTTTTTAATTTGTAATGATTTAATCTTCTATTTAATTAATTTTTGTGAAGCTCCAAAATGCCCTAGCACTTGTTGCTATTTGATTAAAATTCCATGTTTCATTTGAATATTTTATACTATCTGGATCATTTAATGTTATTTTTCCATCAGGTGTTACACCTGTTAATACCATAAAATGTCCTGTTAAAGTAAAGATTCCTGGTCCCATTGCTGCTATTACTGGATGCCCAGCCTTTAATTCATCTATAACTTGACTTTCAGGTATTCTCTTTCCTTTTATTCCAAAATGAGGTGCTAAATCACTTATTAAACTCCAACTTGTTCCCTCTCCTGGAACATATCCTCCATGAGTTTCACTATAATCGGCTACAACCTTTGGATTTATTGATGTATTTCCTGTTAATCCTACTGCTACCATAGCTAAAGATGTTGGACCACATCCATCTGTTGCTAAAGGTCCTTCTCCATATTGATCATATCCCCATTGCTTATCCCATTGCTCAAATAAAGGAATTTTCCCTGGAGTATAATAAGGCTTTATATTTATTGGCTGATTTATTTTTCTTGTTGGATAACCAGCTACATAAGGTATAGACTCTGGATGCATTACAGCTAATCTAATGAGATAAGATGGAATTTCCTTAGCATTATCAACAATCGATTGAATTTGCTCATCTTTATACTTTTTAGCTTCACTACTTAATTTTTCTAATAATTGCCCTTCTGATGCATTCCACCATTGGTATGTATCATAATTTTCCTTATCTATTTCCATTATAGTTTTAGATAAAGTATTTGGCTTTTGAACTTCCTCTTTATTAATCTTTTTATTAGTATCTGCTTTGCTTTTATCTTTCTTTTGAACTAATTCACTACTAACTTTTTTTCCATTTTCATAATAATAAACTGATCCACCTATAGCTGCCACTACAGCACAAGCAAGAGCAACCGAACCTATTATATAACTTTTTTTCATTTGTTGTGTCTCCTATCATTAGTCATTATACAAAAAGCATAGCATATTATTGCAAATTTAAAATTACAAAATAATATTTTATTTTAAAATTATTTCTCCATCTTTGTAGTCAACTATAGATTTTCCACCATCTTTAAGATTTCCAAAAAGTATTATATCAACTAATTTAGATTTTATTTCAGAATTTATTATTCTTACTATTTCTCTAGCTCCATACTCTTCACTTGTTCCTTTAGTTATTATATGATTAATTAAATTCTCCGTTGGAACTACTTCTACATTTTTATGAGCTAACTTTTTATTTAGTAATTTGAATTGCTTCTTAATAATTTTTTCTGACATTTCTTTATTAAGATTGTTAAACACTATAACCTTATTTAATCTATTTCTGAATTCAGGAGTAAAAGTCTTTTTAACTGCTTCATCTATACTTGCTCTTGTAATACTTCTTTCTCCAAATCCTATAAGAGACTTACCAACATCACTTGCTCCTGCATTAGATGTCATAATTAATATTACATTTCTAAAATCTGTTTTCTTACCTTGATTATCTGTTAAAGTAGCATAATCCATTACTTGAAGCAGTATATTGAAAATATCACTATGTGCCTTTTCTATTTCATCAAGAAGAAGTATTGAATGTGGATTCTTCTTAACTGCATCTGTTAAAAGTCCTCCTTCTTCATAACCAACATATCCTGCTGGAGCACCTATTAACTTAGCCACAGTATGTTTCTCTGCATATTCACTCATATCAAATCTTATTAATTCAATATTTAAAGCCTTTGATAATACTTTTGCTATTTCTGTTTTTCCTACTCCTGTAGGACCAACAAAAAGCATTGATGCAACTGGTTTATTATCATCATTTAAACCAGCTCTTGATAACTTAATCGCATTAACCACTTCTTTAACAGCTTCTTTTTGACCAAATATCTCTTCATCTAACTTTTCTTCTAAATGTAATAGCTCTTTGACCTCATCCATTTCAACAGTTTGCTTTGGAACATTAGTTATTTTAGAAAATACTTCTTCAATAAGAGAAAGGTCTACTATTTGTTTTTCTCCCTCTTCTAGATTCATAACTCTATAAGCTCCAGCTTCATCTATTAAATCTATTGCTTTATCCGGTAAATATCTATCATTTATATATTTATCACTTAAAATTACAGATTGTTTTATAGCCTCTTCTGTATATTGAACATCATGAAACTCTTCATAATAATTTTTTAATCCTTTAAGTATATCAATACTCTCTTCTATAGATGGCTCTTTAACGTCTATATTTTGAAATCTTCTTATAAGACTTTTATTCTTGGCAAAATTCTTATTATATTCATCATAGGTTGTAGCCCCTATAAATCTTATTTTTCCTGAAGCTAAGTAAGGCTTTAACATATTTGACGCATCAAAAGAACCTCCATTTATAGAACCTGCTCCAACTATATTGTGTATTTCATCAATATATATAATTGGTTTTTCAAACTTAGAAACACCTTCCATTATAGCTTTAAGTCTCTTTTCAAAATCTCCTCTATATTGAGTTCCTGCTAATAAATCTCCAAGTTCTAAAGAGAATATTTGAGCTCCTTTTAATTTATCTGGAACTTTATTTTCATTTATAAGCCTTGCTAAACCTATAGTAATAGCTGTTTTACCTACACCAGCTTCACCAATGTGAATAGGATTATTTTTATATTTTCTACAAAGAATTTGCATAGTTCTTTCAAGCTCTTTTTCTCTTCCTATTAAAGGTGCACTTTCCATTGCAATATCATTAAGAGAACTTACATACTCTTCCCAAGGTTCTTTTTTCTCTTTTGAAGAGTTAATTACTTCTCCATCTTTTTCTGCTTCTATAGTTTCCCTCTCACTCTTATTAAAAGGCTCTACTTCCATCATTGCAGCTAGCAAATTAACAGACTCAATTCCTTGAAGCAATATATAATAAGATGCATAACTATCTTCTAAATTCATTATGGCATCAACTACATGAATAAGTTCTATTTCTTCTTTTCCAGCTGAATTTGACTTAATTGCAGCATTAGTCAAAATCTCACTAGCTAGATAGCTCATTTGTGGCTCTATAGTTTCTACCACATCTAAATTTTCTTCTAAATATTGTTCTAAATTTGCTCTTAATAATTCAATATCTCCTAAACATTCCTTAAAAGCTAAAACAAAGTTTTCGTTAAAACTTATTTCATGAAGTAAATGTTCTGGAGTAACATATTCATGTCCACATTCTTTAGCATAAGTTGCAGCTTTAATAAAAATAAGAGCAACAATTTCTGAAATCTTCATAAAAAACCTCCTATGCTTCCTCAACTTTAACTTTGAAAGGATAACCTTCTTCTCTAGCTATAGCAACTGCTTCTTCAACCTTAGTTTTTGCTATGTCATAAGAGTAAATTCCCACAATTGCTCTTCCATTATTGTGAACAGTCATCATAATTTTAAAAGCATCTTCCTCGCTCTTCTTAAAAATTCCCATTAATATATCAACCACAAAATCCATTGGGGTAAAATCATCATTATACATAACTGCCTTATATCTCTTAGGTTCCTTTATTTTAATATCAGTTCTTTCCTTTACAGCACCTTTAGTTGTCATGCTTAAATCACTCCTCTCTACTTTAAATTTAAATTCTTAATTGCTATATTTTTTATTATATTAAATAATATGAATTATATAAACTAAGACTTAATTTAAAAAAAAATTAATTATTATAAATTCTAAGTTTAATTATTTCTAAAAAAAATAGACCTAGCAGCATAAACTACTAGATCTATTGTTGTAAATGTATTAAATCTTTATTTGTTTTTTACAATTTTATTATATATAAAAATAAGCGTTGTACTTATTATCAATACTACTATTGCAAGTATTGATGTCTTTGTATTATCTCCATATTCAAAGGAATAATATAATGCTAATGGTATGGTTTGAGTTTTTCCTGGTATATTCCCTGCTACCATCATAGTAGCTCCAAATTCTCCAAAAGCTCTTGCAAAACTTAAAATCACTCCTCCTGTTATTTGTTTATAACACATCGGAAGTGCAACTTTATAAAAAGCTTGTAATCTTGTTGCTCCTAAATCCATTGCCGCTTCTTCATAAGCCTCATCAACAGAAGCTAAGGCTGATTTTACAGTTCCATATATTATAGGTAATGCTACTATAAATGTTGCTAATATAGCTCCATACACTGTAAAGATTAAAGAAAACCCTAAATTATTATATAAAAAATTGCCTATAAAACTTTTCTTTCCTAAAGCTACTATTATAACATAGCCTATTAGTGATGGTGGCATAAACAGCGGTAACATTATTAATGTTTCTATTAATTTGCTTATCCAATTACTTTTGCCACTTAATACTCTTCCTAATATTATTCCAACAATAGTTACTAATATAGTTGCTGGAATGGATACCTTTAATGATACTACAAGAGTTTCTAAAATCATTTTAAGTTAACCTCAAATCCATAGGATTTAAATATATCCTTTGCTTGATTTCCTTGTAAAAATTCCTTTAACTTCGTAGTATCTTCTTTATCATTTAAATTTGCTATAGTATATACTATTTTACTGTAAGAATTGCTTGGAAAATCTGCTACCTTTTTAACATTTTTTGCTCCAACCAATTCATTTTCATAGATAACACCATAATTTACTTCACCTTTTTCCAAGTAGTTAAGTATTGACATAGCATCTTTACAATACACTATTCTATCTGATATGCTATTTAAAATCCCCATATTCTTTAAAGCTTCACTTCCATAAAGTCCTACTGGAACTGCTTTATCACCTAAAGCTATTTTACCTGTAGTATTTTTTAATTTTTCAATACTCTTAATATTTTCATTATTTTCCCCAGAACTTGCTAAAATAAGTTTATTTCCTAAAAAGTTACTAACATTATTTTTAGAAATTATATTCTTATTAATTAATTCATTGGTATATTTAGGTGTTGCAGATATAAAAACATCTACAGGTGCTCCATTTTCAATTTGACTTTCTAATGTTGATGATGATGCATAATTCACATCTACCTTAACATTTTGATTGTTACTTTCATAGAGCTCTATTATTTTGTTTAATGGTTCATACAAAGATGATGCTGCACTTATAGTGATTTTTTCCTTTTTATTACTTACTGTTTTATTCCTGTGAAACAAGAAATAAGCTCCAGAAGCAATTATTAAAATTACTATTAAGCCTGCTATAATTTTCTTTATTTTCATTTTCATCCCCCCGTTTAATACATCTCTTTCTCATTTTATCATATATAAAAAGAAGGTTGCATTAAATCAACCTTCAAATTTATTTTATACATCTTCTCTTTTCATTAAATCTAACGTATATATAGCAAATGTTGTTTGTATATAAGTATATTTAAAAATTCCAACTATACCAAAAGTAATTGCTATTAGAAAGTACAATGGTATAAATCTTATTTGTAATGCTAAAGTTCTTAAGAAATATTTACTCCCTAACGCTAGGCCTATTCTAGCTGAATTTTCCTTATTTAAGATTACAACCACAAAAGGAATTGGTACAAATATTATTTCTAATATTAATATTATTATGTTGATAATATTAGCTATATTTACACTTAAAACTGCGTTTAATAACATTAATATAGACATTAATCCAATATAAGGAAAATACTCCCAAAAGTTATTTTGACTTGGAGCTGATTCTTGTATTGCACTATTTCCTCCTATAGTATTAATAGCATATTTTGCATACCATAATGCAAAATACCCCATTATAATTGGGATTATAAAACTAAAATTAATTATAGTCTTCTGCCAAGAAATTAGTGCTGTTAATGATCCAACCACCGCTCCAGTACAAAGCACTGGTATTAAGTATATATAGAAAAATGCTGCTATGGGATTTCTAGCATTTTCTTTTGTTATTAACTTAGCTTCTCTTTTGATTTCACTTATAGTCATTTCCTTCTCCTTAGTTTATTTATTATATTTTACTTTTATTATGCCTAATGTTTTAATTTTACTATACTTCTTTTTAATAAGATAGTTTTCTTTCTTAATCTATAAATATTATTTTCTTTCAAAACTTACATATCTAGTTCCTTAGATTGTCAAGATTCCAAAATCACCTTCTCTAAGTAATGCATACTCATTGGATTTAACCTTAAATTCTCCTCTTTCACCATTAGAAAACTCAAAGCTTATATAATAGTTTGTAGATATATTATTTTACTTAATTTTACAATATATTAAATATATTTTGCAATACATTATTCCACTATATTTTCTTTATGACCACATTCCTTACACTTGTAATATTTTTTCCCATCTTCCTTATGATCATAGGCATATTCATATTCTTCAAGTACCTCTCCACATACTGGACATATTCTTTTTTCTTCTTTCATAATATTCACCACCTTATATCTTTATAAAAATTGTATTCTTTTTTTACTTTATCTGATAGTTAGAAACTATAATGCTTCTAATACTCCTATCTTCTAAATAAATCTTATGTTTCTAGATAAGGACTACAAGCATTTAGATAGAGTCAAGGAATCTATCTAAATTAAATCTATATTTATAAATTCTATTATAACAAAATTAGCTATACCAAAGCTTAGATTTCTCTAATTTTTGGTATAGCTATATTTTTTGCTAATCTATTTCTTTATTTATAAAATTCTTGAGTAGCATAAACCTTATTACCTGATTTATATACTCCTACTCCAATAGACTTGAAGTTAGGTGATAAGATATTTGCTCTATGTCCTGGAGAGTTCATCCAATTTTTCATAAACATATTAGCTAATTCAGTTGGATCTGAAATTCCAGATATGTACGCTATATTTTCTCCCCAAGCAGAATATTGTACTCCAGCAGCTTTCATTTTATCTGACATAAGTTTTCCTGATTTATCTTTATGATCAAAATAATTATTTTTTGCCATATCTTCAGACTTCATTCTAGCATACTTTTGCATAGTATCACTATAACTTAATGGAGATAATCCAGCTTTAACTCTTTGTTCATTTACTTGTTTGTAAATAGCTTGTTCAACTTGAGCCATAAATTGAGTAGCGTCATTTGCATTAGTAGAGTTATTTACGCTATTTGTAGTTTTATTTGCAGTAGTCTTATTTACATTTTCCCCTTTACTACTGTCATTATTTTTATTAGCATCATTAACAATATTCTTATTAGTGTCATTAGCATTATTAACACTCTTATTTTCATTGTTACTTACAGGTTTAGTAGTTGTTACTACTTTATTGCTTGTCCCACTATTATTAACCTTTGTAGTATGAACACTTCCTAATTGTGCTCCTCCTAGACATGTTGCACTTACTATAAGTGCCATAGTGATAACTTTATATTTCATAAAAAATACCTCCTATAATTTAAATCACCAAGTAATCCATTTCCAAGCTCAATTAATATTCTTTGTAAAAGCTTGTCCATTTTATCTTAACATGATATTGATTTCATTATCATAGTAGGTTGATGGCTTTTGATTTAAAAATATACTTTTATTGATTATATATGTTTTTCATTCATAAATAACCTATAATACCTATAATATTATAAATTTCTACAAGTAAAAACTTAAAATTATTAAAATTATACACTTGATAAATTTTTAACAATATTGATAATAATTATTACTTACTATATAATATCCTACAATGACATCTGATTTTAGATGTGATTTTATACAATTAATAATTAAATACAAGAATTTTATCTAACTTATTTATAAAATAAAGGAGCATGTAAAATGAATTCAAAGGAAAAAAAAGAAGAAAAAAAGTCTGTAGAAATTCAAGCACCAAAAAAAGTTAAATATCAATGCCTTCATACAACGGAAGCAAAGGAATGTACTTGTGCTAGAAGTAAGGGCTTAGTTTTGATAAAATAATAATTTTACTTTACTTTTAAAATACAAATCTTAAAGCAACTAGCCATAAAATAAAGTTATTAAATTATTATATTTAGTGTAGTAAAAAAGAGATTGTAACTAACTTAGTTGCAATCTCTTTTTTTATTCCTTTAAACATTTTTATATTAAATCATTATTTTCTTTTTTTATTTTCTCTTATAAGTGTACTTTTACTTATTTTAGTTATTTCAGCTACTTTATCATAACTAAACTTGCCACCATTGACCAATAACATACTTAATGCTCTTTCTATTTCTTCTTCTGTAAATAACTTCGGTCTTCCTTCTTTAAAGTCTGGCTTTTGCTTAGCTACATTTTTTCCAGCTTTTATTTTTTCTCTTAACATAGTACTTTCCATTTCAACTGTTGCTAGCATTGTTTGTATGAAAAACCTTCCCATTCTACTATTTTCTAATATACCTACATTAAGCACATGTACTACTATATTTTTATTAAATAACTGATCTAAAATAGTTATACCATCTTTAACATTAAGAACTAATCTATCTAGCTTTGTTACAACTAGAATATCTCCAGCCTCAAGCTCTTTTAAAACTTCATTTATTACGGGTCTATCTAATACTCTTCCTGTAAAATTTTCCTTATAGATTATAGCATTTTTATATTCCTTTAAAATAGTTTTTTCTTGAAAATCTATCATATTCTCTTCTAAATATCCAAGAACACCCTTTCTACAATATCCTATTATCTTCCCCCTATTTTTATTATTATTTAAACTCAATTCATTCTGCGTACTTATTTTCATTTTATTTAAGTCTAACTCTATATAATAAACAAAAGCCTCAACTATAACTTTTTTACCTATAACTTCCAGTTTGGTTATTAATTTACTAAATACTGAATTTTTAATATCTATAAATTTATCTTCTTTATTATCAAAAGCCCAAAGTACTATATTATTATAGTTTTGTTTAACATAAATATCTATTCCATCCCCTATATCATAAACTATGGGTCTAGTTATTCCTGTACTTTTTTCTCTAATTAAAGTATGATTTTTTAAAATTTCATCTATCATATCATTATTCATAAAACACATTCTCCTACTTTTAAAAATCATATTTTCTTCACTTAATTATAACCCATTTAACTTCATCCATGTAATACTAGTACTAATACTGTTAATTATAAATAAAAGAAAAGGAAAAAAGTCATATGAAATTAATAAAAAATTATCCCCTTTTGGTTTCTCATCACTTATTTTTTAGATGCTAATTTAACTACAAATTCTTCTCTCATGTTAATTGCTTTCGCTATATCTTTATTAGAAAGCCCTTCTTCTTGTAATTTTATTATTCTTTCTCTTAATTCATCACCAAAATTTATCTCATTATAAGCTTCCCAAAAGGCATCTTTTAACCCCATTCGTTCCCATATCATACTTCTTTTTCTGCGTTCCTCATAAGATAATGTCTCTAAAATACAATCCCAAGCTTCATATATATTTTCACCTAAATATGCATGATCATCATAAATTTTCCCTGATTCAGAGATATATAAATCAAACATAGATCCATATATATTGCCAATAAGAAGTACCTTTTCTCCTATTACCTCACTTATAACTTCTGAAAGACATCCATTGTATTGTCCTCTTGCAAATACTTTTTTCAAATCAAATACATGATAACTATATCCATCTTTCTTGATAATAATATTTCCAAATTCCTTGAAAAACTCTTTTGCTTTAGGAAATACCTCATATCCTCCTTCTTCACAAAACTTTACAATGTCATCTATATCTATATTTCTTCCTTCATACCATCCAGCTTCTTTTAAAATTTCTTTTGATTTTTCATTCATCTTATTATCCTCTTTGTTAATTTATCTATTTTAATAATCTCCCACTTTTGATAAATGATTCAAATGTAATCTGACAATTTGCACAAGGTGGTGCGTATTTTAATCCCTTAAAATTAACTGTTTTTAGAATTATATTTTCTATCTTTGCTCCATTTATTATAGCATTTCTTGTTGCCCAAATCTTTGCACAATTTTCTACAATATCCTCTACTATTAATTCTATACTATTATCTTCTATAAAGTTTTCTAAAAATATATAACTTATATATATAAATACAAACTATAACATACCTCTACTTACATATTAAATCTAAATTAATTTTTATCTATACAATCTAAAAAAGGAGTAAACTCTTGATACTATTTCAATATTCTACTCCTTTTTTTGTATTTTATCCTATCAACTACTTAAAACTCTTTAACTAAAACCATAGTTAAATAGGCTTCTGTAGTTTTTTTATTTAATTAAATTCTTTATTTGATAATTTAATTATAAATTCTTCACGTAAATCAAACTTCTTTGCAATATCCTTATTAGAAAGCCCTTCTTCTTGTAATTTTAAAATCTTATTTTTTAATAATTTTCCATGATAATATTCTTCAAAATTTTCTCTATAAACTTCTTTCAATCCAAGTTCATCCCACAATTTACGTCTTTTCTTTAGTTCAATACTAGGTATAGTACGTAAAATATAATCCCATGCTTCATAAATATTATTCCCTAAGAGTCCTTGATCATCATACACTTTTCCTGATTTTGATATATACAAATCAAGCATATGTCCTTGTGTAATTCCTACATACATAACTGGTTCACCTACAGTTTTGCTAAGAACTTCTGAATAAAAAATTGGTTCATCAAATTCATGATATGGATATCCCTCTTTATTTTTAATAACTATATTTCCAAATTCTTTTAAAAACTTTTCCACACTAGGAAATATTTCAATATTTTCTTCTTTACACTCACTTATTAAATAATCTATATTTATAGCTCGCCCTTCATACCATCCAGCTTTTCTTAATATCTCTTTTGATTTATTATTCATTACTAACTCCTCCTCTAACTCTTTAAATATTTATTATTCTAATAACCTTCCACTATCAATAAAGGACTTAAATGTTATCTGACAATTTGCACAAGGTGGTGCATATTTTAATTTATCAAACGTAACAGTTTTTAAAACTAGATTTTCAATTTTTGCTCCAAATATTATTGCGTTTCTTACAGCCCATATTTCTGCACAGTTCTCAACATTCCAATCATTTTCTAAACTAGGTTCTCCATGATTATTTATTGGATTATCACCTTCTAATGCTTTATTTTTAGTTGCTTGAATCATATCTCTAAGTTTACCTAACTCATTACAAATCTCATCTTCATTAACACCTTCTTCTTCAAAAAACTCCCTATTTTTAGCATAAAACTCTTTAAACCACTCATTTGTTAAACTATACTCACTTTGCTTAACTAGTTCAGCAATAATTTCTTTATCACTTAACTGTTCATATAATTCACTTGCAATCTCATTTCCTATTGTAACATTTGGAATATGTGTTCCACTACCTCCAAATGCTCTTCTAAATATATTATCAGGTACTGTTAGATCCCTTGCTTCACAAAGCTTCTTAATAGGAACATTTTTCATTTTTATATTTGGATATATTGTATCTTTTATTTCATCACGTACCTTTTGTAAATCTTCCTGCATTTCGGAAGCCATTACTTGAGCTTTTTCTATAATCTCCTCTGCTGTTAATTCTATACTATTATCTTCTACAAAGTTTTCTATTGATTTTAAGGCTGTTCCAGCTACTACTTCTTCTGCACCTATTTCTGATGCAACTGCTATAGCACCTGGAGCAAATGCTATAAGTCCAGCAGCAAGTCCTACTACAGCAAGTCCTAATAAAATATCTTCTCCAATTGATGTAATACTTGATTTTTTAGAATTTATACCTGATAGTAATGGTGTCCATCCATTAATAATACCTATATTTTGTAAACTTATTTTTAAACTTGAAGAAAGTTTTATTCCATTTTCTATAGCTGTCATAATAATAGTTAGTCTATTATTCTCAATCTTAAAATTTATCAATCCATTTCCTAACATTTCAGCTATTCTGGAAATATTTACGCTTCCATATGGAATTTTTAATGTTTTAAAACCTTTTGGTGCATTTATTATTCTACCATTATATATTCTTATAGAATTAAAACTTAATAATTGTTCATTAAGAACTTCTACTGTTCCTTGAAAAGAAATATTTTTCTTAGGATTATTTATACTTACATAATTATAAGACATTGTCTTACTTAAATTAAATCCAAACACTTTAGCAATATTTATATATTTATCATTAACGTTTTTACTATAAATATCATCTTGTCCATCTTCTTCTATTAAAACAAAATAGGATTTAATATATCCGAACCCTGAATTTAATTTAATTTTATACCAGTATCCATCATCCTCCATGTCTATTGCCACTATTGTAACATTATCATTTTCTCTTAAACTGCCTATAATATCATATGATACTCCTGGTCCTTTTCTTACATTTAGAACTGTTGTGACATTAATAACTTTACCACTCTTATTAAATGGTTCTTCTGCTGATGAGTTATTATCTACTGGTATTTCTACTGTAGCCGTTGCAAAGTCTGATCTTACATATCCTTCTGTTCCATTATAGTTAATTCTGTACCAATAATAAGTGTCTCCGCTAGGTTTTATCTTTCCTAATATTTCAATTCCATCATTACCATGTAATTGCCCTAATATAGTTGAACTTGTATTTGGTTCTTGTCTTACATTTACAGAACTAACTCCTGAATTTATTTTACCATTATAAATTCCACCTGTTGAAGATGATGAAGTTCCATTTCCAGTTGAAGATGATGAAGTGCCCATTATTTCTGTTAAACCTTCTATTATCTTTCCTGCATAATTTCCGTTTACTACATCTGCATGACTATGAGTTGATGTTGGAAGCTCTATTAATGCTGAAATTATTCCTATTGAATTTGCCCAATCTATTAAATATCCAGCATTAGCATATCTATATTTAGGTTCTAAACCAAGTTTTCCTACAAAATGTTCTCCTATTATTGAACTTCCAATAGCTGACTGTTCCCAACCATGCATATCAATTAAATAAGTTTTACCAGCTGTTTTACTTTTTACACCTTGAATAAAATCTGCTAAATATTTTGATTCTGGAACATTTAATGGCTCTGATCCTGTATAGTTTCTAGCTCTTCCCCCTGGTGTAAACTCAACTGGAAAATCTCTATTACAGTCAATTCCTCCAACTATTGTACATCTACCTGGTCCATTATTAGTCCATCCTTCAGATACCCCATCTGGATTTGCTGCTGGAATTACATATAAAGTGAAATCACCTGTTGAATTATTTTGGAAATGCTCTATAATTTGATTTCCTATCTTAGTAAGCTCTACACCATCAGCTGGCCAGTTATCTTCCCAACCATGAATTGCACAATTATAAATAAATGAGTTTCTACCATTTCCAATTTTATAAGCTCTTAAAGCTCTTCCTTTTCCACTTGTACCATAATTAATAAGTTCTGCACTTGTAACATTAGGATAAGGAATATCTACATGAACCATATTTGGAGTAGTTCCTGCATATTTAACAAATCCTGATTTTGTATTTATTCCTTTATCAGTATTGTAAACAACCTCTATTAATCCATTAGCTTCGTATAATTTTGTTGCTGATTCATATGGATTTATTGTTCCAATTTGTGCTCCACTAGCATCTAATACTGGTTCTGGTGTGCTTCCATTATACCAATTGTTAGGATTTGTATACTTTATATATTTATCATTATTAGTTATATATCCTTGTCTAATTTCCCCACCAGATGGATATTGAACTAATGCAAGTTGTCTTGTATATCCTACATCTAGAACTGTAAGTTCATCCCCTGCACTTACCTCTCTTCCTGGAATTGAATTACCTTGTGCATCTCTTAAATCTAAATCTACTTGTGTAGTTGCATTTACTGGATAGGTACGTCCTCCTGGAACTACACTTCCTGCTGGTAAATTATCCATTGAAGAACCACTTCCGCCACTTAAAACTTGTCCTTCTAATGCTTGTACTGTTATTCCTCCTGAATAATTTACAAAACCAGCTTTTGTATAAAGCCCTTTATCTGTACTATAAACAATATTATATCTATCATTAACTTTATAAAGGAAAATTGCACTTTCATGTGGGTCAAGGCTTCCTAAAACTTGATTTCCTTCATAACTTAAGTATACTGTTTCTGTTGTAGATCCATTTACCCAGTTATTAGTTCCTATATTAGGATATTGAATATTGTTAGAATTATTAATTATATATCCTTGTCTATATTCTCCGTTTCCAATAGGATATTGTATTAGTGCTAACTGTTTTGTATATCCTACATCTAATACAACTATCATATCATTTGTACTAACAGAATGACCTCCTGCTAATGCACTACCATCAGAATCTAAAATTGATTCTCCAGGTCCCATATAAGTAGCATTAGGATTAACGCTACATCCACCAGGGACTATGCTCCCAGGCGCAATACTCATAATTTCTTCATAAGTCATTTCTACATCTCTCCTCTTAAATTAATTTTTATTTAAATGCTTACACTTACTTAAACGAAAATTATATTGTAATTAGCAAGTTTTCTTTAAAAAATTTTTTTATTTTTTATAAAATAGATATCATTACTATAAATTTCTTTAATTTATCTCATACAGTATTTCTTTTTCCTTATCTTCTAAATACATAAAAAATATAATGAATATTTTTTTAAATCTCTGCTATATATAAAAAATTTTTTTATTAAAAACTTTGCTTTCTATATACTTAAACGAAGAATACATAACAATTTGCTACTTTAAAAATAAAAAAAGATGAGAAAAAATAAAATTTCTCATCTTTTTTAACTTTATATTTTTTAATTTAATATTTAATAAGAACTCAATTAAATATAAATTCTATAATGGTTCAAATTTCCACTTAAATATAAAGTTCATTAGCTGTATAATCTTATAGGGGATAATAGCCCCTATAATGGTGTTTCGCAGTCACCAACAATATTTAAGGCTAAGTTTGCATTTATTGCTTTCTTAGCTTTATTTTTTAATGAGTTAATATTTGCTCGTCCTACTCCAAGCATCTCAGCTACTTGACTTTCTTTAAGATCTAACAAGTAAATTAATCTCATAACTTCTTTTTGTTTTTTAGAAAGTTTTTTTATCAACTCTTCTAAAATAAAATTTACATTTAACATCATATCCAAATCTATAGAGCCATATTCTACTTCGTTTAAATCTACTGATATTTCATGACTAAAATGTTTATAATTTTTTCTTACAACATCTTTTAATCTATTTGTAATACTTATTTTTAAATAAGCTTTTATTTTATATTCTGGTTCATTTAATAAATTATCTAATTTATGGGTTTTAAGTAAATTAAAAATTTTTAAAATAGCTTCTTGTTTCATATCTTCTTTATCTCGATAATTAGAAACTAAATAATTTATACTGGGTGAATAATAATCAACTATTTTTATAAAACTTTGATCACTTTCATTTGTCTCATAATATTCTTCTATTAAGTTATTTAATGTTTTTTTCATTTGTATTCCCTCCTAAATTTTCTTCACATTTAGGTAAACGAAAATTTAGAAGTTTTTAGTAACTTTTTTAATATGAATTATTTGCTAATTATTATTCTTTTTATTAAATTTCTGTTAAATAAGAACTATATATAAAACCACCATGTTCACCATAATAAATTGACCACCAATCCCCAATTTTACAATCAAGTTTTATCTTATCTCCTTTTTTAACTTGACCTATAATCGAATAACCAAGCCCAGGACCTGATCTAACATTTAAAAGGCTAGCCGTAATAACAGCATATTTACCGCTAATTTCTTTATTACTTTCTGAACTTTCTTTTGGAATATTTGAATTAATAATCTTATTATCAATTCCTTGTGCTATTAAAGTTCCTATAAGCTCTGCTCCTTTTTCTTTATAAATAGCTACATCATCTGTTGCTTCACAAAAACAAGTTTCAACAATGATAGCTGGCATAGATGTTTTTCGTAATTCATATAAATTTGGATTAACTCTTACACCTCTATTTTTAAAACCTGTTCCATTAATAACAGTGTTAACTATTCTATTAGAAATTTCCTCTGCTTCACCTCCTTTATCATAAATCCAACACGCGTGTCCTAATGCTCCCTCATAGTGATCATAAGCTTTATCAAAGTGAACTGACACAAATAAATCAGCACCAAAATTCTCTGCTTTATTTACACCATATTCTAAATCAGTTATAACATCACAATTGCCTGGTGTTACATCAATAACTTCATATCCTGCCTGTTTAAGATAATATATAAGTGCATCTTTAACCTTTCTATCTTCAGTAGTTTCATCAATTAAAGCAGAAGCCCCTACCGCTTCAAAATTATGTCCTCCTCTAACTGCAACTTTTTTAATCATAAATTTTCCTCCTCTTTAATGCTTTCCTGGTAAATCCAAGCCTGTTGTTCCTGGATCATTTAAAATCCCTAAAATAACTAAAATTGAACATACAGCCTTAACAGTTGTCATAACTCTGTCACTGTCTACATTAATATGATTTATTGTAAGAATAACAATAATTAAACTTGTAATTGCAATAATAGAACCAACATTATTTAATTTTTTCAAATATTTTACCAATTTATTATTAATAAAATCACTCCCTTTCAAAAAATACTAGTAGAATATCGTTCAATAATATAAACGAAACTCTACTAGTATTTAGTAACTTTTTCTGTTAAATTTTTTATCATCCCTTTAATTTTCTTTTTCAAAGAAAATTTACTTATTATTATATGCCTATTTTAATAACCTTTTATAAGAAAATATTAATTTTTATTGTATTCTCTGTAGATCATAAATATTGACTACCCCTTAAATAATTTAAATTAAAGCTTTTCTGTCACTACTCTTTCTAATAACTCATTCCTAAAAATATAATTTATTTACTAAAATAATATAAATATAGTAGAATATATAAAAATTAGTGATTATAAAGTGAGTGAGATTATTTGTCAAACTACTAATTTGAACAAAAAATATAACAAAACTTCAATATTGAATAATATTAATATTGAAATTAGACGTGGAGAAATCTATGGACTTATTGGTGAAAATGGTGCTAGAAAAACTACATTAATTAAAATGCTAACAGGATTAATCTTAAAAACTGATGGAAAAATAACATTATTTAATAAAGAGGTTAATGTCAATACATCATTGGATAAAAAAAAAATTGGTTCTATTATAGAAGCTCCAGCTTTATATCTTGAAATGACAGCTAAACAAAATCTCGAAATTCAGAGAATTCAACAAGGAATCACAGATAAGAATTGTATTGATGAGCTTTTATGTCTTGTAAATTTAGATGGTGCTAAAAATAAAAAAACTAAAAATTTTTCATTAGGTATGAAACAACGATTAGGATTAGCAATTGCTTTACTTGGAAATCCTGAACTATTAATTTTAGATGAACCTTTAAATGGACTTGACGCAACTGGAATTAAAGAACTTCGAGAACTTTTAATTAAATTAAATAAAGAAAAAGGGATTACCATAATTATTTCGAGCCATATTCTTAGTGAACTTCATAAACTTGCTACTTGTTATGGAATAATAAGTAATGGTAAGCTTGTTGAACAATTAACAGCTTTAGAATTAGATGAAAAATGTAAAAAACATCTATTTATAAAAGTTGATGATATAAATAAAGCTGTAAATATATTAGAAAATTCATTAAATATTAAAAATTTTATTGTTTCTCAAGATAATACTTTAAAAATATATGAGCATATAGAAAATGGTGATAAAATAAATAAATGTTTAGCTATTAACAATATATATGCAAAAGAAATAACCATAAAAGGTGATAGCTTAGAGTCTTACTTTTTTAAAAGTATTGGAGGTATAGTAAATGTATAACCTTTTAAAATCTGAATTATATAGACTTAAATATAGTAAAGAATTAAAATTAACATTGCTCTTAATTTGTATATTAGGCGCTATAACTATATATTTCCATGGCAATCCTACAGGACGTGAAAATCTTTTAGATGAATCTACACAAATATTTTCACTAATTGCTTGTGCTATTTTTGCTGGAATGTTTATTGGTAACGAGTTTTCTAAGAGAACTATATTCCATTTAATAGTGTCAGGACATAATAGAGTTTCTGTTTTAAGTAGTAAATTTTTATCATATCTAATAGGATGTATTATTATAATAGTTTCAAACATTATTATTAATGGTGGTCTTTATACAATATTTTATGGTTGGGGTGTCCCTTTTAATAAATCTGAACTCATTTTTACCATAACATACATATTAATCAATATATTATTCTCCCTCTGTATTGCTAGTATAGTTTTCATTATACCTCTTATTATAAGAGATGGAACTATGGCAACAGTAACTTCTGCTTTTATAATGGTTCTTTTCCTTACTTTATCACAGGTATTTTGGTTAAATACCACATTGAATATAGCTAACGGAACTAAAGATATAAAAACTATATCCACTGTAGGAATTATAATTGCAATACCTATTATAGTTATTTTAATAGGCAACTTATTATTTAAAACTCAGGATGTAAAATAAGAATTAATATAAAATAGCTATTCAAGAAATGTTATTCACATTTTTTGAATATCTTAATTTTTATTAGATTTATAATTTTCAAAAATCAAATTCATACCTACTATTCCTCTTCTTCAGAATCTTTTTTTCTATCATAATCTATAAATTTAGATATTTGTACCTTTTCTTTACTTAAAAAAAACTCATTTAACTTCACTTATCCAGTATCAGTGTCATTACTATAAAGTTTTGACACTAAATAATTATGAAATATTTTATTTTTCATATTTTAAAAGTGTATATTATTAAAAATTTACTTTAATTATTATTAATTTTATTTTTCTTAATCTATTTATATATTTTATATTTAGTCTTATTATTTGACGTATTTATAAAAATTAAGATATTATACTATCTGTATTTAAAATGTTAGAGTTATGACTTGATTTAGAATTTTCCTTAATTTACAAACTAAATCTAGTCAATTTAAATAAATTCAATTTAAATGTAAGGAGATGATTTAAATGGCTATTTGGAAAAGAAATTTGTATGTATGTTGGTTTGGAGCATTTATAACTGCTATTGGCATTAGTCAAATAGCCCCCTTCTTACCTATGTACATAAAAGAATTGGGTGTACATAACCAAGGAACGGTTGAAGTATATTCTGGAATATGTTTTGGAATTACTTATTTGGTATCAGCTATATTTTCTCCACTTTGGGCTAAAGTTTCAGATAAGTATGGAAGAAAACCAATTCTTTTAAGAGCTTGTTTAGGTATGGGAATAGTAATCTTTTTATCAGGATTTTGTACAAATGTATATGAACTTCTTGCTCTTAGAATAATTCAAGGGGCTGTTACTGGATATACATCAACATGTATAACATTAGTTGCAACTCAATCTGATAAAAAACACGTGGGTTGGGCATTAGGAGTTTTATCAACTGCTACTGTTTCTGGTTCTCTAATTGGACCATCTCTTGGTGGATTTTTAGCTACTACCTTTGGGCTAAGATCTGTATTTTTTATCATAGGTACACTATTATTTATAGTATTTATAGGTACTCTTTTATTTGTAAAAGAAAAATTTGAAGTTATAACAACCACAAATCTTAGTACTAAAGAGTTTTGGAAACTTATTCCTAACCCTACTATAATAATAGCCCTATTTACAACAGGTTTTTTACTTAGATTATCATTATTCTCAATTGAGCCAATGATGACAGAATATATTATTAGTATAGCTGGACACGTTAATAATATTGCATTAATATCTGGTATAACATTCTCTATAACAGGTTTAGGTAGTATGATAGCTTCTCCTGTTCTTGGAAAATGGTCAGATAAAATAGGTACAAAAAAAATTATACTTATTTCAGTTTTAGCTTCAGCAATACTTTACATTCCGCAAGCCTTTGTTACTAATGTATATGAATTAGCAATATTAAGATTTATCTTAGGTTTTACTACAGCTGGAATAATACCTGGAATAAACTCAATGATTAAAAAAGCAACCACTCTAGACTTAACTGCTAGAACACTAGGATTTAACATGACTTTTCAATATATCGGAATGTTCTTAGGCTCAGTTTTAGGTGGACAAATTGGTGATTTTATAGGAATAAAATATATTTTCTTTATAACTAGTACTTTATTATTCATCAATGCAATTATAATCTATTCTAAAATTTACAAAAATCCTATAAAACTTTAATTAAAGAAAGAGTATATACAAAGGAAAATTATATCCTTTGTATATACTCTTTTTATTTTATAAACGTAAACTTAATTTAAATAGAGCTTTGACTCCATCTGAATACTTAGTCGTAGTTATCTATACAAATATAAATTCAACTCAAATATAGTTTTTACTCTATTTATTAATAAATCACACTTTTTCCTATAGAAAATAGTCTTAAATTTTCTTCTGGTTCATTTTCAAATAACTTTTGAAATGCTAAAAGAACATAATCGCTTTTGTCTTCATCTTGCTTAGAAAATATGAATTGATTTTGTTTATATGCTTTATCTGAAATTATATTACTAAGTTCTGTACCTATTTTAAATTCTCTTAAACCTAGTATATTATCTTCCTCATCAACTAAAGCAAATATAGTTTTTATACCGTTTTGATTCTTAAATGATGTAGGCATTATTTCTTCTATATCTTCTACTCTAAAATCAATCATAACTTCACTATTATCTATAAATCCATCAACTAATACAGAAAGAGCATATAACTTTCCTATTTTATATTCGTATGTATTTATCTCTAATAAATCTATTTCAATTCTATTTTTATTGAAGCTTTCTATATCTTCCTTTTCTAAATCTTCCATCTTTAATATAAGTATTATTCTATCTGAAAATACTCCACTCATTCCCTCTGGAACTGCCCCTAAAAAATCATCAGGTAATTTACTCCCTACCTTAAAATCTATCATCTATAACACTCCTATCTTATGACTGTTTTACTTTATGCACTTTTTCAAAAACCTTAAAAAATATAATTATCATTGATTATATTTTCTTTATTATATCATTTTTAACTTATTTATATTATTAAGTAACTTTTTAATATTTTTATATAAATATTATAATAAAATTATGATAAAACTACATTAAATATTTTAAATAAAAATTTCTATATCCCCTCTAAAATTTAACAAAATGCTCTTTACCTTTTCAACAATTCTAACAAGCTTTTCAAATATAAAACTCTATATAGAAATGCTTTTACACAAATCTATATAGAGCCTCTTAATCTTCTAAGTTCTTTAATATTATTTTAAGTAGTTTAGCTAATTCATCCTTCTGTTTATCACTCATTCCTAAAGTTATGCTTTCTTCTATCTCTCTAAATAAATTATTAAATTCATCTATTAACGCCTTAGCCTTAGGCAATGTATAAATTAATTTTTTTCTCTCATCATTAGGACTTACTTTTCTTATAATAAAGCCATTCTTTTCTAAAGCTTTAACCATATTAGTTATAGATGGTCCTTTTCTATTTGTCACTTTCTCTAAATCAACTTGTGATACGCCTTCATTTTCATGGGTGCTTATATATTCTAAAATTCTTGCTTGATAATTAGTTACTTCATATTTACTTAACTTTTCATCGCCTATTAATTTTAATTGATGAGATATTGCTCTAAAAAAATATTGATATGTAACTTCATTACGATCCATATTACCACCTCTTATATATACTTTTTTGATAAACACTTTAAAGTAATACCCCTATTATACCACCATTACTAGAAAAATAATTTTAGTTATTTCTTATTTTTAAATTGGTATATAATTAATTTGCCTCATTAGCTAATTCATTTCTCTTATCAAAAACGCCTTTTCTAGACATGACTATTAATATTAGTGAAATAATAAACGCACCTATTTCACTTAATGGAAGTGCCCAAACTAACCCTTTAAATCCGTATAAGTAACTTCCTCCTAGTAAAAATGGAATTAATAAAACTCCTTGAGCCATAGACATAATAAAAGATTCTGTTCCTTTTCCTGTTCCTTGAAAAATTCCTGTTATTAGTGTTGTTATTCCAGATATAAATGTTGAAATTAAGGCAACTCTTATTATATATGCACCTAATCTAATAACATTTTCATTTATTGTGAAAGCTTTCATTATATCACTACTAAATATAAACATACTTCCTGAAATAACAATTGAAACAAGTATAATTATAGCTACCGTATATTTTATTCCTTGTGTTAATCTTTCTTTATTTTTAGCTGTATAATTAAATGCTATTAAAGGTACTATCCCTTCTGCAAACCCCATGGAAATAAATTCTGGTAATTGAGTAACTCTAAATTGTACTGCAAAAGCTGCAAGAACATCACTACCATATAACTTAGCAACATTATTCATGATTAAATTACATACCATTAGAAATATACTAAATATAAATACTGGAATACCTATTTTAAAAGTATTAGTAAAAATTTCTTTATCAAATTTAAAGTATTTAATATTAATAGTTAAATTACTCTTCTTTCCTATCATGTAAGATATAAAATAAATAATTGCTATTACATTAGCTATAACAGTCCCAAGAGCAGCTCCTCTTACACCTAATTTAAAATATAATATAAAAATAGGATCTAATATTATGTTTATGACACAACTTAATATAGTACCAATCATAGAAACTTTAGCAGCTCCTTCTGATCTAACTAATTGTTCTAAAGAAAAATTAAGTATAACAATTGGTGCTCCTAAAATTAAAACTAATGCATATTGCTTAGTATAAAGAAAATTCGCACTATTAGTTCCTAAAACTCCTACTAAGTCATTTAAAAATAAACATCCAAATATCATGCAAATAATTCCAAAAATAATACTCATATAAAATGCAAAGGATGATACATTTTTAATCATTTTATAATTTGATTCTCCTAATAATCTAGAGATATAAGTTCCACATCCTACACCAAGCAAACTCCCTAAAGCCATTAATATAGTAAATATAGGAAGTACCAATCCTATAGCTGAAATCATATTGAAATTATTTAATCTTCCAATAAAATATGCATCTATAATATTATAAATAACACTTACAGACATACCTATCATTAACGGAATTGATAGATTCGCTATTGCTTTAAGAATGGGTGCCTTTTCTAAATAATAATTTTCTTCATTCATTTCTTTTCGCCTTTCTTATTTATCATTTGATTAAACTACATAGATATATAATTATTAAATATTTAATAGTTAGATATCTATGTATTATAATAATTTATTGTTTTATCTTTGTCAAATAAATCTAAACTCTATAAATTGAGTTTAGATTCCATCTGAGCATTTAATCAAATTTATCTAGAAATATTACAGCCTCTAACTATTAGATAAATTCTCAATAACTAATCCTACCAATAATCCTAAAATTATTCCTATTGCTAATTTATCAAAAATTATTCCAAAGGTTACCCCAAATAATATACCTAATGTACACCATTCACCACTTGTTTTTTTGTTCTTCATAGCCTTCTCCAAATACATACTACCATATATTGTATGTATAATGGTATAGAACTGTTGAATAATTTATATTTTAATGAAAAATCTTTTCCATTTCTTACTCCCCTTTACTACTAATTAAAGTTTTATTTAAAAAACTTTCATTTTAATTAGTATTTTTCATTTTATTTTTTATAAATACACTTACAGCTTCAATTCCTATAGTTCCTATTATTGCCCCTATAATCACGCCAAAAAAACCCCACATTTTTCCATTCCTCCTCTTTCATTTTTCTAATTTATTTTATATAATTTTTATTTTTCTTAGAAACTATAAATTCTATAAGTTCATATATTATATTTTGTCCCATTTATTTGACCTGAAAGATCATAGCCTGGTTGATCTACTCCAAACTCATCTCCTGCTGCAGAAAAACTTTTTATTAAATCAAGATTCGGAGAATATAAATTAATCTTTATTCCATCACTATTGGAACTTCCAACCCAAGTATGAGATCCATTAGCTGAAATAATTCCATTCGTAAAACTTATATTATCTGTATTTCTTCCCCAACTATCAAGAACTATTTTTCCAATACTAGGAATCGCATTATTAACAAGATCTTCTTGTTTCATTAATTTCAACATATTTTGTGCAATAGGTTTTTGTTGAGAGTTTGTAACAGAATTTAAAGCATTTTTTATAGCATTTACATAACTATTATAATCTTCTGTAGTTCCTTTTTGTAATATCTCATTTTTAATTTGTAATAATGTATCAAACATCGGCATTGGATAATCTTTAAATATGCTTATAATTTCATTACTAAGATTAATATAATCCTGTACTGTAAGATTATTATTTATTTTCATTAAAGCTATTTTATCAAGTCCTCCTCTTAAATTTAACGGTTGTATTTTTATGGCTTCATTTATTGCATTCATTCTAAATTATTATTAGCATCTATATTTTTGATTAGTATTGTCTAATTTTCTACTGTGATTTGTCAAAACCTTATTATTAATTATCGGAGTCACTACCTGTCAATTCATTGCTAAAACTCCCGATAAAGCTATTATTGAGATAATCTGTTTATTCTTCATAGGTCATATCCTTTCATTGTTTATAATTAATTGTTAACTTAGTTTCAATTATAATTGATAAATTAATCAAATCTATATAAATTGACTCAAATGACCTTTAAAATGATTTAAATGATACTATACCTCAATATAAAATAATGGGAAATAGATGAAATTAATTAAGTACTTAAATGGAATTGAAACTTCATTTAAATTAAACCTATATTTATGGTTAATCTTAATAACATAAAATTAAGTTACTATATCAATTTTTAATCTTTTCACTACTTACATTAAATAAGTACTATAGATTTCTGAATTATTTTTCCCACCTCCGAAAATATAAACTTTAGAATTATAAAGTATAATAATTGGAGTTAATCCCTCTTCAGGAATTAGATTATTCACCTCTGAATTGCTTAAAGGTTGTTGCGATACAAACAGAACATTAAGTACATTATTATTTCCTAATACTCCTGTTGCTCCATATTCTCCAAATAATTCTCTTGTGTCAATTTTTTTAACATAATAGTAAGGATTATTTATACAAACACCATCAAATTCATAAATATTGCTTAAGATTTTCAAGTTTTTCCCTATAATTGATGGATAATTACCTGTCATTCCTTCTATTGAATGCCCAATTGAATCTGCAACTTTCCAATTTCCAAAATAATTAGCAACAATAGAGTTTCCTGTACTATTATTACTTAAATTGTCTATAGTTTGTGAATTATGACTTGTCTCTACATTATTTTTATAATCATTAATAAATGCCTTTACAAGATTTGATGGAATATATCCTTCCACACTATCAACCTTTATGTAATCCCACTCTCTTCCTTTTTCTAATATTTCAATCTTATACGTTCCTGCAAGTTTAGTAATTACATCAGAATTACTGTAGGGATTTTTACTAATACTAACTTGCTCTCCTCTTGGAATACTTATGTTAACAACTTCTATAACATTACTTTTTTTATTAGTATTCCTCATATCATTAATACCATTTGTATTATTTATATTATCAACATTACTTCCTTTGTTTGCATTGCTTATATTATTATTACTTGTATTATTACTATTACTTATATTATTGTTAGTATCTATATTTTCTTTAGTATTCCCTATATTATTTAGAGATTTATTATTGATACTTTCATATCCTAAAAAAAACGATAAAATACCAATAATACACATACATATAACTATTATTGCTATTATACTTTTCTTCATTTGTAAAATACTCCTTTTTAAATTTAATAATTACATAAAATTAATTTATAAACATAAATTTAATTTAAATATAATTTGAAAAAATATTTAAAATTATGTTATTTATAACCACAAATATAACTAAAATATTATATCATTCTTTAATATGTTTAAAAATATCCTTTTATTCTAAATAATTCATAAATTAAATATTGTTATAAAAAATAAAGAACCATATGATTAAGTCAACTAAAAACAAATCTTAATATATACTTAAAACATATGGTTCAAAATTATCCTTTTACTTTAAAGTTTTATTTAATTATTTTTTTCTTTTATTTATTATAAATAATCCACCTAGAGCAACTAATCCTGTACTTATAACACCTAATAATCCCTTATCTCCAGTTTTAGGTAGTTTTTCTTTCTCATTTTCTTGTTTTCCATTTTCAATATTTTGAGGTTTTGTTCCTTCTTCTTTTTTTCCTGCTTCTGTACTTTCATTATTACTTTGATTACCTTGATTTCCGCCTTCTACTTTGTCTGAATTATTTGAATCTCCCGGCTTCTCATTATCAGGATTTCCTGGATTTGTTTGTTCCTCATCTTCAGGATTCTCTTGATTAGTTGCATCTCCTGGTTTTTCTCCTTCAGGTTTAATTGATTCTCCCGGCTTTTCTCCTTCAGGCTTATCTGCTTCATTTGAATCTCCTGGCTTATTTTCAGGTTTCTCAGGCTTAGTTGTATCTTCTGGCTTATCTGGTGTAGGACTTTCTGGTTTAATTGATTCTCCTGGATTTTCTGGTATATCAACTTCCTTTTTCTGCACAGTTATTACTATTGTTTTTGTTGCAATTTCTCCTTCTTTATCTGTAGCTTTTAAGGAGACTGTAAATTTACCATCCTTTATTATAATTCCATTTTCATCTACAGGAACTGTACTCTCAACAAGATCTACCTTAACCTCTCCATCTTCCTTATCCGTAGCCTTTACCCCTTCTAAAGGATTAAATTTATCTCCAACTTTAAGAGTTCTATCATTTGCTATTATTACTGGTGCATTATTTATTACCCCTGATTTAGGATTTACTGTTACTGTAGCTTCTGCTCTTGTAGTTTTTCCTTTTGTATCAGTAACTTTATACTTAATTTTATAAACACCTGGTATATTTACATTTAAGTTACTTTCTACTTCTACCTTTAAATTTTTATCTTCATCAGTTACCGTAATTCCCTTCATCGGATCAAAAGCATCACCAACAGTTATAACATGATTCTTAACTCCATTTATAATTGGTGCTTTATTAGCTATTACTGTTAACTTCACTACTTTTACTGCCTTATTTCCATAAATATCTGTTGCTGTATAAGTTAATGTATATACTGTATCTACATCTGGATCTAAGTTTATTGTTTTATCTGCTGTTAACTCTACTTTTACATCTCTTCCCTTAAAATCAGTTGCTTTTATATCCTTTAATGGCTCAAATATATCACCAGCATTTAATTTAATATCAGTTAATTCTTTTCCATTTATAAGAATTGTTGGCGGTGTCTTTATTGTATTGTCTAACTCCACAGCCACTTGTATCTTAACTACTTCTGATTTTTCTCCATAGCTATCTACCGCCACTGCTTCAAGTTCATAAATTCCAGGTAAGTCTTCCTTAAACTCTTTTATTACAGCATTTCCCTTTGAAGGCTGTCTAACTTCTAATGTTGGAATTTCTCCATCCTTATCGCTCATAGTAATACCTAAAGTTGCTTCTGTTAAGGCTAATGTTTCACCTTCTACAACCTTTATAGATGATTTAGTACTTTCTATTTCTGGTCTCTCATTCATGGTTATTTCTTTATCCTCATAAGAAACCCCTAAATTACTATATTCTTTATTTGTGTTACTTACATACTTAAAATCCTTCACATCAGCAGGAATAACCTTATACTTTGTTGCACTTCCCTTTTTAGCTTTTGTAGGCTTAATATCCATCTCAAATATATCAATCTTATTTCCTGTCTTAGGCAAAGAATCTGTAGCTGTTATTAAAACATCAATTTCCTTAGTTGTACTATTATAAGAGTAATCTGTCAAAACAGTATTAGTAGTGGCATATGCACTTTTTCTATTAGAAACAATTTCATTAATTAAGTCTCTTATGCTACTTTCATCTTCTTTTAAAGCTACATTTCCTTCTAGCTTTACGCTAAACTGAAGTGCCTTTGGAACTTCAGTTATATTATCTATTGAAACTTTTACTGTATCACTATCTACTTTTTCTACATCTAAAACTAATTTTGTACTATTTTTTTCATCACCATTCTTTTTCTTAGAAGCCCCTGTATTGGCATAAGATATTATAGATGCTGATGTTACAATAAGCCCTGCAGCAATTGCGCCTTTAGTTGTGTTTTTCATTAATAATTCCCCTTTCTAAATAAACCATAGCTTAAAATATTCTTTGCAACACTAGAACTTTTCTAATTACTTCCTTGCTTCTACAACACTATTCATAAGCTTTGAATCTATATTTATTACTGACTTATTTTTATTTTTAGCTTGTCCACCATTCAAGCTTATTTCTGGTAAAGTATCTAAATTCTTAGGAAGGTCTAAATAGAAAGTATCACTTACTAATCTTTGACCTACAGGTTTATTATTTGAATCTAAACTATTAAATCTATAAAGTTCAGCCTTTATTTTCTTTCCAACCATATTTGCCTCTCCATTTATAAGCTTTTCTTGTTGCTCTGGTGTTATCCAATAAATCCAAGAACCACTTGCAACTTCTCCAAGCTCAGCTCCCTCTGGAACTTCTGCAAGCAATATTACTTGCGCTTCAAGAGCAAAATTATCACCATTTTCATTTAATACTAAAGGAATATTAAAAGCAGGATCTCCCTTATATTCACCATTTACTATTATTGAACCCTTTGGAATTACCTTACCTTCTGCATATTCATAGTCAGCACTTAATTTACCTAATCCATTTTTGTAATTTACCTTATCAGAAGAAAGTCCAATTTCTATGTTATCTCCAGGTTGTCCAATTACATCTAATTCTGCAATAGACATAGTGTCAACACCTTTTGCAACTAGCTTTACATACTGTACATTATTTGCCCAAAGTTCACTATTAGATGAATTACCTGATTTATTAAAATAAATAGTATTTTCTTTGGTACTATCAAATTTTCCTGAATGAACCTTTGTCCAAGTTTTATTATCATTACTTATAAAGACTTCATAATTATTAATTGGTGCATATTCTTCTTTTTTACTTCCAAATAGCTTCTTTAAAAGACTTTTCTTAGGTTTAATTCCTGGATTATATTTAAGCCCTGTTACTTGTCTTGAACTTCCAAGGTCAACAGTTACATATAAATCTCCTTTTTGGATATTTCCATTATTATCAGTTCCTCTTTTCGCATTATAAACAGTATTAACATCATTATCAGCTAAGTTTTTTATTGATGTATTACTTTGACCATGTCCACTATTTTCTGTAACTTCATCATTTGCTCCAATGGTATTACTCTCAAAGTTCCAAATATTTTTAGATATACTTCCATCATGTCTAATTTTAACTGTACCAACTGTAACTTCATCAGTTACATTCAAATCATAATCATATGCTTTTATTTTATATGTGAATACTTTATTATTTACTCCATCTATTAAATCTGAATAATTAGTTATTCCATCAACACTTTCTTTATCTCTTTCAACAAAGCCTACTACAGCTTCCTTAATTCCATTTGATGTTGATTCTTGCCTTATAATTTCATAACCTAAAATTTTATCAGTATCTTTATTAACTGAAAGCTTTAATGGAACATTTTTTTGATTTAAATAAGAATTGTTTTGAACCTCTAAATTATCTTTACTTGTACCAAAAGAAGCAACAACCTTTGTATCTTTAGCCATTTGAATAGATCCCATATTATTAGAATTTATTGCAGTAAGCCTTTTTCTTCTAGCAGAATCATTTAAATATTGTATTTTCTTTTCTTCAACAGGATATTTCTTTGAAGATAAATATTCATTTGTCTTTGGACTTGCTTCTATTCCCCAAGCTAAGAAAAATGGTCTTAAATCTTTTCCTGCTGCATCTGATGCTCTCATAATCCAACTTTGTTCAAATTGATTATAGCCACTTTCATTTTGTGCTACCCCATTTTCTCTAGCAGCTCTATAAACTTTAGCGTAAATGGTATCATTATTTATATCTGCATCTGAATTTAATTTAAGCATTTCATAAGTGTAGTTATTATCATATGCAAGATGTAATTGCCAATACATAGCAAGTGCTGTTCTTCCACTTGGTCCACCTATAGAACTAGATGTTACCTTATCATAAACATTCTTGTAGTCACCTTCCTCTAATCTTGACTTATTAACATCATTAAATGTCTGTGTTATAAGTGGAAGTATATTATTTGTTACCTCTGCCTTTGTCAATCCTGGTCTATCATGAACATGTCCTATCTCGTGTCCAATACCCCACCCAAATAATGAGCCATCTTCTTTATCTACAAGTTCACCATTACTATTAACTTTAAAAGGAACTCCAGTCATCATTGAAGGTACTGAACCATAACCTATTCCAACATGATGCCCTGAAGCATACATAAATGCCCCAGTAAACATTCTTTGATACTTAATATTAATACGATTTTGTGGAGCCTTATTTTGATTATAAAATGCTCTTTCACTCTTTCCATTAAGTGTTTCTAAAGCTTTATCTGTTATTTCTCCATCTCCGTCAAAATCTATTGGTGCTTCTATTAATCCTTGTTGTGAATAAGAAACTTTCATTATTTGTTCCCAAGCAAGAAGAGTTTTATAAACTCTTTCAACTTGTTCATCTTCACTAGAAAGTCCTGAAGTTATTCCATTTAAAACTTGATCTGCTGCAAGTGATAAAGTTATTCTATCTCCCTCAATTTCTGTACTATTAAGTATTGATGTCATTGGATCATAGGTATAAATATTATTTTCCTTATCCTCTTTGCTTGGATACATTTTAGGAAGATTAGAAACGTGACTTTTAAGCTCTTTTATATATTCTCTTATAATTGCCTTGCTTTCCTTCTCTTTACTTTCATCACTTATAAGTTTATTTAAATTAAGATGTGGTATTTTAGTTGTTCCACTTGTTCTAACCTTAACTACATCATTTTCCCTATAATTTGATTTAAATCTTATGAATAAATTTCCACCTTTTTCATAATCCATTTGAAAAGCTGATTCTGGAATTGTTATTTCATTCTTCCCTGGAACCAACTCCATATCATAAGTCTTTACAGCTGTTCCACTCTCCGCATAATGTTGCGTTATTGCAAGTTCAAATTTAGTATTAGGATTTGTTGAACCTATATAAACATTAACTTTATCTCCAGGCTTAGCTGAAACTCCTAAGGACTGCCAGTTATTACTTTGTCCTATGGTATTGCCTGAATTAATTATCATTGGATTAAGTACTTTAATATTTTGATCTAAATTTATATCATCTAAAATATCCTGTGCTCTTTCTATATTTTCTAAGATTAATTTTCTATTTGGATGATATTCCATTGAAACACTATCTATTGTATTAGCTCTTACTCTTAGAGAGTCTACCTTCTCTTGTGTTACTCCATCTGCAAGTTCTAACATTAATTCATCTTTAAATAATGCTTCGACATCTTTTTCTAAGCTATCATAGTTATAAAATTTAATTTCACTAATACTTGATAAAGGTTCATACATTGGATGTATTCTTAATGCTACATTTAACTCTTTAGTTTTAATAGGTTCATCCAAAGTTACCTTATAGTATCTTTTTCCGTTACTATTTTGAATACTATATTGCCCATTTACATTTATATATTCATTTTTCTCACTATCAAAGTATCTAACAGGAACATAATCATAAGCATTTCCACCATATCCTGCATCAAGTCTTGTCGCTATCATGAAAGTATCCATTTCATACTCTTTATCAAAGGTAATCTTTGGCGAACTTGTATATGACGTATTCCATGTAAATGATGTCCAATATGTTGAATAATCACCATCTACAATGACAAATTTATCTTCAATTCCATTTGGATGGTCTGCTGTACTATAGTTAGGATATTCTATATCAACTATTCCATTAACAGGTGATTCACCTTTTTCAAAAGTTACTTTTGGTGTATTTATAAGCTTATATTTAGGCATCTCTGGTCCTATAAGATTCTCAGTTCTTCCTAAATAAGTTTGTGAAAGTCCACCTGTACCATGATGATTTGTTGCTGTCATCTTCAATTCATAAGTTTGATTATCATCAAGCCCCTTTATTATATATGAGGTATTTCTGATAAGTTCATCTTCGTCATTCTTCTCATCTGGTTTTAAATTTATAACTCCATCTGGTATATCATTTTCAACATTACTATCAACATACTTAAGTTCATTAGGATCATTAGCTTTTGTCCATGCCCCTTCTCCAACTTTTCTATAATAAAGGTCGTAATCCTTAGCCTTTTTGTGTGCTTTCCAGTTTACTTTTAATCCTTTATAAAGCCCTTCTGCTGTTATACCTTCCGGTCCTTCTGGAGCTGTTTCTGGTACAAGTTGAAGTTCTATTATTGAATCTGAACCATACATTCCATTTTGATCAGCACCACTTTCTAAATTACCTGTTTCAGAATTCCATTCTTGTGGTTTATAATTTTTATCTACATTATCTGCCTTTCCATCTTTATCATTACTGTTATTTTCAAGGTTTGTACTTCCTACTTTTGAAGCATCATACCCTTCTTGATTATCCTTATATCCACTTTCCCACTCATCACCACTTAAAGATTGAATACTAACTCTATAAATTTCATAGCCTGATACTCCGCCTTCTATTCTTAAAAAGTTTTCTAATGTCTTATACTTTCTAGTTGAAACAACTTCTCCTTTATCATTAAGCTTTTCAACTTTAAGTTCATAGGCTGTTACATTAGGTTGATGTTCCCACTTAAATTGCATAAACTCACTTCCTACAGCTGTTGCACTTGTGTAATTATTTATAACTGGAATATTCATTTTAGGTTGTGGAAGTTCTTTATAAACATTATTTATAAATTCTACACTTGCTATTTCTGCTAAGTTTTTATTTCCTCTTCCTCCTGTAACTTTTATAGTTACTTCACTTACAGCAACCTGTTTTCCAAGGTCAATAGTTATCGCCTCAAGAGCTTCTCCATTTGCTGTCTTTTGTGATATCTTTTTTGTATTACTTTCATTAAAATCAACTACTAAATCTGAACCATCTTCATTTCCTTTAGGAATTACTATCTTTCCCTTTGACGGTGCATTCTCCCCTGGTGCCTTTATAATCACAGTTTCCATTTTTGTTGTTCCCATTCTAGTTTTTCCTAGATTTATAGGAACAGCTATAGGATTCTCTTCACTTATTGGAGCATTATTCTTAGTTTCTAATTTTACAGTACTTCCGTTATCCTTTAATATATTCTTTATTTCTCCTGTAACATTAATAGTTGTTGTGTCAACATCTATGCTTACATTATCAGGATTTATTATTGGATTTGTATCTACTATAACTGCACTTCCTAAAGATTTATCTAAGTTTGTATGAATATAAGATAAATCTGTAATATCAACCTTTTGGTCTCTATTTAAATCAAAATCTAAGTTTTTCCCTTTGTCATCTTTTTTGATTTCAGCCTTCATAAGATCATAATCTATCTTATTTACAGCTCCATCACCATTAACGTCTCCAGAAAGAAATACCCCCTTATATTCTTCCTTTATAGCACTATGGCTTTCTTTCTCTTCATTATCTATTAATACAGTCTTATCACTTGTTCCAAAGATAACTCTCTTTGAAGAATTTTGTATTTCAATATTAGGAATAACAGCCTTAGCATACCCTACACCTGATATTTCTACTGTATAATTACCAAGCTCTAAATTATTAATACTTAGATGATAAAAAGAAAGTTCCTCTTCTCCATCAAGAGGCTTTTTCTTTCCATTTAAAGCTCTTAAGTTATACTCAATTCCCTCACCAATAGTTCCTGAACTTTTATTATTTCCAAGACTTATAGTCTCCTCAAAACCTTTATCATTTTTAATAAGAATATCTATCTTAGTGTCTTCACTAGATTTATACTTTATTGGTGTACTAAAATTCATATCAAGTTCTAAACTCCCTGTAAGCTTATAAGGCTCAGTAACTGAACTTTCATCAGAATTTTCGTTGCTTTCAGAATCCTCTTCTTCCTTTTTATCCTCTTCTATTTCCTCATCCTTAGGAACTTCTTCTATCTTCTCATCCTCGGTTTTATCTTCCTCTTCACTTTTATTATTCTCAATTTTATTCTCTTCTTCATTTTCAACTTTCTCTTGTTTATTTTCACCTTTTACATGTTCTTTAGTTTTAACTTCACCCTTTAAATCATCATTACCCTTAACTTCTTCTTTATTTTTAACCTCATTATTACCTAAACTTACTTTAGCTTCTTCATTTTCCTTAGAAGCTATATCCTTTGCATAAACAGCTATTGGACTTAATTGACTTACCATCATAGTAGTAGCTAAAACTGCGGTTATTTTCTTTTTCACCATAAATTCACACCCTTTTAAATAAATAAACTCATAGTCTATTTATCGACTAATCTCTTAATTTTTTTATATATATTTAAAAAAACATTAAATTTTCTTCTTAATGTGCTTTCCATAAAAAAAGAAATCTTAGTTGAAATAAATCAACTAAGATTTCTTTTATAAAGTTTCTTATTCTTCTATTTATTGATAATAAAATTTATAATATAATTTAATATACATATTATAAATTACAGATATTTGGAGGATTTATGGCTATTTATCTTGAAAGTATATTTCCAATGATTTTTTTAAGTTACTTTTTCTATATTATTTATTTTTTATTTTTATTGATACCTATATTTTCGCAAATACTTTTTCTTCATATATTTAAAATTAAAGATTTATGGAAATTATGTATAGTTATATTTTTAACAGAAGGTCTTATTATAGCACTTTCAAATGTAATTTTGGATCTTTGCCTAAACATAAGTAATATTAGTATAAATGACATACCTATGATATTATCTTTATTTCTATTAATCTCAATACTTACAATAATTTCTATTTATATATGTAAAACACCTAATAAAATAAACATAAAAAAAACATTTTACTTTTTATCAAGTTATAGTATAAATATATTAATTTTAATATTCATGATTTTAAAATTTAATTTATTCGAATTTTAAATAAATATCTACCAGCTTAGCTAATAATTTTTCTAATATCTTATCTATATTGATTTTTATATATTCTTTATTTTATTTTTTCTAAATGTATCAATATAATCTCCCTTTCACAAAACCTCCAAAATATAATATTATTGCTAAATTTAAAAATCAAAGATTAACCGAATGTATTAAGGGTATAATACTAATGAAATATATTAAAAGATATACATTTTTATTTAAAAATGTATATCTTTCTAAACTAGTTTTTCCTCATTTATTATTTCTTTACTATTTGATTCATCAAAATTAATTTTATATATATATTAAATTTTAATTTTGAATTCTATTTATTTAAATCTCTACTCTATAAAGTTCCTTAAAAAAACTTTATTTTTTATTTTAAAGTTACTTCAATATAATCTCCAAGAGCATGAGGAACACTTAATACAATATTAAGTTGATTAGCATTATAGTAAGATTGAACGTCAGAAAAGTAAGTACCGTTATCATCAGCTCGATTTAGCAAGTCATTTAAGTTTTCTAAATCAAAAACTGTTGAAGCTTCAAATCCATATTAATTTATATCAAAATTATTTATCTAAACTAAAAATCTTTTTTCTATTACTTAATAACTTTTTTTATTAAACATAGCAGTTACAATTAATATTACTAAAAATAATAGAATATTAAGAAAAATAGCAGTATCATCAAAAATAGACAGTTTACTTATATCAAAAACTATACCTTTAAACTCAAATAATGAAAAAACTTGAACAATTAATGTTATTACAGGATACACCATTACTATTGCAAATCCTATAATTCTTAAGAGATTTATATTTCTTTTCCATATTTCTTATACTTAAAAATATAATGGCCACCACTATAAGTATGGTTACTAAAAATGAAATTATAAACTTAGAATTAAAACCAAAAAAACCATAGACCAATCTACAAAGAGCTGCATTATATAATCCAAAAGGTATAAGTGTAATGTATGCTATTACATATGCTTTTAATTTAATACTTTTATTAATTTCTTTTTTATTATTCATATAGAAAGTCTCCTTGTAAATATTACTTTAAATTTAAGTATAATTAGAATAGTTTAAATTTATATGAATTTAATTCGAATTTATTCCTAATAAAAATAAAATCTGTAAAATACATAAAAGGTGATTTAAAAATAAAAAATACTAAGAGAGATGTAATCAAAATTGTTATTTTTCATATACCACCTCCAAATTATTCAGTTATATTATTTTAAGAATATAATTAACAACAAAAAAAACTCTACATAGAATTGTTTTTACGCAAATCTATATAGAGTTTCATCTTTTATCATATATTAAATTGTATTGTTCCATAATTATCTTTCTTCATTTATTTAAACTACTTTAATTTTTTTGGTAAGTGCTGAATCTTTCTCCATATAACATCTTTGTTTCTATGTCTAGGCATTTTATCTCCTTGTCTTCGTGCTATAGCAGTTTTCCCATGACCTTCTGATCTCCATATTCCCGAGCTTGGACATAATTCACCAGTTAAACTTTTTCTTCCTATCACTTTATATCACTCCTTAAAATTAATAAATTTTACATCTATATTATTTTCTCTTTTCTGCCTTGATTATAACATTATAATCATTCCTCTGAGTGAACTTAGTATATAAGTAAAATGAAAATTAAATAAAGAAGAAATATCCTAGCCTTTTCTTTGTCATGCTACTGCTAAAAAGGTTAGAAATAATCACTTTTAACATAAATGTAAACTCAGAACATAGGAGTATTACAAACTCTAATCATCAAATAAAAATTATAATATTTGTATTAGAAATAGAATGAAACAAACTATACCAAGAACTCCAAAAACACTACCAATTCTTCTAGCAATATTAATAGATTTTTTTACACCAAATATTTGATTTGTTTGAGGTGTACAATAAGGAAATCTTATCAATGTTCCACCTACTATTATTCCTCCCCAAGCTCCCATTCCCCATGGAATTAAATTATTACTTATAGCTGCATATATTATTGCTGTCACTGGAATACCTATTGTACCTAAAAGAATAAGCAATAAAAATTTAATTTTGTTCTTATTAACATCCTCTAAAAAACAATTAAACTCCTTTAAGTGTTCTTCAGAACAAAAATTAAAATTTTCATAGATTTCACCACAATGAATCTTTTTTTCTTTTTCTTCTTCTGACAATGTTTTTGAACACCAAGTGCATTTCATAATTCTCACTTCCTAATTACTTAAATAATGCTTTTATATTTTTATTTCCTTTAAATCTATTTAAAATTTTCACACTTATTACTTCACTCCAAATTCTACATTACTTGTAATGTAGTCTTAAAATGAATATAACTTTTATTAATCAAAGTTTATAAAATTTATACTTATCTATCGAATTGAATTATTTATGATTTTTTTAATATATTAAATTCTATTTGTAAATTATTTAATGGAAATTTATTTACTATAATACACTTTTTAATAAGAAATATTTTTCATATAATATTTAAATTTGTTTTATAAAATCTCTTACATCAAATCAATTTACATAAAACAATAAAGAGCTAGCATAAAAACTAACTCTTTTTACCTTCTAATATATTTATGATTACTTATTTTCATAATCTTTTACACCAATTTTTTATATTTAAAATAATACAAAAAATAAATTTTATTTATTAGCACTCATAGCTTCTTAATAATCGTATATAATGATTTGCTTCTCTTAATACATGGTCAGCAAGGAGTGGTAATATTATAGATTTTATCTTGCAATCAATTATTCCCTTTGTACCAGATTCTTTAAAATCTCTTAATTTAATTGCTTCTACTAACGTAGCACCTGTAATATTTGTCATTGTTAATTCAGTAGCACTGTCTGCTTTTTTAATTAATTCACCGAATTCACCTACAAAATTATTTGAAGTAGTTATTAATTCATTTTCACTAGGATCAAGTAATCCTCTAATAAATAAAGCATGTTCCATCATAATTTCATTCCAAAATAGCTCATTTTTTTTAACCTCATCTTTATCTATATCTTCATCACTTTCAATTTTTCTTATATATTCCCTATATAATTTAGCCTCATCTATTATATGTTCAATAAGTGAAGGATAATTTGTTGTAAACATTCTACAATTTAGCGTACAATCTAAAACTTTCTTTTTAAATTCTATTAATCCATCTAACAATTTTATAGCTTTATTATTGATATTTTTTACACAGTTCACTATTTTATTGTCAATATTGCAAGCAGGCTTATACTCTAGTTCTTTTTCCATTAATGTTATCTTATGATTAATGTCTATTTTAGTATAGTTACTTGTCTTTTTTTCTGCCTCCAAAGTATATTCTGTAAAAATTTCTCCAGAATTTATTACTGATTTTCTAATCCTACCATTACTTATTTTAACTACATCTAGTAAAAGTTTTTCAAAACACCCTTTATAATTATCAGCCTCCTTAGAAAATTTAGCATTTTTAGGGGTAAATCCTGCCTCTAAAAACAAGGAATGTTCCTTCATAATTCTCCCAAAAAAGAGGTGTAATTCTAAAGATGACATAACATATTTTTCTCTACTTATCATAACCCTCTACCTTATAATTTTTTTATATTATATTCTTCATAAAGCCTTTATGTTCCTCACTTCACATATAAACGGAGTTAGCATTGCTGCTAACCCCTTAAAATTTAATTAAACTATCTTTGTTCTTTAGTCATTACTATACTTTCTATCTTTTCCATTGAATTAACGTCTCAAACAGTAAATTCTAAAAAAACTACATATAATTTAATTCAGCTTAGCATCTCAAAACTCTTAATGCTTGTGCTACTTTTCTAGCAAAATCTAATGGACGGTCAATTGACTCAAAGTGAATATACATAAGTCTTGGGTCATCAAATAGCCAATGATTGTGAATTGCAGTTACTAATATTCCTCTTTCTCTTAACTCTGATACAAATCTATTTATTTCTTCTTGTAGTATAACTGTTTCACCTAAATTAAGTGTTCTACCAGAATTATCTGGAGACTCAAAAGAGAACATTGCTGATAGTGCTAATGGTGATTCAGTTCTTCTACCTAGTATTCTTGCATTTATATTTCTCATAAATGTTACTGTACAGACATTATTGTCCTTACTTAAAATTTCAGCTCCTAATATTCTAGCAAATTCATTACAAACCCTACAAAAATTTTCCATAACTCTTCTCCATCACTTATTAACTTTTATTTAGATAACATAATGTTTATCTATTCTACATAATATGTTGTTAATCTTATTTTTGTTAAGTATTATTATGAAAAGTAGTTATTACTCAGCATCTATTATATTAAGATACAAAAAAGTTAGAAACACACTTCCGTATTTCTAACTTTTTTGTATATAATAATTTATTGTAAATTAAATTCTTTCCCTTTACTTTAGCTTACTTATTAAACCATTCCTTAGGATTTCCATTAAAATAATGAGCTGAAAACTCTGTAACATTATAATCTTGTACCCCAGCAAGTTTAAATGGTTCATTAGCTAAATAATCTTCTAATTTTTCAATAGATTCTGACTTCATAACAAATATTCCACCACTCATATCTTCCTTAAGTCCAGACATTAATATTAACCCTGCATCCATAGCTTTTTGGGTATAAGCCATATGTACCTTCATTAAGTTATCATCCACTTTATGTTGATCTTTTATTGTTCCTTCTACTATAAAGTATTTCATCTTTCCTTAACCTCCTTTAATTAATCATTAAAATAATATATTTTCTATTACTCTTAAATTTACATTCTTTATCTAGTATTTCTCTAAATAAGCTTTGACTAATATTATGCTAAATTAAATATCCTGCTTTTATTGTCTACTATTCAAGCCCTTTATTAATCAACACCTCTATTAACTAACATATTATCTTAATTATATACTACTCAAAATCTGCAATAAACATTAATAACTACAAAAAGGTACTGTATCAAAATAAATTTTGGTACAGCACCTAAATAAATATTATATAATTTCCTTATATTTTCCAATTAAATAATAAAAGAAATGACTACTTTAAATATTTCATATGAAAAGCAAAATGTTCTTCTAAGAAAGTAGCAATAAAGAAATAGCTATGATCGTAACCATCAACCTTCTTATAATTTACTACCTGTTTGCTTTCTTTAGCATTTTTTAAGAAGATGCTTTCTTCTAATTGTTCTAGGTAAAATTTATCATTAGTCCCTTGAGTAATCAGAATAGGTGGTACATCAGCTTTTTTAATTAATTCTGAAGCATCCCATTCTTTCCAAGACTCTATATCTTCACCTAAGTAAGTTGAAAATGATTTTATTCCCCATGGAACTTGACTAGGAGTTAAAATAGGAGCAAAGGCAGAAATAGCTTTGAATCTCGCAGCATTTTTCATACCTATTACTAAAGCTCCATGACCTCCCATTGAGTGTCCCATTATACTTTCTTTTCCTGAAAAATTAGGTACTAAAGTTGAGGCAATAGTTCTTAATTCCTCTGTAATATAAGTATACATTTTATAATTCTTTGCCCATGGCTCTTGTGTTGCATCTAAATAGAAACCTGCGCCTTGCCCAAGATCCCATGCTTCATCATCAGCAACATTTTCTCCTCGTGGTGAAGTATCTGGAATAATAACTGCTACTTGGTGTTTTTCAGCCAATCTTTGAAATCCACTTTTTTGAGTAAAATTATCATCTGTACAAGTTAATCCAGATAACCACCAAATAAGAGGAATTTCTTTCTTTTCTTTATTTGAAGGTAAATAAATACTAAATGTCATATCACACTTTAAAACTTCTGAATAATGGCTATACTTGCATTGCTCACCATTAAAAGAAAAATGCTTTTCAAGCTCTTTAAGCTTCATCATTAGAATCTCCATATGTTAAAATTGTACGGATTGATTCACCTTTATGAAGTAAATCAAATGCTTCATTGATATCTTTGAAGTCTAAGTGATGTGTGATAAATGAATCTAAATCTATTTTACCTTCCATGTAATCTTCAATCATCCCTGGTAGTTCACTTCTTCCTTTAACTCCACCAAAGGCTGATCCACGCCATACTCTACCAGTTACTAATTGGAATGGACGAGTATGAATTTCTTCACCAGCACCTGCTACACCAATAATAATGCTTTCTCCCCATCCTTTATGACAACATTCAAGAGCAGATTTCATTACTTCAACATTACCAATACACTCAAAGCTATAATCTACTCCTCCATCTGTCATTTCAATTATTACTTCTTGAATTGGTTTATCAAATTTAGAAGGATTTATAAAATCAGTTGCTCCCATTTTTTTAGCTAATTCAAACTTATCTTCATTTAAATCTATTGCTATAATTCTGCTTGCTTTTGCTTGAGCAAGTCCTTGAACAACAGCTAATCCAATAGCACCTAAACCAAATACAGCTGTTACAGATCCTTCTTCAACCTTTGCTGTGTTGTGTACAGCTCCAATTCCTGTAGTAACACCACATCCAAATAAACAAACCTTATCAAGTGGTGCCTTTGGATCAATTTTTACTAATGATATTTCAGGAAGTACTGTATATTCACTAAATGTACTTGTTCCCATATAATGATAAACAGGTTCTCCATTATAAGAAAAACGTGTTGTTCCATCTGGCATTAAGCCTTTTCCTTGAGTTTCTCTTACAGCACTACATAAGTTTGTTTTTCCAGAACGGCAGAATTTACACTCTCCACATTCAGCTGTGTATAGTGGAATAACATGATCTCCAGGTTTTACTGAAGTAACTTCATCACCTACAGCACCAACAACCCCTGCTCCTTCATGTCCTAATACGGCTGGAAATATTCCTTCTGGATCTTTTCCTGATAATGTGAAAGCATCTGTATGACAAACTGAAGTGTACAGAATTTTTACTAATACTTCTTTTGCTTTTGGTTCTTCTACATCTATTTCCACAATTTTAAGTGGTTCACCTGGTTTAAAAGCAACAGCAGCTCTACTTTTCAAAATAAATCCCTTCTTTCCTTTTAAAATTTTTCTTTTGTAATATATAAATTTCACAAGTGAAATAACATCATATAAGTGTTGTTTTATCTAGAATAACTATATAAGTTCTAGACATAATAAAACTTTTTAATACGACATCTATATTTCCATAGTAATAAAGTATAATTCATCATACAATACTGACTTTTTTGTCAGTATAGATATAATATAAATAAAAGGAGTGAAAATACATGACAATTTATTATAAAGAAAGAGCCTACTTTACCACTAAAGATTTGGCATTATCAGTTATAGGAGGTCGTTGGAAAATAGCTATTATATGGTGTTTACTTCAGCAGTCTCCACTAAGATTAAGTGAGCTACAGAAAAAACTCCCCCAAGCTAATCAACGTATGTTAATTAGACAATTAAGGGAGTTAGAAGATGATAAAATAATTACTAGAACTATCTATCCCGTTGTTCCCCCTAAGGTTGAATATGAACTAAGTGAACTAGGTTATCTTCTAGAACCTGTTATAACATCTATATGCGATTGGGGCGATATTTTTAGTAAATACTTAGAAGAAACCAATAAAACACCTTCCTAAATTTACTTACCTATAATCTTTTCTTGTTCTCTTTGAAGGATTATATTTGAAATATTAGCATAAAAGTCTTTTTCCTCTTTACTTTTAGTTTTTCTAAAAAGCTCCATGACATCTTTATAGGTATAACTTAAAAAAATATCATATAATTCTAATTTTTTATTACCCATCATTCAACACCTCCATTAACTAACACATTATCTTAGTTATATACTGCTCAAAATCTATAATAAACATTAATAACTACAAAAAAAGTTAGCGTAAAAGCTAACTTTTCTTTTAAAATTACTGTGTTATTTTAGTTATCCACTTCTCACAACATTATTCAAACTATTATCTAACAAGCAGTTGCACCAGTATATTTATCTAAACTATTATAAAGAATATGATTTCCATAAGTTTTTGAATATATCAAATAACTATATCTCTGGTTTTCAATTTTACTTATTTGATTTTTAGGTAATATATGTTGATAAATATATTCAAAAATTTGTGATTGCGTTAATAAAGGTTGATTTTCTGATACTAATTTCATTAATTCTATATTTGTCTTTCCTAACTCACCTGCTGTTATACTTTTGCTTAAAGCTTCTTCTCCATTAGAATTTATAAAAGCTTGTACTAAATCATTATCTGGCACAACATTAAAGAATTCTGGAACCCACATAGTTGCTGCACAACCTTGACTATAATTAATCTGTGCATTTAAAATCCAATTTTTTATATATTGTACAAGTTGTTTATTTGAAATTTTCTCTCCTGTATTATTTCTTATAACAATTGTATTTGTGGTTGAATTTTGATTTTTTTCTAATACCCATTGAATACCGAAATTCTTATTGCTTACTGAATTTGTATTATTGCCATTTGCCTCTATATTATTTTTATTTATAATATTGCTACTTATTGTTGTATCACCTTGCCTTTGTGCTTGAGCATCATCTTCACTATTAACATTTTTTATAGTAGATTTTTTTGTGTTAGACTCATTATTTATATTATTTTGTATTTGAATATTACTCTCATTATTAGTATTGCTAAAAGTTGAGCTCTTTGTATTAAGCTCATTATTTGGATTTATTAAACTTTTTGTATTATTAGAAGTTGCAGAATTAACTATAATCTGTTTAGGGCTATTAGCTATTTTGTTGTTACTTATAAAATATCCCCCGACTCCACCTATTAATCCTAATACTATAATCACAAGTATTATTATTTTTTTCATTGCATAATTCCCTTTCTTAATTTTCCAAATATTTTTATGTTACTTAAATTTAACATCAAAATCACTTATAAAAGATACAAAAAAATTACTAATAAATACTATGTAATATAATTCATCTTATTTATAATTTTTTTATATAATTCAACTTCTTTTTGTAAAATTAAAAGAGCTAGCTTTTACACTAACTCTTAAAACTTAAAACAATTATACTATTTTAGTTGTCCAATCCTCACATATCCTTCCACATTTTTTTAACTTATTTTTAGATAATCTATTATCACAGTTTCACATAAAAACAACAAAAATTAATAATATTTAACAACAAACTTATTACCCTTATCAATTTTATAAACTTTATTTTATTCTTTAATTGCAAATCTTTGACTATATAAGTTATCTAACTATTTCCTTAACATATATTCTATATGGTTGACCTTGTATAAATTTTTTTCTTTCAATTAAATCAAATTTTTCTAATCTTTTTACCATTTGTGTTGGTGTACTTCCAGTTGTAGTTCCTACAAGCGTTGCAATATCTTCTCCTGCTATTTCAACAAATTCTTTCCCATCTTCGTCTTTTTCTTTTGGTAACATAGAAAGAACTCCATATAATATAACATCATTATGTCGTAATCTTTCTCTTTTCCCCATTCCATTATATTTAGGATTTAATAATAACTCCATTGGTACTGATATAGTTAAACCATATTTTTCTAAGATTTCATCAATATTTTTCACATCTTTATTCACAAATATTATCCCCCTCATAAGATTTTCCTGGTTTAGTTATAAAGCCATTAACTGAATCTCCATACACTACATAATCTTTATATTCTTCAAATAATTCAGTAATCTTTTCTAAATTTATAGCCGTGCTTCCTTCTTTTTTGTATCCATTAAGTATAGCTATAAACTTATCTATATTTATAATATCCATATCTCCATCCCCTCACCTCTAATATTATACCATAATTTATTTTTTAAGTAATTATTTCCTATATTTTATATAAAAATAAGACTATTTAAAGCCTTATCATTATTGTATTAACTTTAATACTCTTTTTAATTCGTCTTTTCCTTCTAGATCTAAGTACTTTATAGGCTCGTCTAGGATTAGCATGTTAGTATCTCCATTTATCAGTTTACATAGTCTAACCTTTGTTTATTCTCCTCCACTTAAAACTTGTACTACACTTTCTATATGTTTCATTTAGCTAGTACTAATCTTACTTCAATAAAGCCTTACTTACGATATTTGCAAGTCTCTTTTATTAATGCTAAACTATTAATGTTAAACTATTAATCTCCAATCTAGGATATCTCCTTTTGCTTATAAGTTTGGTTGTGCATCCAAATTTGCTAACAAAAGGAGTTTTTTATACTTATTACTAAGGTTGATTTAGACATATGTGTATAATTAGTAATAATATAAGATACAATAAATATCCACCAGCTTAGCTGGTGGTTTTTCTAATGCCCTATAAGGGCACTGCACTGGCTACGCCTTAAGGCGTTCAAAAATCCGTCAGCCGCACTTCTTCTGTTACTTGCTACCCTTAAAAGGGTCCATATATTCCTTTATACTAATCTGATCTGACATTATATCTTCTCTATATTGATTTTTTATATATTCTTGTATAGCATTTTTATTTTTTCCAACTGTATCAACATAGTACCCTCTACACCAAAAATGTCGGTTCCCACATTTGTATTTCAAGCCTGCAAATTTTTCAAATATCATTATGCTACTTTTACCTTTTAAAAAGCCAACGAAGCTTGAAACACTAATTTTGGGTGGGATCGCAACCAAAATGTGAATATGATCAATACATGCGTTTGCTTCTATAAGCTCAACGCCTTTCCATTCACATAACTGCCTTAAAATCTTGCCTATTTCAACTCGTTTTTCGGCATAAATTTCCTTACATCTATATTTTGGTACAAAAACGATATGATATTTACAGTTCCATTTTGTATGTGCTAAACTATTAGTATCCACTTTAGGATGCCTCCTTTTGTTTATAAATTTGGTTGACGGACCTAATTATATTTTAACAAAAGGAGGTTTTTTTTCATACTCACCGCTAAAGCTAATCTCAACATACCTGCATAGTAGGTAGTATTCTTTAAATACAATAACTACAAAAAAGTTAGCTGTTACGCTAACTTTTTTTAATTCCTATACTATTTTAGTTGTCTAATCCTCATATACCTTTCCAAGTAAAAAATAAAAAACATTAAATTGCAGCTTTATTAATTTCATTTACATATATTAGAAAAGTGGATACAAACAAATTAAAAATACTTATTCTGTTTTAATTTAATTCCATATTTTTTTAAATATATTTTAATCCCTTTATTGGTCGTATATGAAAATTAACTAAAATAAAAAGAACTGCTCAATAATAACCAAATTAAAATGGATTCTATAAAAAATATAGTAAAAAAAGAGTTAAGTAGCAAGAAGATGATTTTGGTATAGTATCATGTGAACCAACCAAACCATCTTTTTATAACTTTTCCTCCCTCTATAAGTAACTTATTCACAATGTATTATTCTAATAATATCCATTTCGGATTCAGCTTCTTCAAATATTGTTCTCATTGATTTTCCATTAATATATTCTTCTATAAAGTTTTTTTAAAATTCATCTGAATAAGTTATAAGTTTTCACTTACTTTTTGAATATTTATGTTTTTTCTTAATTCCTTGATTCCCTTTTGACTAAAAATAATTTTGCTCATAATATTCTTCCAATACATCTATTTATAATTAATTATACAAAAAAACTATAGATAAACACTTTTATTTAATTGTCCACTCCATAGGATCCATTATAATTTATTACTTATGAGATAAGCTCACTTCTATTTAATACTTTTTCCCTTGTAAATATTATAAAAGTTCTTCCTTTGTATTCTATCTCTTTTTTATATTAAACTATTTAACTCATCTGTAATCTCGTCAATTTTTTCTTGTATTAAATCAAATTCTAATTCTTTTAAATTTTCACAACACTCCTCTAAAGTTCTAGCCGCCATGCTTATCTCTTCTCCATTAAATGTTTGTTGTAACCCCCCACTCATACTCATATTGTCAAGTTTATCAACTTCACCCTCTTTTAGCTCTTCTAGAATCTCTATAGCCTCATTAATATCATCAAAAATGATAGATGAATCATTTAATTTCTTTATTACATTTCTTACTATTTCTCGATTTTTATTATTCATATATACTCCTTAATTAATAAAATAATTTCACATTATTTTAATTTAAATATAAATTTTATACAAGTTATCTTTTTTTATAAAATAATTAAAATTATATATAAAAAGTATATTAATAGTAATTAATTTTATAAACTCCTTAAAATAAAACAACAATAGTTTTTATCTTTTAGATACCATTCATATTTTTAGAGTACAAATCTGATTCAGAATCTAAATAGTACCTTAAATATTTTTTATTAATATATGTTTATTATTTTTTCTAGTTTTTCTTTTCAAATATGACTATAGTCCTTTTTATCTTTTTATTCCTTTTCATCCAACTATTCATAATTGATTTTACTATACCCATATTTACTATTTGCTTCAGCAAGGCTCATTCCTGAACTATATAAATTTCTTTAAATTCACTTGTATACTTTTTACCTCTACTCATCATAAAAATACCTCTTCTCTAATTACACATAATTTTACTTAGTTTAATTAATTATGCCCATTATTTTAGTTTAATACTAAGTATAGTAAATTTTATCAATATTCTATGTGTTACACCTCTCAAAGAAACTTAATAATTACTGATACAACAATCAATTATTCTGCTTTGAATAATGGTAAAAAAGAAATTAACTCAAATATTTTTTTCTCTACTATAGAAAAAAATAAAAAAGAGAAATCTATATAGAAAAATTTCCTCCTATAACACATTCAAAACTTCCCTTTAATTATATAAAAGAAATATATAAGAATAATATATTCTATAAACAGATTTAAAACTGCTGAATTTACTTATGATATTACTTTAATATGAATACTTTCTGGCTTATATCTTAAAACAGAAACTAAAGAATTTTTATTTAAAAAAATTCTAAAATATTATCCGAAATGGACTAATCATTATCCGAAATGGACTAATCAACTAATTAATGAAATGATTAATTACTAAGATCAACAAAATAAAAAATCTTTAATTATTATTTTCAAGACTCTATATAGAATTGTGTAAAAACAATTCTATATAGAGTCTTAATTAATTATATATGCACAAACTGTACCAAATCTCAAAGCAAAAATTTTATTAGGTAAATTATATCTTTGGTAAAAAATTAAGACATAATTTACCTAATAAAATTTTTGAATTACTAATCTTGATAATAATTAATTCAAAATTACAGTTTCAATTGGATAAGGCCAAAGTGCAGGAATTCCTTGGCTTTCAATATTCTTAAGAGATATTACTATTAATGCAGCTAATGAATATTATATACAAAAGATTCTTCAAATGTAGAAAGTCTTGGTCATTTTATAACCAAGACTTTTGCACTATTTTTTTATTCTTTCTATATAACATATTTCTACTAAATATATATTTTTCCATCAAGTTCAACATATTTTTCACTAAGTGTTTAATATCTCTTTCAATAACTCCAAAACACTTTCATCCTCTTCACAATTAGTTCCAAGCTGTCCTCTAAATGCTTTTGCTAAGACTGATTTTTTTATTAATTCTATTTGTTCTTCTATTGCAGTAATTTCTTCTATTTTTGCTTCTTCCTCTAAAAGTTTATCTAAAATTTTCACTACCTCTTTTTGATCTTCTAAAGACGGCAATGGAATTATCACTTCTTTTCTTAATACATTTTGATTTACTCCTGATTGTCCTACCCATCGTTTACATATTTGAGTAAAGAAACCTTTTCCCCACAATGCATTTATGCAATATGCAGCCCACTCTGGTAGCACTTTATTCGTATCTACTATTAATTTAGTTAAATGATTACTGAAAGCTACCTCCATATCCTGTGTAGCAACTACAGCCCTTCCAACTAACTCAGTGCTATTAGTATTATTAAATATAATCTCTCCTTTTTTTATTACTCCTTTTCCTTCTTGTACCTTCTCTATAGGAATATATACTATCTTATTGAAATTAAACTTATTATAATATCCTACATTGTTAGGTCTTAAATGTGGATATGCACCTTCTTGATCCTTTGACATTTCATACTGTTTAGAACATGCAAAACCACTATTTATATCCACAATAATATCATTTATGCATACTTCATTATCAAAACTTTTATTAATAAGTTTTCCACTTATACCCTTTGCTATCAAAGTTTTCTTTCTTTTTTCAAAGTTAACTCTAACTTCTTCTATTAATTCTTTAGCCTTATCTAATTTTTTAAAAAGACTTTTTATTTTATCAACGATTCTTTGTTGCTCTTTTAATGGTGGGACTGGTATTGGTAATTCTTTCAATCTACTTGCCTTTATACCTTTTACAGTCGTACCTGTAGCCATTTGATTTATAATTTCTTGGATACTTGGACTTAATAAAACAAATTTTAAATATTCTTGTATCATTCCATCAATAATTGATAACACAATAGCTCTCTGTGCCAATGCATATTTTTCTCTTAAAAATAACTGTGCTACATTTCCAAGAGGTGCTTCCGTCGTAAATATTACATCTCCATATTTCGGTATACCACGAGTCATCCAACCATCATAATCTAATTCTGCTATAAATTCTTCTGGCTCTAAGCTAATATAACCTTTTTTTATATTTTTAGCAGTAATTAGTCTTACTCCAGATTCTGTTTTTTTAGGTGTTTTTCCTCTATAATCAATAAAACTACAAATTACACCTAACTTACTCCATATCCAATTATCATTTACCTCATAAGGCACATCTTCAACAATAATTTTTTCTAACTTTTCCTCTAATGTCATTTTCTTTTTAGCCATTACTCTTCCTCACTTTCAAGAGCCTTTAATTCTTTAATTACACTCATAAGTAAGTCTGTCGCTTCTTCTAGTTTTACTACTGCTTCTTCAGCACTCTCTATTGGATCTGGTAAATCTTCATAATCTAATATTGACTCATCTTTTATAAGTCCTAAATCAAGAGTACCACCTTTTTCTCTTATTTCTTCTCTAGTGAACTTATTCCATCTCTCATCTTGAACTTTTTCTCTATTCTCTGCTGTATATGCTTTAACAAATTCATCAAAGTGTGATTCTTTTAATGGATTACTCTTATTGAAGTTCTTCATATTGGTTCTTAAATCGTAGAACCAAACTTCTTTTGTACTATCTTTATCTTCTTTTTCTCTTGTAAAGAATAATACATTTGTTTTAACTCCTTGAGCATAGAAAATACCTGTTGGAAGTCTTAATATCGTATGAAGATTGCACTTATCCATTAAGTCTTCTCTTATTCTCGTACCATCACCATCTTGAAATAAAACATTATCAGGTAATACTACTGCTGCCCTTGCTTTTCCATCAGCTTTTAAACTTCTATATATATGTTGTAAGAAGTTTAACTGTTTATTTGAAGTCATAAATGTAAGATCATCTCTCGTAGCTCTTTCTCCACCTTTTTTAGTTCCAAATGGAGGATTTGATAAAACTACATCTAACTCCTTCATTTGCTTACCTACATTTGTTAGAGTATCACCAAGTAAAATATTGCTTTCAATATCATGTAGCATAGCATTCATTAAAGCAAGTCTGTGAGTTTCATGAACAAGCTCACACCCTGTAAATGCTTCCTTTCTTTGGAACTCTGCTAAATCTGTATCTAAATCAAAATAACTATCTGTTTTTTCTTTTAAGTAATGATCTGCTGCAATCATAAATCCAAATGTTCCTGCTGCTGGGTCATTACACTTCTCACCAACTTTAGGATCAATAAGTTTAACCATTACATCAATTAAAACTCTTGGTGTAAAGTATTGTCCTGCTCCTGATTTCTTCTCTGAAGCATTCTTTTCTAAAAGTCCTTCATATAGATTTCCAAGTCCTTCTTCCCTAGCTGAATACCAATCAAGTCCATCTATTGTAGTTATAATTTTCTCTAAGTTCTTTGGTTCTTCTATATTAGTTGCTGATCCTTGGTATATTTGTTGTACTATACCTGTTGTTTTTTTTCCAAGGTAATTTAGAAGCTCCTTATAAAACTTTTTAAGTTCTATTCCACTCTTATCCCTTAAATCATCCCACTTATAACCTTCTGGAAGTTTATTTTCTGCACCTGTTTCCTTAGCCATTTTAAGGAATAAGATATAAGTTAACTCTGTAACATACTGATGATAGGTAATCCCATCATCTCTCAGTACATTACAAAGATTCCAAAGTTTGCTTACTATTTCTTGTGTATTCATCTGTTCTCTCCAATTCTAATTATATTTTAAGCTATATCTTCAAACATATAAGTCTTAATTTTTGTTATTATTTCACCTAAGATTCCACCAAATACTTTTTCATTAAGTCTAGTGAATCCTCCACCATTAGCTTTAAACGCTCCTGTGTCTAAAGTTTCTATATCTATAACAACTTCTTTAAGCATAACTGATTCTATTCTCTTTAGCCAGTTTTCTTGTGGTTTAGTTAATTTATATTCTTTCTTTATTTTCTGCATTGCTCTTTTTACTCTTTCTTCATTAGACTCTAATGAACTTCCTAAAGCATTTTGTCTAACAAAACCAATTATGTCAGTGACTATGTCTTCATTAGTAATATCTTTATATGCAGTTTTAAGGTACTCTTCACTAAATCCATTTTGATCTAATATGACTTTAAGTTGTTTTAAAGTTTCCTTGGTTAAACTTTGTGGTCTTGTACAAAGTATTTCTAAAGCCTGCACTTTATTTTTGTTATTCTGAATATATTCATTAAACTCTTTTAGATAGTCTTCTGGCTTCTTACCTTTTCCATAACCTCTTGTATAAGATACAACTTTATCCTCTTTTTGAGAAATTATAAGAACTGTTTCACTTTCATACTTTTGATCTAAATACTCTATAAGTGCATTATTATTTATAATCTCATCTACGGCTTTATCTGTATCCATATTTTTAAGATCATTTATAAACTCTTCTGGAGTTCTATTTTGTGTCAAACTCTTAAATACTAATTTTTCATCATCTTTAACTAACTTCTTTTTTCGTTGAAGTTTTGCAATAACTCTTTTAACTGTTGCATCTTTTTCTTGCACTGTTTCAGCTTTTTCTAAAGTTTCTTTTAATACTTTAAATGAAATACTTTTACCTGCCGCAACTGGCTTCATGTCACTTACTTCTTTAAGTGCTTCATAAAGATTTACACAATCAAATATCTCAAAATGAGTTTTTCCTATTTCATCACATAATCTAGTTGCTCTACCAAGCATTTGTTCATAAAGTATTCTTGACTTAACTCTTCTTAAAAATACTATTTTATCAATCTTTGGAACATCTATTCCTGTTGATAATAAATCCACAGTTACTGCTATATTAGGATAAATTTCATTCTTAAACTTCTTAATAGCAAGAGCTGAATCTTTCATGTTTCCTGTAATTTTTAGAATAGAATCATCATCTACTCCCCCCATTCTCTCTTTATATATTTTTTTAAGAATATCTACTATCATATCAGCATGAGCATCACTTGCTGCAAATATAAGTGTTTTTGATTCATTACTTTCAGGATCTATTTGATCTGCTATCTGTTCAAGCGCAGCTCTTGTATGTGATTCAACAACTATTTTTTTATTGAAGCTATCTATATCAAAATCTATATCATCTTCTAACTCTGCACCATTTATAAGTTCCCCAGTTACTGGGTCAAACTTAGCTACTTTATCACCTTTTTTATAATGAATCCCTTCTCTAGTAAGTAAAGTCTCTATAATATGAGGTGGTTCATGATCTACTAAATATCCATCTATAACAGCTTGTCTATAAGTATAATTATAAACTGCCTTACCAAAAATACTTGTAGTATGAAGTGCTGGTGTTGCTGTTAGTCCAATTTTAAATGCATCAAAATAATCTATAACCTTTTTATACTTACTTAAAAAATCCTTACTATCTCTCCACTCAACTTCATTATCATCCATTTCTTTATCTAATGTATATCCTCTATGAGCTTCATCAATTATGATACAATCATAATCTCTAACAGATGGTATACTCTTAGCATCATCATTATATAGAATCCTTTTAACCATTGACTGAACTGTTGCTACATGAATTTTTGTTTCTTTATCTATTAGCTTATCTGCTAACCCCTTAATATTATATATCTGTTCTAAAGTTTGTAAGTCCTCTATTTTAACTTCGCTAAATGTATCCATAGCTTGCATTCCTAAAGATGTTCTATCTACAAGAAATAGTATTCTATTAAATCTTTTAGCTTTAACAAGTCTGTATATAAGCCCAAGAATAGTTCTAGTTTTTCCTGTTCCAGTAGCCATATTTAGTAATGCAGTTTTTTGTTCTTCTTTAATTGCTTTTTCAACTGCCTTTATAGCCTCAACTTGATAATATCTTAATCCTATACTATTTGAACTCTTTAAATATTCAAATGTCATATCATCAAGATTTTTATTCCCTTTATCTATATCCTCTTTAAGCATCTCTTCAATATTTTGTGGTGAAAACCAGCCTTGAAGTACCTTTGAATTATTTCTTGAATTTCTACAATCTAAAAAATGTAATCCACTTTTACTTTCTATCTCTCTAATATACTTTCTTCCATTAGTAGCAAATAAAAATGGTACATCATATCCATTCCAATTTGAAACTCCATAAGTTCCTTTATGTTCCTTAAGAACACCTTTAGCATAAGTTTTTGATTCTATCATTATTCCTGCTGCATCTTTTGAATATCTTTTAGCCTCTACAAATCCAACAAGTTTCTCTCCAATGAACAACGCATAATCTACCTTACCATTTCCCTTCTCTTTTGAATACGTTGGCCATTCTGCAATAGCTATATTCTTTCCTTTTTGAGGCCTTGTCCCTTTTGAATATCTAAGAACATTAGTATCAGCTTCCCAGCCAGCATCTCTCATTTGCTTATCAATAATAAGTCTTGTTTCTGCCTCTGAAAGATCAATCTTTCTACTAGCCTTTTTCCCTTGAACTTTACGTCTTTCTGATTCATCTTTTGATGTAATTTCAGATTTTAATGTTTCTAGTTCCTTCTCTAATAATTTAACTCTTTGCTCATACTCATCATTTAATTGCTTAAGATTTTCAGACTCGTCTATCATTGATGGTTCCACATAGTTATAAGGTTCAAATTCCCAATCACCATAAGTTTGCATAAACCAAACAGCGAGTTTATAGGCTAGCTCTAAATGAACTTTAGCTTCTTCTGTATCCTCATAACAAGAATGAGTTGCAGTATTTCTTGTCTTTCTTAAAGCATGAAGTATACTTTCAATATCATCTGGAATAAAATCTTCTTTCTTTAAAAGCTTAATTCTATTATTATGACTATTATCATGTGAAATATATGTTGTATCAATACTCTCAATAGAAATCATATATTGAACTATCGTTTCACCTAACATTCCGCACTTTATAAATGTAGTATTTGAATCTATATAAAGGTTTTTTTCAGCAAGCCTACCTAAATTTTCAAGTATAGGCCATCTTTCTTTTAAAAAACTAAAATTACTCACTTTACCACTCCTAAAATTTAATTTATCTACTCACTTAACACCTCTACTAAATTATACCAAGCTATTGATGTAAATAACAATTTCTTATCTCTTAAAAATCAGCTTTTCAACGGCTAAATTAACTTTCTCAAATTTTTCATTTGCTATTTCTATAGCTTTTTCATGTTCTTCTTTTGCTATCCTCACCATCGACATAATGCTTTTTTGTTTTATAATATCTATATCTGGAACTACAAAATTTTCTAAATCTTTATTTGATATAGACATTATAATTGAACCTTTCATTATTGTTCCTAATAACTTTTTTCCTATATTAGTATCCAAATAATATTTTAAGAACTCTGAATCATATTTACTTTTATCAACTCTTATTAAAACTAAGTTTGCTGATAAAATAGCATTTTTAATAGATTTATCCACAATAGCTGTTTTAATACTACTTCCTTTAGATGTTAATAATACATCACCTTCTTTTAGTTCATACTTTTCAACCCATTTATCTTCAGCTACAATTTTATCCTCTTCTCTAAGAACAACTTTTCCATCAACTAAATTTGCTAAACTAACAAGATAATGTTCTTTTTCCTTATCCTCATCTTTATCACTTTCTACTAATCTATTTCTTGTAATTTGAACACCACGCTTAACTTCTTTTGCTATATCTGTAACAGTTTTCTTTAGCTCACTTCCTATTTCACTCATTAACTTTTGCTTTTTCACATACTCAAACATGTCTAAATTAAATCCATTACTTTTAACATCTTCATTTTCAACAATGAAAGAAATCTCCGATTCTTCCATGTTTTCAAAAGCTTCCTTAGCTTTTCTTATACCTTCTCTTGTTAGCTTTTTAACCTTTAATTTTTCTACTGCTACTTCATTACTTAAATCTATAAATTGAATTTTATTTTTTCTTTTCTCTTCTTTCTTCTTATTTATTATAAGCCAATAAAGTTGAATCCCTGTACCCCTTTGAATTCCCATAGGTAATTTTATAACACACTCTATTTGATCATTTTCTATTAATCTTTTTCTTGAGTTAATATCATTTATTGAACTTTTAAATAGTGGTGCACCCGCAACTAAAATAGCTGCTTTTTTAGTAGCTCTTGCAATTACATTTTCAATATCAATCCAACTTGACATGCTATATTTAATTTTTTCTTCATTTAATATAGTAAATCTACCATATATATCTCTATAATCTATAGGTTTATCATTTCTAAATGGCACTGCTGATACACTAAAATCAAATAATTGAAGTTTACCATTATCCACAAAAGATGGTGTCGTAACACTATTTCCAACTTTCAATTCCAACTTATTTCCACTTAAAATATATCCTATAAATTCACTTAGCATAGCTATATTCTCATCAATCTCTTCTGCATAAAACTTTACGCCTGAAAAGTCCCACTCCTTATCTTTAAAATGCTTATAGATACTTACATAAGTTCCTAGCATACCACTATAACTATCTATTACAGTTGCTTCTTTTGGAATATCAATAATAGGCAGCAGTACCTCATATATATTTTCATCTGTGAAGTCTAAGTATTTATATCTATCATTTGATACTATTAGATATATTGAATTTATTAACTCTAAATTATTTTTTATTTCACCATTGCTTAACAAGCCTATTAATTTAACGAATATTTCTTCAGTTATACTGTTTATAAATTCTTCCACTTTAGGCTCTAAAAATATTTTTAATCCTTTGCTATGCCCAATCAATCTTATCGCTGCTATAAACATACCCTTACTTTCTATTATTTCTTTCCATTCTAGACCTAAGTCATTTTTATCATTATCTATTAAATACTTAACTCCTAGTAATAATGTAATTAATTTTACTTTTTCTTTCCTAAAACCATTCATCTCAATTATTTCTACTATTTCTCTTATTTTCATCCCTACCTCCAAATTCAGTTTTTAATAAACCTAATTAATTATTTTTAAAAATTTTTTCTATTTAATATCTTATTGAACGTTTTACAAAGTCATTTAATCCTAAAGAATCTATATCTATACCTCTATCAACTCTATCCTCGATATACCACCTATTAAGCTCTACTGTCAAAACAACAACATCATCTTTCTCCCAAAAATTTTCAGCATATTTTCTAGCACAAACAAAGATACACCCTTTATTAACCCTATATTCATAAAGTTCACCATTTTCTTGTTTTTTAATTCCTATCAATGTACTTCTAAAAATCATATTCAACATTTTTTTATAAACATTCACATATTCTTCCCTAACCATTGAATTTACTCTTCTCTATATAAATCTTTCCTTTGCATGATTGGTAATAATAACATTTCCTCTAAATTCTCTCATAACACCCTCCAATTTTCAGTTTTTATTAAACTGATTATAAATATACTATAAATCAATTTCCTTTTTTTGTCAACACTTTTATTCAGTTTATTTAAAACTGAATAAAAGTGTTAATTCTTAGTCCTATTGATACCTAAATCAAACTTAATGTATACCTATTTAAATATAAGTAGTTCCGTTTTATCGACTTCTAAAACTTATAAAAAAAGCTGATAGATTCTTATATCTATCAGCCTTTAACTTCTTTCTTATACAATCTTAGTTGTCCACTCTTCACAATTCCATATATCTGTTACTACATCTTTATAGAATTCAGGTTCGTGACATACTAAAAGTATTGTTCCTTTATATTCTTTTAAAGCTCTTTTTAATTCGTCTTTTGCTTCTACGTCTAAGTGGTTTGTAGGCTCGTCTAGGATTAGTATGTTTGTATCTCTATTTATTAATTTACATAGTCTAACCTTTGCTTGTTCTCCTCCACTTAAGACTTGTACTGCACTTTCTATATGTTTTGTCATTAATCCACATTTAGCTAGTGCTGATCTTACTTCATATTGTGTATATGAAGGGAACTCTTCCCATATTTCATCTATACATGTTCTATAGTTTTCATCTTTTATTTCTTGCTCGAAGTATCCTATTTGTTGATAATCTCCTAGTTCTACTTCTCCACTTAATGGTTTTATTATTCCCATTAAGCTTTTTAATAAAGTTGTTTTTCCAAGTCCATTAGAACCAACTAGGGCTATTTTTTGTCCTCTTTCCATTGTTAAGTTTAGAGGTTTTGTTAATGGCTCATTATATCCTATTACTAAATCTTTAGTTTCGAATATCATTTTTCCTGATGTTCTTCCATATCTAAAGTTAAACTCTGGTTTTGGTTTTTCTCCTGCAAGTTCAATTCTTTCCATTTTATCAAGTTTCTTTTGTCTTGATTTTGCCATTCCAGTTGTTGCAACTCTAGCTTTATTTCTAGCAACGAAATCTTCAAGTTTAGCTATTTCAGCTTGTTGTCTTTCATAAGCTGCTTCTAATTGTTTTTTATTAGCTTCATATATTCTCATGAAGTTATCATAATCACCAACATATCTAGTTAATTCTCTATTTTCAACATGATAAATTAAGTTAATTACACTATTCAAGAATGGAATATCATGAGATATTAATATAAATGCATTATCATAATTTTGAAGGAATCTCTTTAACCATTCTATATGTTCTTCATCAAGATAGTTTGTAGGCTCATCTAGAAGAAGTATGTCTGGTGTTTCTAAAAGAAGTTTTGCTAAAAGTACTTTAGTTCTTTGTCCACCACTTAAGTCTGTTACATCTTTTTCAAGTCCAACATCTTTAAGTCCAAGTCCTCCTGCTACCTCTTCAACCTTAGGGTCAATTACGTAAAATCCATTATTGTCTAGAGTATCTTGAATAACAGCTGTTCTTTCTAAAGCTTTATTCATTTCATCCTCTGACATTTCACCCATTCTTCCATAAAGCTCATTCATTTCCTCTTCCATATCGAAAAGATACTTAAATGCACTTCTTAATACATCTCTTATAGTTTGTCCTTTAACAAGTTCAGCATGTTGATCCATATAACCAACTCTTACCTTATTACTCCAAGTTATTTTTCCCTCATCAGGCATTAACTTTCCTGTTATTATGTTCATAAAAGTTGATTTACCTTCACCATTAGCCCCTATTAATCCAACGTGTTCACCTTTTAATAATCTAAAAGACACATCTTCAAAAATAGCTCTATCTCCAAACCCATGGCTCATGTTTTGTACATGTAAAACGCTCATTAAACATCCTCCATCTATGTATAATCTTATATATTATTGTAACTAATATAGTTACTAACATTAAATACTATTTCTTATTTTCAGAATTTTATTATATATGATTTTAATAGCTTTTTAAACTTAATTTTATTATATTAAAAGGAACTTTTTACATATTATTTATTAACATAATAAGCTTACTTTTCACTATAATCTATAAACACTTCTAACTTATAAATTAAGACTTAACTCAAAGCAACTCTTAATATTTTATTTTAAATTAGAGTTCCTTATCTAGAAACGTATGTCTGTGTAGCCCCATTTTATAAAATATTGGGGTATTACAGACACCAGTTTTCAATAAAAATAAAGCAAGCTTTCAAAGAAAACTAGCCCTAAAAAAATCATATAATTACTTACCAAACAAAAAGTCTTTAGTTACTTTTTAATTTTCTAAAATTTTAAGAAACATTTACCTATAAATAATATAATTAATGATAAAATACTTACCCCTATAATATGAATCCATGACATAGTTGTTACTCTACGTTTTCTCATTTTTTCTTTATAAGCTGCAGATTTTCTACTTTTTGTAGGCATATTTTTCACCACCTTTTGTTATTGCACAAATTAATTATATCCTAATTAATCCTCTAAATCTATTATTTAAGCTAATTTAACAATGAAAAATAAACATCTTTTTAAATTTTAAGAATTGTACTTAAATCGAAATCCTACCTGAATTAAGTCCATATTTATAGTAAAATAATATTAAAAATATCTTATTTTTACCCTAATGAAAGGATTGATTATTATGATAAGAATCCATGAAAATACTATAGATTATATTAATAAACTTCTTGAAAATTCTCAAAGCAAATCTATTAGAATTCTTGGAAAAAAAGGTTGCTGAAGTGGCATTGAATGGGAAATTGTTCTGGATGAACAAAAAGAAGATGATGTAATTTTTGAAGATAATAGAATTAAAATATTAGTTGAGTCTAGATTTGCAAAGCTATTTTCAGATGCAACTATAGAACGTAAAACTACCTTTTTCGGTAAAAAACTTGTTATTAAATAAAATTTAAAAAGAGTTATCTCTAAAGTTTAATTTATTTTTACTTTAAAGATAGCTCCTTTTCATTTAAATAACTTGTTATAAAACGCAACTAAACATTGAGATAGAGTCAAAACTTCACCTGAATTAAGTCTAGGTTTATCTCTTTGTATATATACTCTTATATAAAACTGGTATTGCAACTCCTATAAGAATTACTCCCATAAAAAATGGTGCAGTATGACCAAGTAACACATAAATTTCTCCTCCAACAATAGGTCCAATTATTGTTGCTAAAGATCGGATAGCTTGGCTACCTCCTTGAATTCTTCCTTGTTCACTAGCATCTCCAGTCTTAGAAAGTATTCCATTAAATGAAGGACCAAAAATTGAATCACCAAAAGCAAATATAAACATTCCTATAATAACAAGAGGATACAGGGAGAATATTGCTGATGCTGCAATAAGACCATAACCTATAATTTCTGAAATCATTCCAAGAATCACTATTTGTATATCACTAAACTTCTTTAAAAGCTTTGGCATTATAAACCCTTGTGAAATAATATCTTGAATTCCCATAATTGAAAACATAAGCCCAATTATTACAGGACTCCAATTAAAAGTATCCATTGTAAATTCTGAAAAAGTCCCTTGTAAAGCTCCATTTGGTATCCAAAGAAGAAATGCTGAAATAAGTAATCTTCTTAAGCTTTTCATAGAAAGTATGTTTATAAGTTGTGCAAATGGATTTAACCTTGTAAAAGTAATATTTTTTAATCTATTGTTTTTATCAAGACTTTCTGGCATATATAAAATTCCATAAATAAGATTTAAAAAAGTTATTAGTGCTACAAAATACATAGGCACAGAATAGCCAAATTTGGCAAGTAATCCACCTAAAGTTGGTCCAATAGCTCCTCCTATACCTGCAATAGCACTTATCCACCCAAAATATTTTGTTCTCTGTTCTCTAGGAGTAATATCTGCAAAATATGCAAAGAGTGTGCTTATATTTCCACCTGTTATACCATCTATTATACGTCCAAGAAAGAGTACCCACAAAGCTCCCCCCATACCAAAAATTAAATATCCAACTGTAGAGCCTAAAAGACAAATTAAGAGTATTGGACGACGACCATATCTATCACTTAAAGCCCCAAGTGCAGGAGCTGCAAAAAATACACAAACTGCATAAACAGAAGTTAGCAGCGTAACAGCTATAGCTTGATTTCCTAGATTGCTTACATAGGGTTGTACTAAAAATGGAACTATAGGTGTTATTATGCTAAATCCTATTCCACAAAGAAATACAGATATAAGACCAAATATTAAAGCTTTTTTATCCACAGCTTCTTCTATATTTTCTTTATTGTATGATTTAAGTTTCAATAATTATATTCTCCTTCCAGTTAATATTGTTTCCTCGTCAACAATATTAAACTATTTTAGTTTCCTTGTCAACAATATTGCAAAAAACAAAAAAACAGCTTACTTTTAATAAAGTTAGCTGTCTTTAATTTCATTATTTAAATTTATTCTGATTTCATACTTATATTTTGTTTCTTTATTTCTCTATCTAAATGCTCATTATATCTTTCTATAAATTTAATCATATCTTCAAACTGTTTTTCAGTTACTTTTTCAAATACTGCTTTATCCCTTTCTAGAAACTCTTTATGTAGTTTCTCATGGATTTTATAAATTTCTTTTCCTTCCCCAGTAAGTTTAAAATATATTTCTTTTTTATTTTCTGGTTTTTGATAACTTTCTATATAACCCTTTTTTATAAGTTTTTTAGTTACTTTACTCATAGCACCTTTAGTCATATAAAAGGATTCAGCAAGTTTTGTTACGTTAGTATCAATATTTTTCCCAATATATTCAATACAATGTACTTCAGAAGCCTTATATCCTTCAAGACTCTTTTCCATTTTAGCCTTATTAAGCAAAGCTATCTTATTAAATACTTCTCTAAAGCCTTCCATAACTTGATCTTCTTTATCCATTGCTATCCTCCCATTCTTTGGTACATTAATAATATTATATTAAAGTTTTATTTCTATTTCAATAATCTTAATGTAGTTGCCATATATACAAAAAAATAAGGGCTATCCTATAATACTATAATAATTTAGTATTATAAAGCACCCATTATTTTTTAATTAATTGTATGATTATTATTGTTATGTTTACCTGCACAAAACTTCTAGCATTTCTTCTTATCTAAAGATATTTTTTCGTAATTTTCTATTTTTCTATCTAATCTTTCTATTGTAGCTTTTATATCTTCAAACTTTTCCATTAATATGTTGCGTTGTTCAATTAGTAATTCTCTTCTTGCTTCAACAGTATCTTCTCCCCTTTGGTATAAAGCAACATATTCTATTATTGCTTCTATAGGAAGCCCAGCACTTCTCATGCACTTAGCAAATTGAACCCAATTACAATCTCCTTCTGTGTAATCTCTAATTCCACTTTTATTACGATTTACCCTTGGAATTAAACCTACACGTTCATAATAACGAAGTGTATCAGCTGAAAGTCCGTATTTTTCACTTACTTCTTTAATTGTCATAAAAACTCCTCCTTATTAATAATTATATTATTTAAACCTACTCTAATCCCATATACATTGCTCATTTTTTAGTAAATTTAATTTTTTAAAGTCTTATAAAAATTATAATGCTTAAAGTAAGCTCTAAGTCAAGAAACTAAAAAATTTTTAATAAAATAAACCTAAATTTTTATATTATATAATGAATATTTATCAAAATAAGCATTACTCAAAAACTATCTATTTTTTAATAGTCTTGAGTAATGCCTTCTTGATTTTAATTATTTATCTTTTAATTCTTATCTTACTAAGTTTGCTAAATATTCTATTGCCTCAGGATCATAATGATTAAAGAATGAACTTTCCATTTTGTCCATTTCAGAAATAGTCCTCATATCTTCTTCTGAAAGCTTAAAATCAAAAATATTTATATTTTCTTCTATTCTTTCTTTTCTTACTGATTTAGCTAATACAACAATATCTCTTTGTGTTAACCAACGTAAAATTACTTGTGCTACTGATTTATTATATTTATCAGCAATTTCTTTTAATATAGGATTATTGAACATATCATTTCTTCCTTCAGCAAATGGTGCCCAAGCCTCTTGTTGAATATTAAATTTTTTCATTACTTCATTAGCTTTAATTTGTTGATGGAATGGATTTGTTTCTACTTGGTTTACAGCAGGAACAACTTCATTGAATAAAGTTAAATCAACTAATCTATCTGGATAAAAGTTACTAACTCCAATTGCTTTTAATTTTCCCTCTTTATATAAATCTTCCATAGCACGATAAGTTCCATAATAATCATTTAATGGTTGATGAATTAATACTAAGTCTAAATAGTCTAATTGCATTTTCTTTAATGATTCCTCTATAGACGCTTTAGCTTTTTCATATCCAGCATTACTAATCCATACCTTTGTAGTAATAAACAATTCTTCTCTTGGCACAGTACTTTTCTTTATTGCATTACCTACTGCCTCTTCATTTCCATAAGCTTGGGCAGTATCAATTAGTCTATATCCACTATCAATAGCATCTAATACAGCTCTTTCGCAATCTTCTTGATTTGGTATTTGAAAAACTCCAAATCCTATAATAGGCATTTTTATTCCATTATTTAATATTACATGTTCCATTTTATCCTCTCCTTTTTATTTCATTTTAATTGTTTAATAACTATCTTTATTCTTTAGGTGTTAAATCTTCTTCATATGTAAGAATACGCTCTTCATACTTATCAATTTTATGTCTTAGGTATCTAAGACTCTCCTGCATTTCCTCAACCTTTTTTTCAAGTTGGTCATATTGATCAATTAATATTTGTTTTCTTACTTCTTTAGTATCTCCACCTCGCATAAATAAAGATACATATTCAATCATCGCCTCTATAGAAACTCCTGCATTACGCATAACTTTAGCAAAGTAAACCCACTTACAATCATATTCTGTATAATCCCTGTATCCACTCTTATTCCTAGTTACAGGAGGTATTAAACCAACTCGTTCATAGTAACGCAATGTATCTGGTGTAATATCATATTTTTTACTAACTTCAGTAATATTCATTTAATTCCTCCTTAAAAATTTATCATCTTAAACACATTATATACTTTTGAGTTAACTCCAATGCAAGAAAATAAATCTAAAAAATGAAAATAAAATCTATGGAGCAATGGCAAACAGTAAGTAAATATATAATAGAAAGATATCTAAAATAAATTAAAAATATATAATAATACACCAAAATAGTAATATAAATTAAAAAAAATATATTTAAGGGGAATTTGATGAAAAAATTTTTAGCTACAATTGTAAGTTCTTTTACTCCATATAAAGTAAGTATTTCGGAAAATAATATTACTAATAGTCGAGTAGAAAAAAAGGGATATGATATAGATACTGTGAGCACATGTACATGCACTTTGGTTTTAGGAAACTGGGGATGGATTAAAACTCCCAAATTAACTGAATATTTTAAGCGGATAGATACTATGAAAGGTGAGCTTAAAGCCCAAACTAGTATATTATTCAAATGGTAAGAGATTTTGTCGTAGTTGAAAAAAGTGGTGCAATTCATAATTTATTTAGCGCTTCTATCCTCGTAATAATAATTATCATATCCATAATATATTTGTACAAAAAGCGTAAAAAATAGCACATGAAAATTAATAAAAAAAGAAGTACTTATTTAAAATAGTGCTTCTTTTTGTATAAAAGTAAACAAATACTTTTGTTTATACATATTTATTTATAGGGTCAATTTTCTCCATAGAACTTTTTCCTATTCTTTATTAATTCCAGTATCCTTCATGAACCTTAGCTGCCATTTCTTCAACGGCTTCAATAGGTCCCTCTACTTTTATATTCTTTTGTCCTTTTGAAAATACTTCTCTACAAGGTAAATCGAATGTAGGATTTTGTTCGTTACTTCCTGTTAGCTCCAATAAGCGTTTTTCTGTCATAGCATAAACTACTCTCCCTATATTTGCCCAATATATAGCTCCTGAACACATGGCACAAGGCTCTGCAGTTGTATATAAAGTACATCCCCATAAAAATTCCTTACTATATTCTTTTGAAGCTCTTTCTGCCAATGCTGTTTCAGCATGACCTGTACATCTATGCTCTGTTATTTCAACATTTCCTTGAGTCATTAATATATTTCCTTCTGAATCTACCAATACAGCTCCAAAAGGAGTATTTCCACTTTCTCTAGCCTTTTTAGAAGCTTCTATAGCTTTCTCTAAATAAAATTCATGTTCTTTATATGACATTTTAATTCCCCCATATCTACAATATAAAACTTATTTTCTTCTTATAACTTTATCAATTTTTGTAATACTTTTCAAATTACAGATATTATATAATTTATAAATTAAAATATTGTTTAATTAAATATATTAATAAATAAAGCTAAAGCTGTATCAAAATAAATTTTGATACAGCTCTATTTTATATAATTTAATGCTAGTTTTTAATTTACAAAGCCTTTTATTTTATTACTACACTACTTTATTCTAAGCAAAATTCTATTTAAGAACATTCTTTATATCTTCTATGATTAATTCTTCTGTTAAATGATAACGCTCTTTTAATTCAGCCATTGGTACTCTATCTGTAAATTCTTTAGTAGCACCAAAGTTTAATGTTTTCATATTTTTATCACCATAGAATCTTGATATCTTTTCACCAAATCCTCCATCAAGGATTCCATCTTCTAATGTTATAACTAACTTATGATTATCTAATAATTCAGTTAACATTTCTTTGTCTATTCCACTAATGAATCTAGGATTTATTAATGTAGCATTTATTCCTATTTCTACTTTTAATTTTTCTTGTACTTTCTCTCCAAGATTAAAGAAAGCTCCAAGACCTATTATAGCAACCTCACTTCCATCTACTACTTTTTCATAAGTATTTAATTTAAAGTCAGCTTTAACAGTTTTATTAGTTGAAACTACAGCATGAGCTGGAACACGTATTGCTACTGGATACTTATCTTGTTCTAATCCCCACTCTATCATAGCAATATATTCTTCTTTACTAGTAGGAGCTACATATACTATGTTTGGTATATTAGATATTAATGGTATATCAAATATTCCTAAATGTGTTACGTCACGCTTATCTCCTATACCTGCATTATGAACCATAACTAATGCTGGATTATTATTCATAGCAAGGTCTTGAGATAATTGGTCATATGTTCTTTGTATAAATGTACTTGCTATACCTACTACAGGCTTACCACCTTGTGATGCTATTCCTGAAGCTAAAGCTATTGCATGTTCTTCAGCTATACCAACATCTACAAATTGGTCTTTAAATTTATTTCTAAATGTACCAAAACCAACAAATGGAGCTGTAGCAGCTGATATACCTACAATACTTTTATCATTTTCTGCTTTTTCACATAAAAGATTACCTAATATACTTGCATAAGTTTCATTTCCACTAGGTTTAACTAAAGATTCACCAGTTTCCACATTAAATGGAGCTACATAGTGGAAGCTTTCTTTATTTTCTTCAGCTTTTTTATATCCTTTACCTTTTATTGTGTGTATATGAACCACTACTGGATGATCTGTATCCTTAACTTTAGCAAAAGCTTCAATTAATGAATCAACATTATTTCCATCCTTAACAAAGTGATATTCAAATCCTAATGCTTTAAAGAAGTTATCTTCTGCTTCACCATTAGTTTCACGAAGTAATGCTAGATTTTTATAAAGACCACCGTAATTCTCAGATATAGACATATCATTGTCATTTACTACTATAATTATATTTTTTCCTGATGCAGAAGCATTATTTAAACCTTCGTAAGCTTCTCCTCCACTTAAAGATCCATCCCCTATTATTGCTATAATATTTTCTTTATCTCCTTTTGTATCACGAGCTTTAGCAAGTCCACATGCTAAACTTACAGAAGTTGATGTATGTCCAATTTTAAAGAAGTCATGCTCACTTTCATCTTGTGTTGTATAACCTGTAATGCTATTGTATTCTTCAGGATTAATAAATCCATTTTTTCTTCCAGTTAAAATTTTATGTGGATATGACTGGTGAGAAACATCCCAAACCATTTTATCTACTGGTGAATTAAATACATAATGTAAAGCTATAGTAGCTTCAACCATACCTAAGTTAGGTCCAAAATGTCCCCCTACTTTACTAACTTTATCTATAATAATATTTCTAACTTCATCAGCTAATACTTTTAATTCATCTCTGTTAAGTCCCTTTAAATCTTTAGGTTCATTAACTTTATTTAATATTTTTAATTCCATATTATTTCCTCCCAAATTTATATTTAAAAATCTGTATTCTTCTTTTGTTTACTTGTTAGTTATACTAAATAACTCAAAGTTAAAAAATTAAGTTTTCTTTTATCTAAGTATATTACTTGGAGTACACTCCAAGTCAATAAAATTCTCAAACTTTTTTATAAAAATTTTATCTAATAGTTGAAGACTGCAATATTATAAACTCATATTTCTAAATAAAAATAAGGATATCTCCATATAGAATTTTTTCTTTTAGAGATATCCCTTTTCTTTAAAACATTTAATTAAAATTATTTTTTAAATTCCATTGTAACCGATGATTTCTTTCCAGTTGGAAAATATTCATAAGTTCCTGTAGCTTTTTCATTATTAAATGTTAATCTATAAATTCCTATAGGATTACCTTTATAAGATTCATCAATAATGCATTTGCCTTTTTCATTACTTATTATCTTTAAATCAAGAATTTTACCTGGTTGATCATTATAATACTCAGTAGCTATAATATCTCCATCAATTTTCTTGCATTTATCTAGTACCATTGTTACAGCATATTTATTGTCTATTGTTCCTTCTAATTTATTATTTTTTAAAAATGGTTGTAAGTTATCATAACTTAAATTTTGTATTTCTAATCTTAATTTATGTTCTTGCTGTTCTTTTTTTTCATTTATTTTATAATTACTATTTTCTAAACTAACTAAATTATCTTGAGCCTTTTTTAATTGATTTTTACTAATATTATTCTCTACTACTTTTATTTTATTATTAACTAAAATGGCTCCTACTGACTCATAAATAACTACTGCTATAATAGAAATTATAATTAATATAATAATTCCAATTATTATTTTTTTCATTGATTACACCTTGTGAATAATAATTTTGAAGTTTTATCAACTTTATTGATAGTACTTTTTTCAATTAGCATAATAAATTAACTTCAGCTATAAATATTAACTATTATTATAAAAAATTTCAAATAACTCCTTTTATCCTTTTGATAATTAATATTTTGCATTTTTTAATTTTATGTTAATTTTTTTTAACTTTAATATGAATTCAACATTTAAAAAGATATTTATTTCTATTTTTTCAAATTCTCATTACTCTACCCAGATTAAAATACATTTATATTACCTCTATAAATGTATTTCTTCATTTACTGAGATAGCTTATACATAAAAAAGGATGCATCTGTAATTTGATACATCCTCTTTTTTGTATATTATTCAATTATTTTATAATCTATTTTATATTCCTTAGCTTTATTTATAAAAGAGTTTCCAAATACATCAGCTTTTATTTTTAGGTTTTCGCTAAATATATATTTCTTCAAATCATTTGAGCGATATACTTTTCCTCCTACTGACATAACTCCAATTAAGAAGCAGTTTATTACCATTATAATAAACAATCCTTTCCCTACTCTTCTTAAATTCTTCTTATTATCAGCTGAAAAGAAAAATGCTACTAAAACTGGTATTGCCCAAAGATATGGAACATATCTTGCCCACCAAAAGTCTCCACCATAAATCATTGCAAAAGCAACTGCCCCTAAGGTTATTACTGAACTCACTACCAACTTCTTATTATTACATCTTGCTAACAGATATAATAAACCTATAAATGATATTGGTAAAAATATAAGAGAATATACACCAAAACCTCTTGCTCTAGGGTCTGTTACTGAATAATAATATAAAACATATTGGTCAATTTTAAAAGCTTCTAATATATTTTTAGGAGCTTCTCCTCTTGGATTAGCAAGTGATGGTAATGCTATTAGTGACTTACCAGCTTGCACAAAAGAGTTATCATATCTAAAATCCTCTGGAGTATTTGTTGTCATTATATCAATTTTATTTTTTCCTGCTAAAGGATATAAAGGATGCCCATTTGTAATTGTATTGGTTACATATGGATTAAATCCTAATATAATTACTGAAAAGATAAACCCACTTATAAAAAATCCTATTAGCTTTATATTATAGCTTTTTTTATTATATATAAAATTTATTATTAAAAATCCAAATAATATTACCATTGAATAAGCAAGTCCTGTAAATTTTATGTTTATTAAAAATACAGCAACATTAATTAAAGTAAAATATTTAAAGAAAAATAAATCTCTATAAAACAATATTAAGAAAAGATTTATTATTAAAATTATTATGTATATTCCTAATAAAGAATCTACGTAATAACTAAATATTTGACATAATATTACTGGATTAAAAGCTAGCATTACTGCTGCAAAGCATGATAAATTCTTTTTATTTTTTGTAACTAAATTAAACACACCATAACTTAACATAAAAAGTATTATAGGCATCAAAGTTGTAAGAACTTTTGCACTTTCTATCCTACCTGTTAATTTATAAAGAGCTGCTGCAAAAATTGCTGCTGCTTTTGTGTAGTGCATAACCCATATATTGATATTTTCTCTATATTGATAAAAAGGATTCCACCCCTCATAAAGCTTTATCACTGTGTCCTGATGGTAGCTTAATGAATCGTAACTTGTATCCCAAATAAAATTATTCACTAATGCTAAAATACCTACTAAGGCAAAAAAACTTGCCAATATTATAATAAAAAACTTCCATCCTAAATTTTCATTATCCTTATCTAAAATAAATTTAGCTATAACCATAGTTATTATAGGAAATACTATAAAATTCAACTTGGTTATAGGAATTTTGAAAATAAATAAAATACAACTACCTATAAATATGCTTCCTATAAAACTTAAAAATAAAAAGGATATTGTAATAAGCATATACGATAACTTGTTATTTTCTATTCTTTCCAAGAATTTGTCCCCCCTAAAATCTATATTCTATTTAATCTAAATAGATATTATATCACCTCTTACTATTTTTTCCTATTGATTATTTTTTAATTTTTTTCTGATTATAAAAACAATATTCTTTATAGCTTTTTTATTTAATTAAATATAATTTATTATAAAAAGCAGAAAGGACGTATCTGTAATTTGATACATCCTCTTATTTAATAATTTTCTTTATTGAAATTTTCAACTCTATTTTAATAAATCTTACTGCATTAATTTACTGTATTAGTAACTTGTCCATTAGGATTTACTGTTGTAGTTGATCCTCCTGTTGTTGTAGTTACTGTTCCATTAGGTCCTACTGTTGTATTTACACCATTTTTATTTTCATTTCCTGTACTTTGCTTACTATCTTGATTTTGAGTATTTCCTTCAGTTGAATTGCTTGAACCATCTTGTTTATTTTGAGAATTATTGCTTTGATTAGCTTCTGTTCCTTGGTTGCTGCCTTCATTTGTTGTTCCATTATTTGCTGTAGTACTTTGATTATTTGATGTATTTTCAGTATTTGTAGTTCCTGTTGTTCCATTTGTATTTGCAGTATTATTTCCACTATTAGCATTATTGTCATTAGTGTTAGTATTATTATTCGTAGCATTATTGCTATTATTTTCACTATTGTCTTTATTGCCACCATCAAATATTGAACATATATCATGCCATAAATTTTTGAACCAATTTCCTATTTTAGTGAAAAATCCTTCATTTTTAAGCTTATTATACTCATTTGAAATAGCTTGACTTACGTTACTAAAATCTTTCTTTCCAGTATTTATAGAATTTTGTATAGCATTTAATGTACTATTAACTTTACTAGCATTTAAATTTAAGTCCTTTATTTGAACCATTAAGTTAGTTAATTCTTGTTTTTGTGCTTCACTTAATGTAACTCCATTATTGTTAGTTACATTGTTCACTATATTTATAACCTGAGTAAGATTTTGAGGTTTTTGGTCTACAACATCTTTTTTAGCTTGAGTTACAACCTGTTCTGCTTTTTGTTGACCAATGGATTGACCTAAACTAGTTGTTACATTAACTTCATCATTAGCTACCTTTTTATTAGCTTCTGGTATAGTAGTTCCTGTTACATCTTGGAATCCTTGAAGTATACCAGCTAAAGCAGCTTGTCCTGTTACTGGATAAGGTGCATTGGCAACTATACTAGCATCTGTTATTCCACAAGTAACTAAAGCACTAGCAAGCATATCTCCTGTAACTTGAGTTAAGTTATTTGTTGATACTGATATACCACTACCTGCTGGAAGTAATGTTACCTTTGTTGAACTTATTGACTGTGAAGTTGGGCTTATATGTGTAGTTGATAAACCAAGTTCTACAGCTATATCATAGTTAGTTGTGCTAACAAATTTAACTCCTTTTTCGTTAGTTGTTACACCAAAATCTTTTAACATTTGTTCTCTTTGAGGATAAGTTAAGTTTGCTCCTAAAGTTACAATGATTTGTCCTGGTTTATATCCTGGTTGTGAACTAGCAGGAGTCTTGGTTTGATTTACTTTATTGTTATCACCTGTATTATTGCTTCCCGTATTACTATTTTCAGTACTACTTGAATTAGCTCCATTATTTACTGTATTATTAACTGTTGTATTATTATTTCCACCATTATTATTTACTGTTGTGCTTATTGATCCACCATCTAGTAATCTTATATTTTCAATCTTACTACCAGTATTATCAATAGAAGGTAAAGTAACCATAGCACCAGTTAATGCCACTGCTATTATAGCCACTAATCTTTTGTTTTTCATAATTTTATCTCCATTTCACTCTTTGATTTTTATTTTGAAAAAATCTCAATTTCATGTAATAAGTTTAATTATATCTTCCTTATTATAGACACTAATTACATCTATGTCTATTATTTCTAATATTACACTTTTATTATTAAAAATCAATATCTAAAAGTTTACTAAATTATTTCATGTATTATCATATGAAATTGTAACACTTTCACTTTAATTAAAAATAACAAATACTTTCTTTACAAAATTTACATCCAAGTCTTTCCTTAACAACATCAATATTTTTTATTGCAATTACTCCATTTTCTCTAGATATCATTCCTTGTTTTTTTAACTTTACAATAGCTCTACATACTGTTTCTTCAGAACACCCTATACATTTTGCAATATTTTTATTTAGTATTTTATGCATAAGACCATTTTTCTCATTAATAGTATCTCCATAAGTATTATATATCCTTACTGCTAATGACAAAATTGCATCTTCTATATTTAAGAATTGAATATCTCTCATTTGAAAAAATTGCTTTTGATAAAATGAAACATAATATTCCACTAATTTTTCTGATAGAATTTTATTTTTTAATATTTTTTCTTTTACTGTTTCTTCGGATATAAAGTAAATTTCTGAATCCTCCGATACTTCTATAATGAACATATCAGCTAAGGATTCATCATTAATACTTTTGCTAAATAATTCTCCAATTATAAAAGAAACATATTCTCTATAACATCCAAATAAAATTTCTTTCCCCCCCTCCATTATGTGACTATATCTTATTAATCCTTTTTTTAAAATTAATATTTTTTCATTCTTTAAATAATCCTTTCCTAAGTAAGTACCTTTCTTTATACTTAACTTTTTATCTGCATATTCTAAAATCTCTTCTGTAAATGTTCTTCTAAACTCTAAAAAATTTCCCATAAGTAAAAAACTCCTTATCTTTATTAAAATAAAACACTTTTTATTTTACACCAATATAAATTTTCTTTAAAAGGTAATAATCTACTTAAAAAATTGACTTTTATCAATGTTTTAAAATTTCCTTTAGGTTACAATAATAATATCTTATTTTTAAACTTATGATGAAAGAAGGGCTTCATATGAAAACAACTATAGGACAATACCTTTTAGACAAACTTAAAGACTATGATATAGAGCATATCTTTGGTGTTCCTGGTGATTATAATCTTGGATTTCTTGATTTAATTGAAGATGATAAAAATCTTCAATGGGTAGGAAATTGTAATGAACTTAATGCATCTTATGCAGCTGATGGATATGGACGAATAAAACCTATGAGTGCATTAGTAACTACTTTTGGAGTTGGTGAATTAAGTGCTATAAACGGAATTGCTGGTTCTTATGCTGAAAGTGTTCCAGTTGTAAAAATAGTTGGTATGCCATCTAGAAATGTTTCTGAAAATAAAAAATTAGTTCATCATACTTTAGGTGATGGAGAATTTTTCAAATTTTATAATATGTACAAAGAAGTAACAGTTGCTCAAACTATATTAAATAAACAAAATGCAAAAGATGAAATTGATAGAGTTTTAAGAGAATGTTATCTACAAAAGAAACCAGTATATATAGGAATTCCTGTAGATGTGTCTAATATTGAGATAGAAATATCAACATCAACAAACTTAAAACCTAAAAGTGATAAAAATATATTATCTACTTTTATAGATGATATAAAAAAAGAAATAAAAAAATCAAAATCACAAACTGTACTTGCTGACTACGAAGTTAACAGGTATAAATTAAATAAAGAACTTCAAAACTTTATAGAAAAAACAAATTTACCTATTGCTTCACTTTCAATGGGAAAAGGTGTTTTCAATGAAAATCATAAGAATTTTATTGGAATGTACAACGGTATTTTAAGTGATGAAAAAGTAACTTCTGTTATAGAAAACTCTGATTGCATATTATTAATTGGTGTTAAATTAACTGATTCTATCACTGCTGGGTTTAATTATATACACAAAGATTCCATATCAACTATTGAAATCCACCCACTTTACAGTAAAATAGGAGATAAAATCTATAGTGATATTTTAATGGAAGATGTTCTAAAAGAATTATCTAATAATATAAAATTTAATGGAAACATAACAAATAATAAAAAAGATAAAACTAATACTGAATTATCAGGCAAACTTACTCAAAAGAAATTTTTTAATATCATAGAAGAAAATCTTCTTCCTAAAGATGTCCTTATAGCTGAACAAGGAACTTCTTTCTTTGGAGCTGGAGCTATAAAGTTACCTGAGAATGTAACTTTTGTAGGTCAACCTCTTTGGGGATCCATAGGTTATACTTTTGGTGCTCTTTTAGGTACATGTTTAGCTAATAAAAATAGAAGAAATATTCTTCTTATTGGTGATGGTTCATTACAACTTACAGCACAAGAATTATCAACTATGCTTAGAGAAAATATAAACCCTATTATAATAGTAATTAATAATGATGGTTATACAGTTGAAAGATATATACATGGTCCTCAAAGAAAATATAATGATATAAATATGTGGGATTATACTAAATTAGTAGATGTATTTGATGTAACTCTTAATAGAGAAAGTCTTAAATTTAAAGCTTCTACAGTTCAAGACTTAATTCAAGCTTTATCACTAGCTAGAGAAAATTCATCAAAACTTTCATTAATAGAAGTTTCAATGGATAAAGATGATGCACCTACCACATTAAAAGAAGTGGGTAAATTATTCTCAACTCAAAATAATTATTAAAAAATTAAGGTTGTAATATTCCTACTTAAATTCCTATAACTAAATCTTGATTTAGTTATAGGAATTTACTCAGCAAGCAATGCAAATCGAGTTTCCTTTAGAAGATAGGAGTAATATTAATTCTACATATATAATTTAATTACTCTAATACTAAAATGTAATTTTTTCATATCATTACATAAAAAACTTATTTAGTATTAATTTGTATAATTTTAGTATACTTTAAATGCATTTTACATGATTTTAATAAAATAAAGTATTGGTAATATTATAATTTCCTTATAAGTTAATTTTGGAGGATAAAAATGATAAACATAGCAATATATGATGATAGAGAATTTTTCTTAAAAATAGTAAAAAACTTATTTGTTATTAAAAAAAGAGATAGTCTAAAAGTCTTAAATAGAGAGGATATACTATTTTTAAAACTAATAATCGCTTTATAACAGTGGTTACTAAAAACGGTAAAATCAATTTCTACGAAAAATTAGCTAATTTAGAAAAAAAACTAAGTGAGAAATTTTTTATAAGATGTCATAGAGGATTTTTAATAAATCCAGAACATATAATAGAAATAAAAAAAGAACACTTATATTTAAATTACAATTATACTATTCCAATAAGCAGATTGATAATTAGTAAAGTAAAACAACAATTTATCAATTATTTAAATAACCATAATACTATAATTTTAAATTGTGATAACCATAGAAACTGATATGTTTGATCATAAATCCAATTTAATTAAAGTTTTGACTTCATCTTAATACTTAGTTACACTTATCTCAAAGTATAAAATCATAATACTCCTATCTTTTATAAAAAAAGATAATAGTATTTACATCATATTTATATAATTTTCCCTATTTTTTAAATATTTGTTAATAATAGGAATGTTTAAAGGAATTTAATTGAAATTATAGAAATATATAACTATAAATTATTAAATTAAAAGGTGGGATAATTATGGCTAAAAGGGCTTTTAAAAAGTTAAGAAACAAAACTATTGCTACTTTTACTTTAGCTACTATACTTATGGGGACTTCTGTATTTACTTTTACTCAAAACACTAATGTTAATGCAGCAGAACAAAGTGTAACTCAAGGTAAACGTAATGTTATGTATTATGGAGATTGGTCTATTTGGGGTGGACAAGGAAATTTTTATCCTAAAGATATACCAGCTGACCAATTAACTCATTTAAACTTTGCCTTTTTAGATTTTGATGCTAATGGAAATCTAAAGTTTACTGATAAAGATGCTGCTGTAGGTGCTCCAGTTGGGGAAGAAGGAGTTCAATGGGGTGGTCCAAATGCAGGTATATTATCAGCTTTTCAGGAATTAAGAGCTAAAAATCCAAACTTAAAAATTGGAATTTCTATTGGTGGTTGGTCTAAATCTGGTGATTTTTCTGAAGTTGCCGCTGATTCAACAAAACGTGCTAAACTTGTTGAAAACGTTTTGAAGTTTATAGAATATACTAATATGGATTTTGTTGATTTAGATTGGGAATATCCTGCTGAAAAAAGAGACCCTGATAAAGTTGATAATCAAAATGACGAAGGAACTCCTAATGCTAAACCTGAAGATAAAGAAAATTATATAAAACTATTAGAAGATTTTAGAACTGCTCTTGATAAAAAAGGAAAAGAGTTAGGTAAAAAATATGAATTATCAGTTGCTCTACCTGCTCCTAAATCTAAACTTGATTCTGGAATAGATATTGAAAATTTATTTAATGTTGTTGACTTCGCTAATATAATGACCTATGACATGAGAGGAGCATGGGACGAAGTTAGTGGACATCAAACTGGATTATATACAAATCCTAATGACCCTACTAAAGATAATGGTCTATCTGTAGATGAAAGTGTAAATTACTTAATAAGTAAAGGAGCAAAAGCTGATAAAATAGTAATTGGTGCTGCTTACTACACCAGAGGTTGGGACAAAGTTTCTTCTGGTACTGATAATAAATACCCTGGATTATTTGGAGAAGCAGAAATTTCAGCTAAAGATGCAGATCAAACTCCTACTAGAGGAGCTGTTAATGAAGCAGCACTTAAAGTTGGTGAAGGTGGCCGTCGTGGTGGTGTATGGTCATATAGAAGCTTGAACAAACTTAAAGAATTATATCCAAATATAAAAGAATACTGGGATGATTATGCTAAAGCACCTTACCTATATGATGAAACTACTGGCGTATTCTTTACCTATGATAATGTAGAATCAATAAAAGAAAAAACTAATTATGTCAATCAAAAAGGTCTTGGTGGAGTTATTGGATGGATGGCTTCACAAGATGCTGAAAGTAATTCAAATTCAGCTAAAAGAGATGAACTTACTAATGCAACTAAAAAAGGATTATTTGGAGAAAGTAAATTACCAGCTAATGAAATTGTATATTCTGAATTAGATGTTAATGTTGAAATAAAGCCAGTGAAACAAGAATGGGGCACAGGCGGAGGATATGAAATAACTATTAAAAATAACGAAAAATTAGAAGAATCTGATGAGGTTTTAAAAGAAGTTGAACGTTCAGGAGAAACAATTAAAACTCCAAAATTATATATAAAAACTAATCAAAAACTTACTGCTGGAGATCATATGGCTGGACAAGTAACTTATGAAAATGGTTATGTTATTGTTGATATAAAAGGCTCATGGGAAGGTAAAAATATAGAACCAGGTCAAAGTTATAAATTTATGTTATCTGCATCAGAAGCTCCTGAAGATATATCAGCCATAGAATCTATCGAAATAGTTCAACGTATGAATGAAAAAGGCACAGAGATTGGTAGACAACAAATACATTAATCTTTATCAATATTAAACAACTAATTTTCTGTTTCACTCTATTATAAAAATGACTTTGTTTAGTCTTTTCCAATTTAAATAAAAATTTAAATACCATTGGTTCAAATTAATCCAATGGTATTTTTTAAATCATAACACTATATAAATTTTCTAAATATAAAATATGAACTTTTTTTCTAAACAATTAATCTTATAAAAAAATATATTTATGACAATTTTCTACAAAATATAGAAAAAATTTGTAGTAATATATATTTAGTTACACCTATGATACACATTAAATTTTATAATTTTAAGTAGGATAATAATGAAAAAAAAGATACTTAATTCAAAAATTTTAGTAGGAATGTTACTTGTAGACGCAGTTACATCTACTGGTACTACAGCACTTGCAGCAAGTTGGGGAGGAAACTTACCAAGATGGTCTACCGCAAATGAAATAAGTACAATTACAAAATCTACTGCTAACGAGACTTACCATATGAAAGTAAATAGTGTTGGAGGAAGCTATGATAGCCTTAAGCGCTGGATTGAAAATTGGGCAGAATCAAATAAAAGTATCCATACTATCACTCAAGAAGGAAGAAAAAGTAATCCAAAATCTAGTGCTAGTAAAGGTTCAGATGTAGTCTTAAACATTCAAAATCCAATAAATTTTAGTGTTAATGTTGCCGCATTAGGTCAGTGGTCACCTAACTAAATAACAAAATACTAAAATCATAGGTGTAAACTTATTTTTAATTTTAGAGAGGAATATTTAATGAGTAGTTTAGTATTTTATCTTAAATATGATATAGCCCAAATTTTAAAAAGTAGAATCCGAAAAATATATTATATTGTATTAATAAGTATTGTTTTAATAGATACTTTATTTACATACTTTTCAAATAGTTCATTACTAAACATAATTCCTAATGTAAGTTCTTATAGTTACTTTCTATTAGAGTCTTCTTATGGTATTATATCTAAAATTTATTGTTATATTTTTCCTATTATAGCTATTTTCCCATTTGCACTTCAATATTATATGGAAACAAAACATAACTTTCATATTAGTTTAATTACTCGCGGAAATAGATGGAACTATTTATTATCAAAATTTATAATAAGTTTTTTTATTGGTTTCTTAACTATATTTTCCATATTAATGCTTAATTATATTATTACTATATTGATATATCCTTTTTTAGATGTAATTATTGCAGAAAATATTATGATTCCAGATAATGGTGCAGCCTTTGAAAAAGTATTTTACCAAAATATATATGTATATAACTTTATATATATATTAATAAATGCATTTATAGGTGGTCTATTTTCAGCATTTGCCTTTGCTTTAAGTTTGATTATTAAATATAAAAATGAATTTATTGTTATAGCAGTTCCATTTATTATATATACGGCACAATCAATAATACTTAGTTTTATTAATCCTAGATATGATATATTACACATTATTCAACCTAAAACTAGATTTGCACTTATTAGTCCAATAACAAGTAATCATATCAGTCTAAGTATAAGTATATGGTGTGGAATAACAATTCTATTATTTTTTATAGGTTATAAAAAAGGACGTGACCTCCTATGAATATAGCTTTAAAGAAGTTTTATGAGGCGTATAAATTAAATTTTAGATATTATTTTATACCTATGATTTATTTTATAACAAAATCTTTATTTTATTATTTAGGAGGACTGGATAATTTAACATACCTAGGTGCTTTTACTGGAAGGCATAGTTTTGTTATAGAAATTTTACCCTTGTATTTAATAGCTATTTACAAAATCTTAAATAGAGGAACATATAGTATGTTTTGTAGATATAATTCAAGAATTGATATTTTTAAAAATTATTATAAACAAGCTAGTAAATATACTATATTGTATTTAACAAGTATTTACTTAATTATATTTATATTTATGCTGGGGTTCTATAAAATTCATGATATTAATATTATTATAGTTACTTTAATAAATTATGTAATACATTTAATTATATACTTAATTATACTTAGCAGTTACTTATATATAATTCAATTCAATATTTCCTCAAATTATAGTGGCATATATTTATATATTTTTTTTGTAATAGAGAATTATGTATTATTTGAGGGAATATTTTCAAAAAAAATCCCATTAATCATAACATGGATTGATTTTGATGGAGTTAGTTTAATTTTTAAAATTATAATATTATTAATTATTAAAAATATTATATATGTATTATCTTATAATAAAGCGTTAGAAAGAGAGTTTATATAATTTTAATTATGATTATAAAAGACAAAAAACGATTAATAGTATTTTTACTGTGTAGTGTATTATTAGTGATAGGTATACTTATAGAAACAAGAAGCTTAACACAACTAGTTGCTTCTTTATTTGGTGGCAGTAAATTTAATTCAATATTTGATAGAATTAAATTTTTCCTTCCTATAGCTCTAATAATATTTCTATCTTTAGACTATGTAGTATATTATATAAAATTTAATTATGCATATACACTACCACGATATAATGATAAAAAAAAATGGTTCAACAAAATGATTGTAAATTTATTTTTATTAAATTTATTTATTATTGTTATTTTTTTAGTCATTGGACTTATGGTAGGAACTATTCTAAAAGTAGATACAAGCTCCTTATTTAATAAAATAAGTATATTGCAGTTAATTATTATATATTTATTATATAACTTTATAACTTTATTCCAGATATTTTTAAGTATAAAATATGGAGAAGTAATAACATTTATTGTTATTATTACTTTGGCAATTATTTCTACATTTATCAATAATGTTTTAAATATAATATTATTGCTACCTATAGGAATGATGGTTTATCACAAAACATTTTTACATTCTATTTTTGCAATTATATTTATTATTTTTATAAGTTACATTTTATACAGAATAGATTTGAACATTATAAAAAATATAGATTTGGGGTGATTAAATGTATATTAAAGTTGAGGGATTAAGTAAAAAATATAAAGATGAATATGTATTAAAAGATATCAATTTATCTCTTGAAAAAAATAATATATATGGATTTATTGGAACTAATGGATCTGGGAAAACAATGCTTTTAAAAGCTATTGCAGGTTTAATTATTCCTACTGAAGGAGAAATATATATTAAAAATAAAAAATTACATAAGAATATATCATTTCCAGATGACATGGGACTTATTATTGAGGGGCCTTCCTTCTTAGATTATTTATCTGGATATGATAATTTAGAAGTATTAGCCAAAATTAAAAATAAGATAGATAAAAACACTATTATGGATACTTTAAAACTAGTAGGATTAGATCCAAATTCCAAAAAAATAGTTAAGAAATATTCATTGGGTATGAAACAACGTTTAGGAATAGCACAAGCGTTAATGGAAGATCCAGAATTATTAATTTTAGATGAACCTTTTAATGCATTAGACGAAGAAGGTGTTAAAGAAATTAGAGATTTACTTTTAAGTATGAAAGAACGTGGAAAAATTATATTATTAACGTCACATAATCAAGAAGATATTGATATATTATGTGATAAAATATTCAAAATAAAAGCTGGAAAAATAATATAAAATTTAGATTTTGAGACTCTATATAGATTTGTGTAAAAATAATTCTATATAGAGTCTCATTTAAATTAATAAAACAACCTCTTCTTGTCTTTTTATATACAAGAAGAAGTTGTTTCTTTATTTCATTGCTATAAAAGCTGAACCCACTATTATTAAAATAACTCCTATGATTTTTTTTGGTGTTATTTTTTCTCCTAGAGTTACTCTAGCTATTATTATCGTCCAAATATAAGTTAAAGCTGTCAATGGCAATACTATGTTATATGGTAAAAACTTAAGAGCAATTATATTTAAAACTGCTGCTGTTACATAAAATATTCCGCCAAGGTAAATTCTCCAATTGATGAATAATGAGAATATTCCATTTAATGTCTCAGTACCTTTTTTGAAAAAGAACGCTCCTAGTGCTCCAAAAAAGGTCATAAATGGGAATAACCAATATACACTACTCATTCTCTTCCCCCCTTGCTATAAATATAACACCTAGAATAATTATTCCTATTCCTATTAGCTGTTTTATTGAAACTACTTCTCCTAAAAAAAAGTATCCATTTATAAGGGCAAAGATATATCCTATACACATCATAGGATGTAATATTGATAATTTACCAAATTTAAATGCTATTATTAATGATAAGGCTCCACATCCATATAAAATAAAACCTAATATTAATAGCCATAGTCCTTTATTTACTCCAACTTTCCAAAATAATTGTCCAAAAGAAGTACATAAAGCTGATATAACTACTAGTCCTATACCTTTTATTAAATTATTACTATTCAAAATTAATCTCCTATTTCCACCTTAAAATTTCATAGTCTTCATGATCTTTCTTATAGTTAATTAGATAAGCATTTTTCACCAAATCAAACATAGGCTTATCTGATAAAGAATCTGAATAAGCAACAGAATTTTCCTTATCTATTTCTATACCATTTTCAAATAAATACTTCTTTATTCTTTCTACCTTTTCGGCACCTTTACAATTTTCACCTTCAATAATATTAGTATAAAAATTATCTTTAGCCTTTAGTTTTGTTCCTATAACAACATCAACAAAATCCTCTTCTTCAAAATATTTTAAATAACATTCTGGTGATGCTGATATAAGCATTGTCATGTAACCTTCTGCTTTCATTTTTTTTATTTCATTAAGAGCATCTTGAAACATTCTAATCTTTATAACACTATGATAAAAATCCATTAAGTCTTTATCATTTAAATGGTTTATTGTATAAAACATACTTTCTTTAGCTTTTTTTGTGTTCTTTAATCCTACTTTATGAAAACAAAGATCTATAAAAAGCTTTGGCAATCTTCTTTTTGCTTTAGGATATTTATCAATAGTATATTTTAATAGAAGAAACATAGAATCCCCTTCTATTAGAGTTTTGTCTACATCAAAAAATGCTACTTTTCTTTTCTCCACAATTGTCACTCCCTTGTATAAACTAAGAGTAAAATACTAAATTAAGATTTTAATTTATAGCTAAGATGAAACTCTCTTGCCTTATTTATAAATGATGGTGTAAAGTTATTTTCTGTTATAATTAAAGGCTTACTAAATATATAATTCTTTAATTGATTTGAACGTTGTACTTTAAAATAAATTGCTCCTGGAACTATAATAGCTGAATTCACAAACATTAATAATAAGAAACACATTCCTATTACCTTGGTTATTTTGCTCTTTCTTAAATACATAAAGAATCCTACTGAAAGAGGTAAGGCCCAAAGGAATGGAACATATCTCGCCCACCAAAAAGCACCGCCAGCTATTGCTACTGCCGATATTAATATTACTGTGGCTAATCCTCCTAACATCATCTTCCTATCTTTATTTGTTATTAATAAATAAAGAACTCCTATAAAAGATAGAGGTATAAAAATAATTGAATATACTCCAAAACCTCTCACTCTAGCATCTGTTGTAGAATAATATTGTAAAGTTGCTTTATTTACTCCAAACATTTCTGTAAAAGATGTTGCTGGTGCACCTTTAAAGTTCTGTGGATTTGGGAAAGCTATCATTGATTTATATTCTTGTTTAAACTCTCCATCATATCTATAATCTAAAGGCGTATTATCTGTCATTATATTTATTTTTCCTTTACCAGCTAAAGGGTATAAAGGATTTCCATCATTAATTGTATTTGTTACGTATGGATTAAATCCTAGAATGATTACTGAAAAAATTAAACCACATATTAAAAACACAATTAACTTAATATTATATGACTTTTTATTATATATAAAACTAAGTATTAAGAAACCTAATAATATTGCCCCTGCATAAGCAAGTCCAGTGAATTTTATATTTATTAAAAATACAGCAATATTTGTTAAAGCAAAGTATTTAAAGAAATGTAAATCTTCAAAAAATAATATAAGATATAAGTTTATTAATAATGCAAGAACATATACTCCTAAACTTGAATCTACATAATAACTAAATGATTGTCCTATTATTACAGGATTTAAAACTGCTATTATTGCTGCAAATATTGATAATCCTTTTCTATTTTTAGAAAGTAAATTAAATGCTCCAAAACTTAAAATCCCTAAAATAATAGGTAATAACATTGTTAATACCTTTGCTGCTTCAATTCTTCCTGTTATTTTATATAAAGCTGCTGCAAATATGGCAGGTGCTTTTGCATAATGCATTACCCACAAGTTTATTTTCTTGTTAGTTGAATCATAAAATGGATTCCAACCTTTATAAAGATCTATTACATTTTCTTGATGATATGCTAAAGAATCATAGCTTGAATCCCATACTAAATTGTTTATGACAGCTAAAATAGCTACTAACACAAAAAAACCTATTAAAGTTAAAATTAAAAACTTCCAACTTATATTCTTTCTATCTTTGTTCAAAACAAATTTCCCTATAATCATCGTTATTATAGGGAAAATCACAAAGCTCACTCCATTAACAGGAACTTTTATATAAAATAAAAGTGCACTTCCTATAAATATACTTCCTATAAAAGCTAAAAACATAAATGATATTAGAATAGAATAATAAGAAGACTTATTATCTTCTATTCTATTTAATCCTTGGTACATAATTGAAATCCTCCTACGCTTGTCCTAATTGTTAAAATAAATAATTATAACAGCACTTGTTATTATCCATAATAAAACATCTATCATTATAGTTTTATCTGTTAAGACTGCTTCTGTAGGGCTTCCCCCTGTACCTTTTTTTTCTGCTAAGTATTTATATCTAAATAAGCCATATACAACATATATGTTAGTAAACATCATGTAATTATTAGCTGGATATGCTACAAAGGTATAAATTGCATAACATACAAGGGTACAAGTTACTGAAATATTAGAATACTGTGTCAATAAACCTTCTGAATAATCATCTAATATTTTTCTATGCTCTGTTGCCTTATCACTTAATTTTACTAATTCATTCTTTCTCTTTTCAAAACCTAAGAATAAAGAAATAAAGAATGTACAAAGTATTATCCATCCTGATAACTTAACATCTATTACTATACCACCTGCTGTAATTCTTAAAATAAAACCTATAGCTATTGATACAATATCAACAATTACTATATGCTTTATTTTAAATGAGTATAGTAAATTATTCATTAAGTAAAGTACTATTACTATAAAGAGGTCTATGTTTACAAAATAGGACCCAATTAAGCTTATTAGCAATAATATTATTAAAGCTCCAATAGCTTGAGGCACTTTTATAGCACCACTAGCAATAGGTCTAAATTTTTTCTTTGGATGCACTCTATCACTCTCTACATCTAAAATATCATTCATAATATATACTGTTGATGATGTTAGGCAAAATAATATGAATGTTATTATAGATTTCTCAATCTTCCCCTCCTGAACAAAGCTATAAGAAAATAATAAAGGTGCAAAAACAAACAGATTCTTTATCCATTGCTTAGGTCTCATTAATTTAAATAGATTAATGAAAAATCCCTTTTTTATAGCATCATCTTGTTGAGCTTCATTCCTTTCTTTTAAGTTTAAACTCACATTATCACCTCATTATAGCTACTCGCTATTTAATTTTTTTAAGCTTATTAACTGACGTCTAAATATTATATCATAATTCATCATATTTTTTTCTTTTTCACAATAAAAAGTACTATCTAATATTAGAATTTTTTTCTAATTTATATATTAAAATATATTTTTCTTATTATATTAACTATATTTAATACTTTTTTTGATGTTTGTAATTTAAATAATTAATAAATTATGTAATTTATTAAATTACTATCTTTGATTAAACATTAATAAAAAAATGAGTAGCCTTTTCTTTAAGATAATCTATATAGATACTCACTTACTATTACTACTCATTTTATTACTCTTAATCTTTTTATGTTATTTTAATTTATCTCATAGCTAGAGGCTATAATACTCCTATGTTCTATAGGAAATTCCATCGGCATTACTCATTAAGTAAATTCCTATAACTAAATCAAAATTTATATAGTCACTTAAGTAGGAAATAAAGAGCCTCATGCTTCTAGATAACTACCAGTAAGTTATTCAGATGAAGTCAACTCCACCTGAATTAAGTCTACCTTTATTCTACTTAAGCATAGCAATTAAAAACATATATGCAATATAAACAATAATTATTAAAATAAAAGGTATATTTATTACCTTTTCTGAAATTACTTCACTTCTTGCATTAAATCTATTTTCAGACTCTACTCTAGCTACATCTTGCATTTTAGATTTTTCCATACTTTTTATTATAAGAGAAATTAAATAAGCTGCGCCTATTGCAATTACTCCAAGGAAAACTCCCATACCTATTTGAGATGCAAGAGGAATTTCCTTCAAAGTTTGAGTAGCTTGATCTATATCACCTATAGAAGGTACTGATTCTTGAATTGATGGTAAAAATTCTTGCGCTGAATTTTGTATTGCTATTAAACCTCTTTGCATTAATAATTGTGTTGTATTTATTGTAAAATGAGCTATCATAGCTGGTATTAAACTATTAGCCGCTGTTACAACATAACCAAATATTACTCCCATTGCAAAGGCATATAAAAATTGATGTGGATTTAAATGAAGTATACCAAACATTAATCCAGACATTATTGCACCTATATGCTTATTTTTAAATTTATATCCTGATAAAACAATTCCTCTCATAGTTATCTCTTCACTTATAGCTGGAGTAACCCCTATCATTAATATCATAAGCCAAAGAGGAGTTTTACTTAAATTATCTAGCATTACTGCTACATCATTATTAACAAAAAAAGAAGCTATATATGAGAAAAACACCATTACCGGTTGTGCTAAAAAAGCTAAAGCAAATGACAAAGCAATTTCTTTTCCTGATACTTTATTTAATCTAAGCACTTCCTTAAAACTTTGTTTAGTTATTAGTATATAGATTATAGCTGGTAATACAAACATTATAAAATGTGCAGCAATTAAAGCTACAGGTTGACTAAGTCCTAAAGTTACATATAAAAATGGTGATAGAACTATAGGTACAATTATAGATATTAATAATATAGCTAAAAAAAATAAATTTGCACTTAAAATTGGTCTTTTTATTTTCCCACTTTGATTAATCATTTTATCCCCCTAACTTTTTTTAAAAATTTTTTATTTAAGTGTATAAAAAACTTTTACCATGGTAATACTTATTACTGAGGCAATAAGCTTCAATCTTATAATAGCCTCTCCCCCATTTTATTTTTTATGTGGCCTTAGTAGTGAATATTCACAACTAAGGCTTTTTTTCATAATTAATTTTTTATAGGCATAAATTCAACTTAAATAGCATTTTAACTCTACCTAAATACTCAATTAAATTTATCTATGATTATCAACCTATTTACTCTCACTTATAAAAATATTACATTGTTTAACATTAAATATATTTAAATTAATTCAGATAGAATTTTAACTCCATCTGAATATTAACAAGAATTCTATTTACATTACTTTTCTTCATAATATGGTATAGTATTAAGTCCTTCCTTTTCCATTAAAAAACGTCTTAACATATCCATTGCATAAAGTACTGTTTGAAGCCTTACCCTTTGTCTATCTCCTGCAAATGTAAACTTCTTAGCAAATACTTCTCCATCAACATACATTCCAACATAAACAAGTCCTACTGGTTTCTCTTCAGTTCCACCACCTGGTCCTGCAATACCAGTAGTTGATAATCCAATTTTTGTTCCTGCTGCTTTCGCTATTCCTTCTGCCATTTCCTTTGCTGTTTCTTCACTTACAGCCCCAAATTTATCTAGTGTTTCAGCTTTAACTCCAAGTCTTTTCATTTTTGCTTCGTTACTATAAGTAATAGCACCCTCCAAGAATATTTCTGAAATTCCTGGGTAATTTATTATAGTTCCAGCAAGAAGTCCTCCAGTACAAGATTCAGCAGTAGCTATAGTTAATTTCCTATCAATTAACATTTCTCCTAAAACTGTTTCAAGCTTTGTTTCCCCTATTGCATAAACAGAAATTCCTAGTCTTTCTATGATTTCATCAGTTATAGGTTTTATAAGTTCTTCACATTCCTCTTCGTCCTTACCTTTTGCTGTTATTCTTAATATAGCTTCTACATCTTTAACATAAGGAGCTATAGTTGGATTACTTTGATTATCTATTAAATCTTTAACTATGGTTTCTACAGTTGATTCTCCAACTCCAAAAATTCTTAAAACTCTAGATTTTAAAATAGCATTAGTTTTTTCTTCTAAGAAAGGTACTACATGATTTAAAAACATTGGTTCTAACTCTCTTGGTGGTCCTGGTAATACAACAATTATTTTTTCTTTTTCATTATCATCTTTATTTTTTGCTTTACCTGTAATAATACATCCAGGTGCAGTTCCATTAGGGTTATCTAGAATTATTGCATCCTCTGGAAAATAACATTGTTTTTTATTATTATCAGTTAAATCTTTATTTATTTTTTTAAAATAGGCTTCTAAATCCTCTAAAGCTTTTTTATTTAAAACTAATTCTTTATTTAAATATTTTGCTGCTGTTTCTTTAGTTAAATCATCCTCTGTTGGTCCAAGTCCTCCACTAGTTATAACTAAATCACAATTTTCAAAGGCTCTTTCAAACTCTTCTAAAAGTCTTTTTTCATTATCTCCAACTACACATTGATGATAAACATCAACTCCTAAATTTGCTAATTCTCTTGCTAAGAATCTTCCATTAGTATTAACAATGTCACCCAATAAAAGTTCTGTTCCAACTGCTATAATTTCAGCTTTCATAACTTATCACCTCTCTATTAAAGTATTTCACCTTAATGTTTATTTTCATTTGTTTTTAAAAATATTATATTTTTAGATTTTGCATATTATCTTTAATTATTCTTTAACCCTTCTCTTAAATTTTATCATATTAATTTGGAAAATATTATAATTAAATAATATTTAATATTTTTTTAAATCTTAAAATTGTATACTACTTCTAAAATATTCTTATTCTTACTTCTATGTATTTATTTAATTTTGTATAATATTTATGGATGTCCTTTTTAAAAAGCATTTAGTCATTCCTTTTTAAAGAGAAAATCCAAATAAAAGTATTATGCCTAGCCCAATTGTAAGGAGTTTATTCTAAACAAAAAGGTAGTCGCAATTAGTGATTTTGTTTATCTCCTGATTTTACTACGAAAGGTTGTGAAAATTTATGGATACAAGAATATCTGTTGTTGGGATAATCATTGAAGATCTAACTTCTATTCCCGCTGTAAACAATATTCTATCAGAATATAATCATGTTATTATAGGTAGAATGGGACTTCCATATAAAGAAAAAGACCTTAGAATAATTTCTATCGTAATAGATGGAACTACTGATATTATATCTGCTATAACTGGTAAAATTGGAAGATTACAAGGAGTATCGGTCAAGGCAGCTATATCTAAAAGATAAGGAGTTTTGTTATGTTTACTAAAACTGAAAATGAAAAGTATAAAGCTGAGGATTTTATCAAAGATGCTGAAATAAGAAAGATAATTTCAGAAAGTGAAAAACTTGCTGATGACTTAAACCTTGTTAATAGTATTCTTGAAAAAGCAAAAAAAGCAGAAGGATTAAGCCCTGAAGAAGCAGCTATACTTCTTAGCATTAAGGATGAAGAAACATTAAATAAAATGTTTACTATTGCTAGAGAAGTTAAGGAAAAATTTTATGGTAAAAGAATTGTTATCTTCGCTCCACTTTATGTAAGTAATTACTGTGTTAATAACTGTAGCTATTGTGGTTACAAACATTGTAATGAAGATTTAAAGAGAAAAAGACTTAATAAGGAACAACTTATTGAAGAAGTTAAAATTCTTGAAAGTTTAGGTCATAAGAGAATAGCTCTTGAGGCTGGTGAAGATCCTGTTAATGCTCCACTTGACTATATTATAGATTGTATTAAAAATATCTATTCAATTAAATTTGATAATGGTGCTATAAGAAGAATAAATGTAAATATCGCTGCTACTACAGTTGATGAATACAAACGATTAAAAGCAGCTGACATTGGTACTTATATATTATTCCAAGAAACTTATCATAAAGAAACTTATGAAAAATTACATGTTTCTGGACCTAAACACAATTATAACTATCATACAACAGCTATGCATAGAGCTAGAGAAGCTGGTATAGATGATATCGGAATGGGCGTACTTTACGGTTTATATGACTACAAATATGAAACTTTAGCTATGCTTATGCACGCTAATGACTTAGAAAAAACTACAGGTGTTGGACCTCATACTGTTTCAGTTCCTAGAATTCAAAAAGCTGAAAATGTTACATTAGAAAACTTCCCTTACTTAGTTTCTGATGATGACTTTAAAAAGATTGTTGCTACTTTAAGATTAGCTATTCCTTATACAGGAATGATTCTTTCAACTAGAGAAAAACCTGTTTTAAGAGATGAAATAATTTCTTTAGGTATTTCTCAAGTTAGTACAGGTTCATGTACTGGAGTTGGTGGATATTCTGAAAGTCACAGAGATCCAGAAGAAAAACCTCAGTTTGAATTAGCTGACCATAGATCACCTGTTGAAATGATTGAAAGCTTAATGGAATCTGGATATATTCCTAGTTACTGTACAGCTTGTTATAGAGAAGGAAGAACTGGTGAAGTATTTATGGATATAGTTAAGAGTGGAACTCTTGATAATATTTGTGAAGCTAATGCTATGTTAACTCTTAAAGAATTTATAGATGATTATGGTACTGAAAAAACAAAAGAATTAGGTAATAAAGTTATTGCTGATAATTTGAAAACTATAGAAAAACCTGAATTTAAAGCTTCTGTTGAAGAAAAACTTAAAAAAATAAGTAATGGTACTAGAGACCTTCGTTTCTAAGTCATGAATATGCATAAAATAAGGGTAGCTGTATACACAGCACCCTTTATTTTTCATATATTAAAAATTTAAATATCTCTTTCCTATCAAATATAAGATTTGACTTTACAAAACATTACATATCTTTAAAAACTTCTTTTATTATCTGTTAATTTAATATCATAAAATAATTAAGAATTAAGGAAGTATGATACAATATTTCTTAATAAGATAATAGAAGACCTTTTCATTAAGGTTGTACGAGTAGTATAAATTTAGTTAAAGGATAAACATTTATTTTATATAAATTATTAAATCATTAAATTCATTAACTTAGGAGGATTTAGAAATGCAACAAACACCAATAGCAAATAGACTCCACATTAGTCTATTCGGTAAAACTAATGTAGGAAAGTCAACAATTATAAACTCTATTACTAATCAACAAGTTTCTGTAGTTTCAGATTTTAGGGGAACAACTACAGATCCAGTGTATAAAACAATGGAATTACCACCAATAGGACCTGTTGTTTTTGCTGACACTGCCGGCATAGATGACGATAGTGAAATAGGTGAATTAAGAATTAAAAAAACTGTAGATGTTTTAAATAAAACAGATATTGTTGTTATGGTATTTTCAGCTGAAGAATTTTATCCTGTAGATAATATGGATGAATTCTTAAAGTTACCTATACTAGAGGAAATGTTCGCTAAAGAAATAACTTGGTTTAATGAAGCTAAAAAATTAAATAAAACAATTGTAGGTGCATTTAATAAATGTGACCTTTTTAGAGGATTAAATTCAGAAAAAGAAGAAGAATTTTATATAGATAAAGCTCTTAATATGCTTAAACAAATATTTCCTATAGATTTTGTAGTTCTTTATAAAGAGAAAAAATTCATAAATAGATTAAAAGATTGTATTATAAAGAATGCTCCAGTTACATCAATAGATAAACCTTTAGTAGGTGATAAAGTAAAAGCTGGTGATAAAGTTATATTAGTTACACCTCAAGATTTAGAAGCTCCTAAAGGAAGACTAATTCTACCACAAGTTCAAGTTCTTAGAGACCTACTTGATCATAAAGCAATGCCTTTAATGACTTCACTAGAAAATCTTAACGAGGCTCTATCTGTATTTAATAATAAACCAGATCTCGTTATTACAGATTCACAAGTATTTAAAGAAGTTGAAGAAACTATTCCAAAAGATATTGCTCTTACTTCATTTTCAATATTAATGGCTAGGTTTAAAGGTGAATTAGAATTACTTTACCAAGGAGCTAAAAAAATAAAACTATTAAAAGAAGGAGACAAAGTTCTAATTGCAGAAGCTTGTACTCATCATAACCTAAAAGGTGATATCGCTAGAGATAAATTACCTAAATGGCTTTCAGATTTTTGTCCTGGAATAATAGTAGAAAATTACTCAGGTCATGATTTTCCTGATAATTTAGAACAATATGAATTAGTAATTCACTGTGGTTCATGTATGTTAAATAGAGCTGAATTCATGACAAGAGTAAATCATTGTAAAGGTAAAAATTTAGCTATAACAAACTTTGGTATGACTATAGCTGAATTAAATGGTATTTTAGATAGAGCAACTGAAATACTACTAAAAAAATAAACTACACATATGCTTAACTCTAATAGAATTTTAATTTGATTTTAATGATTAAAATAATATCCTAAATACATGAAGTTGTAATATTCCTATTCTTATAAGTAAGAATACTACAGCTTCTAACTATCTATAACAAAAAAAAGGATATATCAAATTACAGTTACATCCTCTCTACCTTTTATATCGTTACTTCGGTAGATGAAGAAATATACTTATAAAATAAAAAATTAAGGAGCTGATTTAATACAACTCCTTAATTTTTTTATTTTTATAAGTTTTTACTTTCAAGCATTGCAAGTGCAACAGCACCTAACATACCTGCATTTGTTCCTAATCCAGCCGGTACTATTTGGCAATTTTCAGCCATAGTTTTGAAGTTTCTTCTATTTACAACTTCTCTAACTTTATCAAATACTATATCTCCAGCTTTTGATACTCCACCACCAATTATTATTATTTCTGGATCGAATGAAGTTATCATATTAGAAATACCAATTCCTAAGTAAGTTAAAGCTCTATCTATGATTTCCTTAGCAACTGTATCTCCAGCTTTAGCTTCTTCAAAAACTTCATAAGAGGTTACGTTTTCATACTTTCTAAGTGAAGTTTCTACCTTACTTTTTAAAGCTTCATTTGCTCTTTTAGCTATTGCTGTTCCTGATGAAAGTGCTTCTAAACAACCGTTATTTCCGCATCCACAGGTTGGACCAAATGGATCTAAAGTCATATGACCTACTTCTAACGCATTGTACGTACTTCCTCTATACACTTTACCGTCAAGAACAGCTCCACCACCAACTCCAGTACTTACTGTTACATATATCATATTTTTAAGTCCTTTTGCTGCTCCTAACATATATTCTCCAATGGCTGCAACATTAGCATCGTTGTCTAAAAATACTGGTACGTTAAACTCATTTTTAATTGGTTCAACTAATTTAAAATTTTTAAAAGGTAAATTTGGTGTTGTTATTACTATACCTTTTTCTATATCTAATGGTCCTGGTGAACCTATACCAATAGCTTTAATTCTATCTATAGAAACTTTACCTAGTTCCATTACTTTATTAATTGAGTCTATTATGTTATCTAACACAACTTTCTCACCTAAATGTGCTTCAGTAGGAATAGTCCACTTAGATTCCACTATTCCAGCCATTGTTGCTAGTGCGCAACTTATTTTTGTTCCACCTAAATCTACACCTATAACATAATCTTTCATAAATTAAACATCTCCTACAATTAAAATTCGAATAATCTTTTGTTAATTTAAAGTCCTATCTTATCTTAGATAAAAAACTTCTTCAAAAGCATGTTCTATCTCTGTCTAAAATTATACCATAAAACGTATACATTTTTATAGGATTTTGCTAAGAATTTTTTATGCGTTTTTGGAAGCTTTTATCTTATATACTCCATTATCTTCTATTCTTTTAGAATTAATGCTAAAGTTTTTATCTTTTAACATTGAACATACTATCCTTATATTTTCTTCATTAGAACTATCTATAATAATTGTAAATTCATCACTACTTTCCACTATGCTTATGTAATCATATATATTGCTATAATCACTTAATCCAATATTACCCTTTATCTCCATTCTATAATTACACATACTAATCTCCCAACTATAACCTGTAGTAATAGTGGAATTCCCTCCTTAAAGCTTTTTCTTACATAGTTTTAATATACTCTCCCTATTCTAATTATAGTCTATGCTTATTTTTTAATTATTATTCTAAATATATAAATTTTTTTCTGCTTCAACTTATATTATTATAAAAAGCTCTAAATTTCCTTCTTTTTCATCTACTATAATAAGTAAAACTTTTTACCTAAAAGAACTCCCCCCTTAAGCATTACTAATTATATTTACTTAAGAAGAAAGTTCTTATTTTTACTTTTTCTTTGAAATTACTTCAATTATTTTACTTACTTCATTTATTGGAACTTCATCATATCTTTCAAAACTCATCTTGAATTCTCCTCTTGCTTGAGTTATTGAACTTAAATCTGTAGCATATTTAAAACTCTCAGACATAGGAATTTCTGCAATTATTTTTTGAGTATTATTAGATTTTTCTATAGGCTCCATTCCTATTACTCTGCCTCTTTTTTTATTTAAATCTCCTATTACGTCCCCCATATAAATCTCTGGAACCATTACCTCAACATGCATTATTGGTTCTAATAAAATAGGTTTTGCTAATTCTAATCCTTTTTTATACGCCATTGATGCTGCTACCTTAAATGCCATTTCAGATGAATCAACAGGATGATAGGAACCATCATACAAAGTTGCCTTTAATCCTATAACAGGATACCCAGCAACAATCCCTTCTATCATTGCTTCTTTTAACCCTTTTTCTACAGCTGGAATATAATTTTTAGGAACAACTCCCCCAACTATTTCATCAACAAATTCTAATTCTTTTTTTCCATCTCTTCTTGCTTCAAATTTTATTTTTACATCTCCATATTGACCATGTCCACCTGATTGCTTTTTATACTTTCCTTGTACAGATGCTACACCTTTTATAGTTTCTCTATAAGGTATTTTAGGAAATTCTAATTTAACCTCAACTCCAAATTTATTTTTTAATTTATTAGCTATGATATCAATATGTGTTTCTCCTAATCCTGATACTATAGTTTCAGCATTTTCAACATCCCTTTTCACAGAAAATGTTTTATCTTCTTCTGCTAATTTTGATAATCCTAGAGATATTTTATCTTCATCACCCTTGCTCTTAGGAAACATAGCCATAGAAATAATAGGACTTGGAAAATTCATCTTATGATATTTTATTTTGAATTTAGGGTCACAAAGTGTATCTCCTGTTTCTGTATATTGAAGCTTATTTACAGCTCCTATATCTCCAGCTATTATTCTTTTACTTTGGATTTGATTTTTTCCCAACATAAAAAATATATTTGATAATTTTTCTTGTTTACCCTTATTTGTATTAATAACTTCAGTTTCAGAATTTAATTCTCCTGTCATAACTTTAAACATAGAAAGCTTTCCTACAAATGGATCTGCAATAGTTTTAAATACCATTGCTGAAAAATTATTTTCTTCTGATATATTAACTTCTATTTCTTTATTGTTTTTTAAATCTATGGCTTTTTGCTTCAAGGATAACTGTGGTGATGGAAAGCACTCTACAATATCCTCTAATAAGGTTTCCATCCCTTTACATCCTAAGGCACTACCACATAAAACTGGTGCTATCTCTCCTGAAGCGCATCCTTTTATTAATCCTAAGTACATTTCTTCCTCTGATAAACTACCTTCATCAAAGTATTTTTCTAATAATTCTTCATCAGTTTCCGCTACTGATTCAGCTAACATCTGTCTACATTCATTTAACTTACTTTTATATTCATTTGGAACTTCACATTCTTCCATCTTCTTAGTTTTTTCATTAAACATACGAGCTTTTCCTGTGATAATATTTATAATTCCACTAAAGTTTGTTTCTTTTCCTATAGGATATTGAACTGGTACAACACTTATACCAAACTGTTTTTTTAATGCAGATAATGTTTTTTCATAATCTGAATTTTCTCTATCTAGCTTGTTTATAAAGAACGCTCTAGGTAAATTAATTTTATTACAATAATTCCAAGCTTTTTCTGTACCAACTTCAACTCCTGAAACAGCACATGTTACTATAAGAGCCATATCTGCAGCTCTCATTCCTTCTATAACTTCTCCTTTAAAATCAAAATAACCTGGAGTATCAATTAAATTAACTTTTCTTTCATCCCATTCCAAATATGAAATTGATGTTCCTAAAGAAATTTTTCTTTTTCTTTCTTCAATATCATAATCACTTATAGTATTTCCTTCTTCAATTTTTCCAAGCCTGTCTATTGTTTTTGAATAATAAAGAAGTGCTTCTACTAAAGATGTTTTTCCAGATGAGCTATGCCCCATGATTCCTACATTTCTTAAATTCTCAATACTATATTTTTTCATATAACCACACAATTTAAATGTTTACATTTTAAATTATGCTTTCACCGCCTTTCTTTTTTTATTTAAACATTAATAAAGTTTAAAATCATTTTAACCTCTTTAGTTAAGCCTTACTTCAAAGTTAATCATCAAAATCTAAGCGTGTGAATATAAGTAAAAATTTTTAGCAATCATTTTAGCTCTTTAATATAGCTAGATAAAAGTAGACTTAATTCAAGTTGAGTTTTGACTCCATCTAAAATACTTAGTGGTAGTTATCAGCCTCTAGCTATGAGAGAAATTTAATTTCAATATTATATTAAAATATATTATAGCTTTCTATGAAATATTATTTATTTTCTATTTAGGGATAATTAAAGATTAAATATTTAGTAAGAAGATATGATTATTACAGCCTCTAGCTATGAGGTAAAATATATACTTAATTAACTTTTAAGCCAAATATCATTATTATTTTTATCCAAATAAATTAAACCCTCAATATAAATTGAGGGTTTACGGCCTTTGCTTTATAGAATTACACTACGCATTAATACTATATTCTTTAAAATTGTTTATTTTTAATTAAATTATTAGAGTTACATCTATTATTATACACCTTTTAAAAAAATATTAATACGCAAATTAAAAAATTATTTTAATTTAATAGTTAAATTTTTTGTGAATTACTACATAATTATCCTATTATTTTAAATTCATATCCTTGAGATTTATAATAGTCTATTACCTCTGGTAATATTTGGACAGTTTTTTCCTTCGGTGCACTATCATGCATAAGTATTACAACATGATTTTTATCAGCAGAACTTCTTTTTACATAATTAATCATTTCATCATTAGAATAACTTCTTCCTTCTGCATCTCCATTTAAAGCATTCCAATCAATACTACTTATTCCTTCTTCATCAAAAACTTTTAAAGTTTCAGCTAAGTTCTTATCTTTTTTATAAATTCTAGTATTCTCTCCTCCTGGAAACCTCACTAGATTATTTTTAAAATTGTCTCCTAATATTTCCTTTAACTCATTCTCTGTATCTTTATATTCTTTCATAAATGCATCTAAATCAATATTTCCACCTGGATACAGTTTCTTAAAGTCATGAGTATATGTATGATTCCCTAAAGAGTTTCCACTTTCAACTATCTTTTTTATTACATCTTTATTTTTTTCTGACTTTTTAATATTTTCTCCTAAAATAAAGAATGTACCTTGTACCCCTTTTTCTTCTAATATATTTAAAACTTTTTCAGTTTGAATGCTTGGTCCATCATCAAATGTTAAAAATACAACTTTTTTATCCTTTAATTTCCCCTCATATTTTCCATCTAACATTTTTCTTACTTCATTTGGACTCACTGCATTTTTTTCTGCTTTATATGTATGGTTTTTTCCTTTAATAATCTCATTTTCACTTGTCTCTTTATAAGTATTTTCTTCAGCTTCAACAATATTAGATTTTATTTTTTTATTTGCTATTTTATTATTATTGACTACAAATCCTACTATAGCTCCTACACCTAAAATTCCTGCTGTTACAACACTAATAGCCATTACTTTTGCCTTTTTTTTGTTTTTCAATATATTTTCTATGCTTCTTTTCTTCATATTATCCCCCAAATTTTCATCATTTCCCAATTCCTCCCTTATTCTACCAAACAATAGTTACAAAGAAGTGAAATAAATACATAATATTGATTAATATATTAAAATTAACAAGTTAATTTTTTGTTAATATAGAAAATAATTTAATTTAAAGCAAAAAAAAAGAGCCATGCATCTTTGCATATCTCTAACAAAAAAAATGGCTCCGCAGAGAGGATTCGAACCTCCAACCTATCGGTTAACAGCCGAGTGCTCCACCCTTGAGCTACTGCGGAATAACTACATTAACTATTATATATTTACATAAATATATTGTCAACACTTTTTTTATTTTTTTTAAAAGATTTTTTATCAATTTAAAATAATATATGTCTCATTAGAATTTTATATTTAAATTATATGTTAAAAATTCGAATAAATATAATAAAAATGGCATAAAAAGAAACTTAAAATTATGCTTTTTTAATTTTGAATAAAATAAAGAAATCCATAATATTTTATATTTTTGATAATTTTTATCCTTATTTTTAATTAAATTTTTAACAAACTCTACAAATAAACTAATATTTTAAAAATAATTTATGTTATAATTATCTTTATTATATTTTTTATGATTTTGAATTTTTTGTCTACAAGTGTATTATAATCATGTAAGATTTTTATTTATAAAAAAATAATATAATCCGTTATTCGAGGAGATGTAAACGTTATTAAATCTCCGTAATGCAGTTAAAATTAAGCACAAAAATGCAAACAAAATTAAGCACAAAAACGCAGACAAAATTAAGTACAAAACGCAGATGAAAGGAAGTACACAAGATGAATAACACAGGTAAAGCTCCTAATAAGAAAAGTTGGCTTATACCATTTCTAGTTGCTCTACCAAACATGGGTATCGGTATTGTTTGGAATATGAATAGTACAGTTGTCCCTATGTTAGTTGAAAAAGCTACTAGTTCAACATTCCTATTAGGATTATTAACTATGATGGCTCCTATAACAGGAATATTTATGCCATATATAGCAGGTATTATAAGTGATAGAACAAATTTTAAAATGGGAAAAAGAAAACCTTGGGTTATCTGGGGTTGTATATGTGCAACAGTATTTCTAATATTATTAGGTATTTCAAGAACTTATGCATTAATGTTCATTTTTGCAACACTTTTATATGCATCAGTTAACTTCTATCAAGGACCTTACTTCTCATTAATGCCAGAAGCAGTTGATGAAAGTCAAATTGGTCTTGTTAATGGATGGGGAAAATTATTAATGTCACTTGGTGGTGTTATATTCTTCCTATGTGGTGTTGAATTATATAACAAATACACACTATATCCATTTATTTTAGTTGCATGTTTATTATTTATACCAACAATTTGGTCAATGTTAACAATCAAAGAAGATACAAGCAAGTTCCAAAAGCCTTCTAAACTTAGTTTAGACTTCTTAAAAAATAGTTCAGCAATGAGAGTATTCATGACAGGCTTCTTCTTCTACTTAGGTTATGGATTTATAATGCCATTCATGATACCATACTTTGAAAAAGTACATCATTTTTCAAGTAGTGAAATAAGCTTAGCATTAACAATCTTCACATTTATAGGTTTAATACTATCATTATTCGTTGGAATGTGGTGTGATAGATGGAGTAAACAAAAAATCTTATTTATAGCTTGTGCTGTTTATGGAGTAGGATTTATCATTGGATGGTTCTTCATCTCAAGTATCGCAATGCTTTGGTTATTCATGTTATTACTAGGTATAGGATTCGTTATACTTCAAGTTGCATTCTATGCTTTAATCCCAGTAGTTGCTCCTAAAGAAAAATTAGGTGAATATATGGGTATAAATAACGTATTTTTATGTATCCCTCAAATCATAGGTAACTTAGTTGGTGGATACTTAATAGGTAAAGGATATACTGATTTAATAATGCCTATCTGCTTCTTCTCATTAGTAGTTGCATGTATTATAATCGGTGCTGGAAAATTAAAAGTATATAACGCAGAAGCTTAATAAAATACAAGTAGAAGCTATATCAGATTAATTAATGATTAATTCTGATATAGCTTCTTTTTTATTATTTTTCATATGTAATATATTTTTTAATATATGAGAATTATTAGATTTAGAACATTTTTAAAGTATTTTTTCACATATTTGATTTGATAATATAGAAATAATGTATATAGTATGGTTATGAATTAACAATATAGAAAAGCAAAAACCACAGTAAAGTTTATCTATTACTTAACTTATTGAATTAAATATAAAAAGGAACCTTATATTACTAACTTCTAGTAATATAAGATTCCTTTTAATTTAAATTAACCGATTGATTTTACATCAAAACCAAAGTCTTCTATAGCTTCAGTTAAAACTGCATCTGAAGCATCTCCTTCGATTACAGCTTTACCAATTTCAACTTCGATTATTTCTATTCCATCTACTTCATTTAAAGCTTTAGTAACGTGTTTAACACAGTTTCCACATGACATACCTTCTATAATTATTGTTTTTCTCATCTGTAACACTCCTTTATAATAATATGTTTTTTGAAAATGTAATTTATTGATTTGATTTTTTGCTTAATAAGCATTTTCTCTGACAAGGTACAATGCCCCTTGTTATGGCAATAACCTCTTCTACTTTATTTTTAATCTTAAAGCATTTAACACTACAGATACTGAACTAAAACTCATAGCTAAAGCTCCTATCATAGGATTTAAAAGTGGTCCTCCAAATATGTGGAATAACCCCATAGCTATAGGTATACCTATTACATTATAAATAAGTGCCCAAAATAATCCTTGCTTAATAATTTTCATAGTTCTCTTACTAAGATCCATCACTACAACAACATTTAATAAATCATCTTTCATTAAAACTACGTCTGCGGATTCCATTGCAATATCTGTTCCAGATCCTATGGCTATACCAACCTCCGCTAAAGCTAATGCTGGTGCATCATTTATTCCATCACCAACCATTATTACCTTTTTGCCTTCTTTTTGAATTTCTTTTATTTTATTTGCTTTTTCATCTGGTAACACTTCGGATATTACTCTATTTAACTTAAGATTTTTTGAAATAGCTTCTGCTGTTTTCTTATTATCTCCAGTTAACATTACAACTTCTAAGCCCATTTCATTTAATTGACTTATAGCCTCTGCACTATTCTTTTTAATAGTATCTGCTACAGCTATTATTCCTTCTAATTTATTGTTTACAACAACAAACATAGGAGTTTTTCCTTCATTAGCTAATCTATCTGATACCTCTTTAAAATTCTCAATTTCAATATTTATATCCTGTAAAAGTTTTTTATTACCTATATATATCTTTTTATTATCTATAGTAGCTTCTATTCCCATTCCTGATAAAGCTTTAAATTCAAATATATCTTTAAATTCAATTTTTCTATCTATAGCTTCATTTACAATTGCTTTACCTAAAGGATGTTCTGAACCTTTTTCTGCTGAAGCTGCTATAGCTAAAACTTCATTTTCATCCACAGTATTTGTAACTATATCAGTTACTATTGGTTTTCCTTCTGTTATAGTTCCTGTTTTATCAAAAACTATGGTATCTACAGCTTGAATTAATTCTAAAGCTTCTCCACCTTTTATTAATATTCCTTTTTCTGCTGCCCTTCCTGTTCCAACCATTATTGCCGTTGGAGTTGCTAATCCTAAGGCACAAGGACAAGCTATAACAAGAACAGCTATGAATATCTCTAAAGAAAACTGAATATTACCTTCTGCTATATACCAACCTACTGAGCTCACAAAAGCTAAACCTATAACTACTGGAACAAAATATGCTGATATTACATCTGCCATTCTAGCAATTGGTGCTTTACTTCCTTGAGCCTCTCTAACAAGATTAACTATTTGAGAAATTAAAGTATCTTTTCCAACTTTAGTAGCCTTATAAATAAATCTCCCTGTTTTATTTATACTAGCTCCATAAACAAAATCTCCTTTTGATTTCTCAACTGGAATACTTTCTCCTGTTAACATACTCTCATCAACCGAACTTATACCATCTATTATTTCACCATCAACAGGTATTCTTTCTCCTGGTTTTACGATAATTTCATTACCTATTACAACTTCTTCAACAGGAATTACTTTTTCAACACCATCAACTAGTATTGTAGCCATTTTAGGAGTTAAATCCATTAGCTTTTTGATAGCACTAGATGCTCTTCCTTTTGCTATGGCCTCCATATACTTTCCAAGGCTTATAAATGCTAATATCATTGCTGATGTTTCAAAGTAAAGATAATGTATATAATGTTCATTTCCTCTAAAAACATTAACCATTGCATAGAGACTATATAAGTAAGCTGCTGAAGACCCTATAGCAATTAAAGTATCCATATTAGGACTACCTGCTATTAAACTCTTAAATCCAACTTTATAAAATTCATATCCAAAAAATATTACTACAGTTGCTAATATCATTTGGATAGTAATATTTATTTCTGGATTTTCTGCTAAACTTATTATACTTGGTAATGGTATTCCCATCATTGGTAGCATAGCTATAAGAAATATGGGAACTGTAAATATGGCTGAAAAAATAAATCGCCTTTTAACCTTTGAAAGTTCAGATTCATTATTATCTTCCTCTTTTTCTTTCTTCTCCTTAATAAGTTTAAAATCTAACTTCTCTAACTTTTTACTTATGTCTTCAAAAGTTACTTTTTCCTCATTATAATTAACTTTTAAGGTCTCAGTAGAAAAATTTACATCTGCTAAATCTACACCTTCAACTTTTCTTAATACTCTTTCAATTGAAGTTGCACAAGCTGCACAACTCATCCCTTCTACATCATAAGTATAACTTTTATACTTTTCTTCATAGTTGTTATTATATCCATTTTGCTTTAAAACCTTAGATATTTCTTTAAGAGATATCTTTCTTTGATCATAAGTTATAATAATATTGTTTCCTTCTAGTAATAAATCTTCAATGCCCTCTAAATTAGATATTGAGTCTTTAATATTAGAAAGATTGTAAGTAACGTTTTTTAAATCTTTTAACTCTAAAACTTCTTTATTCATTTTTTCCCCTCGATTATTTTTACTTTATTTATCTATTAAAGTATTTAATACCTTTATTAATTCTTCTATCTTTTCATCTTTACCTTCTTCACTTAAAAGTGCATCTTTAACACAACTCTTTAAGTGAGATGATAAAATATATTTATTAGATTTTTTTAGTAAAGCTTGTGCTGCCATTATTTGATAAGATACGTCAATGCAATATCTTTCATCTTCAATCATTTTTAATATGCCATCAACTTGCCCCCTAGCAGTTTTTAAACATTGTATTGCTTTTTTCTTTTCTTCAGTCAAAATTCCACCTCCCCACCCCCTCCCATAGGGGGTGTCTTTAATTAAAGAATACTCTTTTTCTTATACTTTGTCAATATTTTTTAATGATACTTCCTTAAAATAACTATTATCTATAGAAATACCAAAGGATGCATCTAAATCTTGATACATCCTTTAACATAGAGTCTTTTAACTCTAAAATTTTAATTTAAAATAATTCAGCCATTTTAGCTCTACCTAGCATTAACTTTATTCTATTTTCTTGATTTACTTTTGATGATGATGGATCATAATCAATAGTAACTATATTTGCCTCTGGATGATTTGATAATATCTTTCTATTCATCCCTTTACCTACTATATGATTTGGTAAACATCCAAATGGTTGTGCACAAACTATGTTATTAACTCCGATATCTATAAACTCTAACATCTCTGCAGTTACAAGCCATCCTTCACCCATAACCATTCCTTCACTTATGTATCCATTTACTAATTCTTTTAAGTGTTTAAATGATGCTGGTGCTGTAAAATTACTTTTAGATTTTATAACAGAAATCATTGTTTTTTGCATTCCTTCAATTAGGTTTGTCATCATTAATTTTACACCTGCTGACATATCTGATATTCCATATAATGCTTTATTCATCTTTGCATCATTTAAACAATAAAGGCAAAAATCCATTATTCCAGGTACAACAACTTCGCACCCTTCACTTAGTAAAAATTCTTCTAAGTGATTATTACCAATAGGAGAATATTTCATAAATATCTCTCCCATTATTCCTACTCTAGGTTTTTTCTCATCTGACTTTTCTATATTATTGAAAATTTCTATTAATTCTGTATATAAAACTTTTGTTTTTAAGTACTTTTTATTTTCTAAAGAATCTAAGACTAATTCAGTAGCCTCTTCTATAGCTTTATCTGTATCACCTTTATTAATTTCATATGGTCTACATTGATTTGAAATATACATTATAAAATCTGCATATAAAATAGCATAAGCCACTTGAAGAAGAAAATCAGGAGTTAATACAAGTCCTGAATGTGTTTCACCACCTTGGTTAACTGAAATAACAGGAACTTGATCAAATCCATTTTCTTTTAAAGCTCTTCTTAACACGGGAATATAATTAGATGCCCTGCATCCACCACCAGTTTGACTTAAAACTAATGCTGTTTTATTAGGGTCATACTCTCCACTTTTTAAAGCATGTAACATTTGACCTACTACAATTAATGCAGGAAAACACATGTCATTATGAACACTTCTTAACCCTTCATTTAATGCACTATTTACATCTCCTTCATAGAATTCTAGCTTATATCCTTGTGTTGCCATCATTCTTGAGAACATATTAAAATGAATTGGCAACATTGTAGGTGCTAATATAGTATATTCATCTTTCATTTCTTTAGTAAATTCTACATAGTTTTTATCCTTTATCTCAATCATTGCTGCTATGCCTCCTTGACTTTAGCTTTTTCCTTTTGTGCAACAGCTTCTAACATACTTCTTAATCTTATTTTTGCTGCTCCTAAATTGTTTGTTTCATCAATTTTTATTTGTGTATAAACTTTTCCACTTTCCTCTAATATATCTTTAACTTCATCTGATGTTATTGCGTCAGTTCCACATCCAAATGATACAAGTTGTATTAAATTCATATCTGGGTTTTTAGCCACACATGCAGCTGCGCTATAAAGTCTTGCTTGATAACTCCATTGGTTAAGAACTTTTACTCTTGGGTTATATTCAACTGATGATATTGAGTCTTCTGTTATAACCACTGTTCCTAATGATGTTAAAGCTTTATGGATACCATGATTTATCTCTTCATCCACATGATAAGGTCTTCCTGCTAAAACTATTATTGGTAAATTATTAGCTCTTGCATATTCTATAGCTTCTTTACCTTTTTCTCTTATAGAATTTTTAAAATCTTCATAAGCTTTATTAGCATTATTTACCGCTTCTTTTATCATATCTATTGTAAGCCCTTCGTATACTGGACTTAATTCTTTATATAAAGTTTTAACCAAGCTTTTTTCATTACCAAGCATTAAATAAGGATACATAAAGTTTCTGCTTTCAAGTGAAGGTACATTACCATTTATAAGTTCTGGATAATATGCAACAATTGGGCAGTTAAAACAACTATCTGTTAATCCTTCATCTACATTGTAAGTCATACATGGATAGAATATATTATTAACACCTTTTTCTAATAAACTCTCTATATGACCATGTACTAATTTAGCAGGATAACATACAGTGTCTGATGGTATAGTATGTTGACCTTTCACATATAATTTTTTTGATGATGGGTCTGATATTACTACTGAAATATCTAATGTTTTAAAGAACTCAACCCAATAAGGTAAAGTTTCATAGTAGTTAAGAGCTACAGGTAATCCTACAGTTCCTCTTTTACCTTCCTTATATTCTAATCCTCTTATAAAATCATACTTGTACTGATATACATCTGGTAAATGTTTTTGTTCTCCCTTACCTTCAGGTCTTGAACACTTATTACCTGACATAAATCTTTTATTTGCACCATCTCCAAATATATTAATAGTTAGGTTACATCTATTTGTACAAAGTCCACATCTAGCACTCTTAGAACTATGTTTAAATTCTTTCATATCTTCTCTTTTTAAAGTTGATGTTTCCTTTGAACCTATATTTTCTTTGGCATATAAAGCTGCACCATAAGCTCCCATAAGACCAGCTATATTTGGTCTAACAACATTTCTTCCAAGTTCCATTTCAAAACTTCTTAAGATAGCATCATTATACATTGTTCCACCTTGAACAAGTATATTCTCACCTAAATCTTTAGGATTTCTTACACGTATAACTTTATATAATGCATTTTTAACAACACTTACAGATAATCCTGCTGATATATCCTTTATAGTTGCTCCATCTTTTTGAGCTTGTTTTACAGATGAATTCATAAATACAGTACATTTAGAACCTAATTCAACTGTTCCTTCTGCAAACAATCCTAATTTAGCAAATTCCTTAACATCATATCCCATTTGATTAGCAAAACTTTCTATAAATGATCCACATCCAGCTGAACATGCTTCATTTAACATTATGCTATCTATAACACCATCTTTAATCTTGAAGCATTTCATATCTTGGCCACCAATATCAAGAATAAAGTCAACCTTTGGATTAAAATGCTTACCAGCTAAAAAGTGAGCTATAGTTTCAACTATTCCAAAGTCTATGTTAAATCCATTTTTTATAAGTTCTTCACCATAACCAGTTACAGAACTTCCTTTTATTTTAATTCTATCTCCACACTTTTCATATATATCTACAAGCTGTCTTCTAACAACTTCTACTGGATTTCCCTTATTAGAAGCATAATATTCATAAATTATATTTTCTTCTTCATCTAATAAAACAATTTTTGTTGTTGTGCTCCCAGCATCAATCCCTAAATACGCATTACCTGAATATTCACTAATATCCTTAAATGCAACTGATGCTTTATCATGACGTTCCTTAAATTCTCTATAATCCTCTTCTGATTCAAATAATGATGGGATTATATTTATTGTTCTTATCCTATTAGATTTATCTTCTAATACATTTATAATTTCCTCATATTTATATGATTTTTGTTGTTCTCCAGCATAAATTGATGCTCCTAAAGCAACAAATACCTTTGCATTATCAGGTAGAACAGCATGTTCTTCATCAAGCTTTAAAGTTTCTCTAAATCTATCTCTAAGCCCTTCATAGAAGTCTAGTGGTCCACCTAAAAATAAAATCTTTCCTTTTATTTCTCTACCTTGTGCAAGTCCTCCAATAGTTTGATCTGCTACTGATTGAAATATACTTGCTGCTATATCTTCTTTTTTTGCACCTTGATTTAAAAGTGGTTGAACATCTGTTTTTGCAAAAACACCACATCTAGATGCTATTGGATAAAGAGATTCATGCTTTAAGCTAAGTGCATCTAACTCTTCCCCTGTTACATCTAATAAATGTGCCATTTGGTCTATAAATGCACCTGTTCCACCTGCACAACTAGAATTCATTCTTTCTTCAAAACCATTTGTTAAAAAGATTATCTTAGCATCTTCTCCTCCAAGTTCAATTGCAACATCAACATCAGGTAAAGTCTTTCTAATTGCTAATGTTGTAGCAAAAACTTCTTGAACAAAGTCTATATCTGTTTCTTTAGAAACACCATATCCTGCTGACCCAGTGATAGCTACCTTTAATTCTTTTCCCTTTATGATATTTTCTATTGACTTTAATTCCTTTAAAATTAATTCTCTAACTTTTGAAAAATGCCTTTCATAACTTTGGTAAACTACATTGTTTTCATCATCTCTAACTAAAAGTTTTACCGTTGTTGATCCAGCATCTATACCTATTTTGTAAGACAATATAAAATCCCCTCTCTTTACAGCTTTTTCTTTGTTGTTATTTTTAAATTTCATGAACTCCTTGGATAAATTCAGTGAAACTCATTAAAATATATTATCTATATCTAATAAACATATAAACTTAGATATAAAAATTTATCTAGCCAGTTACTGCAATATACTATTTTCTCAAATTTTCTATTACTAATTTCCTCTCTAGATAGAACTAACTAAAAATTCAGTTAAAGATTTTTTACTATAATCTAATAAATTTAAATAATTACTCTTTAAATTTTATCTAGTAATCTTAACTGAATTAATTGTTATTTTATACAAGTTTAAATCCATACAAATAGTAAGAATTAACTCTTTCCATATTAATTTTACTATTTTCTTTACTTCTCTGATTTTTAAGAAAATTTTATATTATTAATAAGATTTTATTTTTTTTCGTACCTTATTAATAAAAAATATCTTTTTTAACTAATTATATAGTTAAATTCCTTAATTTCTGAAATAATAATATTATTTACGGTTTTACCTTTACTTTAATAAATTAGCCATCTTTGCATTAGCTAACATAAGTTTTATTCTATTTTCCTGATTTACTTTAGTAGATGCAGGGTCATAATCCACTGTAACAATATTAGCATAAGGATGCTTATTCATTATTTTTCTATTCATTCCTCTTCCAACTATATGATTAGGTAAACATCCAAAAGGTTGAGCACAAACAATATTATTAACACCACTATCTATTAACTCTATCATTTCTGCTGTCATAAGCCATCCTTCCCCCATTTTTACCCCTTCATTAATATAATCATTTATTAATCCTTTTACTCTATCAAAAGGTGTTGGAGCTCTAAAAATACCGTGTTTTTTTATTGAAGATATCATTATTTTTTGCATTCCTTTTACAATAGAATAAAGCTTCTCTTTCCCTAAATTAGTTAAAGTATTCATATTATATAACCTTCTATCTATTTCTCCTTCTGATAGGCAATATAAAAAGAAATCACAAACTCCAGACATAACCACTTCACAATTTTCCTTCAATAAAAATTCTTCAAGATTATTATTACCAACAGGAGAATATTTCATATATATTTCTCCAACAATACCTACTTTTATTTTTTGCTCATTACTTCTATTTATTTTTTCAAACTCTTCTAGGATATATTTATTTATTCTTCCTAATTTTAAATATCCTATGCCTCTAAAATCCTTAATTAATTTATTTATAACTCTATCTATTACTTCATCAGTTTCTCCCTTTCTAAGTTCATAAGGCCTACATTGATTGGATATTATCATAATTAAATCTCCATAAAAAGTAGCGTATACTAATTTACTTAACAAAATTGGAGATAAATTAAAACCAGAATGTTTTTCAAGTTTTGAAGCATTTAATGATATAACAGGTATAAAGCCCATATTATTATCTCTTAAAGCTTTCCTTAAAAGGTATATATAATTAGATGCCCTACATCCCCCTCCTGTTTGACTCATTATAAGGGCTGTTTTATTAATATCATACTTTCCACTCTTCAAAGCTTGTAACATCTGTCCTATAACAATAAGAGCAGGATAACACATATCATTATGAACACTCTTTAGCCCTTCACTTAATGCAGTATGATTATCAGCCTCATAAACTTCTATATTATATCCATTTTCCTTGAATAATTTAGATAATAATTTAAAATGTATAGGCAACATTGTTGGTACTAATATGGTATAATCCTTTTTCATCTCCTTAGTAAACTCTGGATACTCAAATTTAGAATTAAATACCTCTATCATATTTACACTCCCTAAAAATTACTCTATCCATAAACTATTTAGTTTAACGTTCTAATATATTCCTTATATATTTTATATTTTAAATTTTTCAATTTTAGTAGTACTTTAAAAAAAATAAAAACTTATACAAACCTAATGGTTCATATAAGCTTTATATTTTTATATTTAATTATTATGCTTCATAACTAACTTTAAATCTTTTTAGTCTTAAAGCATTTAATAAAACTGAAATAGAACTAAAACTCATCGCTAAAGCTCCTATCATAGGATTTAGTAATGGACCTCCAAATATTCTAAGAGCTCCTAAAGCTATTAAAATACCTATACAGTTATAAATTACTGATGAGCCTAAGCTCTCTTTTATATTTCTAATTGTAGCCTTACTTAATTTTATAGCGCCTACAACATCCATAATATCACTTCTCATAAGAACTATATCAGCTGTTTCCATTGCTATGTCTGTTCCTGATCCAATAGCCATACCTACATCAGCTAATGCCAATGCTGGAGCATCATTGATACCATCTCCAACCATAACAACTTTTTTACCTTCAGCTTGAATTTCTTTAACTTTATCAGCTTTTTGGTTAGGCATAACATCTGCAAATACTCTTGTAATTCCTAAGTCTTTAGCAATTGCTTTTGCTGTTCTAGCATTATCTCCAGTTAACATAACAACTTCAATTCCCATTTTTGTTAATTCTTCAACTGCTTTCTTACTAGTTTTCTTAACTGTATCTGCAACAGCTATTATAGCTTCTAATTTACCATCTATAATCATGTACATTGGTGTTTTACCTTGTTCTGCAAGACTATTAGATTTCGCTTCGAAATTACCTAATTTAACCCTTTGATCTTCAACAAGCTTTTTATTTCCTAAGAATACAACCTTGTCTTCAACTTTAACTTCAATACCTTTACCAGGAATTGCAGTAAAATCTTTAATTTCTTTTTCAGCTAAACCTTTTTCTTTTGCTGAGTTTACTATAGCCTCACCAAGTGGGTGTTCTGAACCTTTTTCTGCTGCTGCTGCTATAGCTAATATTTCTTCTTTATCATAACTTTCTGTTATTATATCTGTTACTACTGGTTTACCTTCTGTTAAAGTACCTGTTTTATCAAATATAACTGCTTGAATTTCTTGGGCTGCTTCTAAAGCTTCTCCACCTTTTATAAGAACACCATTTTCAGCTCCTCTACCAGTACCAACCATTATAGCTGTTGGTGTTGCTAATCCTAAAGCACATGGACAAGCTACTGTTATAACTGCTATAAATATTTCTAATGATTTTTCATAATCATGAGTTCCTATAAACCAACCTATAGCACCTAGTACTGCTAAAGTAATAACTACTGGTACAAAGTAACCTGCAATAACATCCGCTGTTTTAGCAATTGGCGCCTTTGTTCCTTGAGCATCTTTAACTAAATTAACTATTTGAGATATTACTGTATCTTTACCAACTTTAGTAGCTTCATAAACTACTCTACCATTTTTATTGATACTAGCTCCAAATACTTCATCTCCAATTTTCTTTTCTACTGGAATACTTTCACCAGTTAACATACTTTCTTCAACTGAAGTAGTACCTTCAACTACAATCCCATCAACTGAGAATTTTTCACCTGGCTTAACAACAATTAAATCACCAACTCTAACTTCATCAATAGAAATTTCTTGTTCCTTTCCACCAACTAATATAGTAGCTGTTTTTGGAGCAAGCTCCATAAGTTGTTTAATAGCATCTGAAGTTTTTCCTTTTGCTAATGCTTCGAAGTACTTACCTAAAGTAATTAATGCAAGTATCATTGCAGCTGTTTCAAAGTATAGATGTTGAACATAACTAAGATTACCTGCATACATCATACATAAAGCAAATATACTATAGAGATAAGCTACACCTGAACCTATAGCAATTAATGTATCCATATTAGGGCTACCTGCAAATAAACTCTTAATACCAACCTTAAAGAATTTCCAACCTACACCTACTACAACTGATGTACATATAAATTCAACCCAAACAAATGTAAATGGACTTGTATTTGGATTTATCCAAGAAGGTAAAGAATTTGCTGAGAATATATTCCACATTGCAATAATAAATACTGGTGCTGTAAATATACTAGACCAAATAAGTCTATTTTTCATATTCTTTACTTCTTTTTCTTTCTCATCTATAACTTCTTCATTCTTAGATTCTGTATCTTCTACTAATATAAAATCTAATTTTGCAAGTTTAGCTTTTACATCACTTATTCTTAATTTATCAATATCATAAGAAAACTTTACTGTTTCTGTAGCAAAGTTAACTGCTGCATCATCTATACCATCCATTTTCTTTAATGTCTTTTCAATAGAAGTTGCACAAGCTGCACAACTCATTCCTTGAACTTTATATGTAACTTCCTTATTATCCTTTTTAAGTTTGAAGTCTAACTTATTTAACTTTTCTTGCATTTTATCAAAGCCAACAACTGAAGCATCATATTCAACTGTTACAGTTTCTGCTGCAAAGTTAACCGCTGCTTTTTCTATACCTTCAAGCTTACCTAGAACTTTTTCTATTGATGTTGCACAAGCTGCACAACTCATACCCTCAACTTTATAACTTTCTTTCTTTAAATTTTCATTTTTAAGCTTAAAGTCAAGTTTATTTAACTTTTCTTGCATTATATCAAATTTAGTTTTTGAACTATCATAATTAACTGTTACAGTTTCTGCCGCAAAGTTAACTGCTGCTTTTTCTACACCATCAATTTTACCTAAAACTTTTTCTATTGATGTTGCACAAGCTGCACAGCTCATACCCTCAACCTTATAAGTTTCTTTCCTATAAGTTTCACTCATTATTTTCACCTTCTTTTGTTCATTGACCACCCCCTAGGGGGGTGCTTACAAATAAACTATACTACTTTTAAAAATCTTTGTCAAATATTTTTAAAAATAATAAAAAAATAAAAAGACTTAAAGAAAATCTTTAAGTCTTTACCTTACCTAGCGATAACCTACTCTCCCACACGGTCACCCATGCAGTACCATTGGCCTCTTTAGGCTTAACCTTCGTGTTCGGAATGGGAACGGGTGTTACCCTAAAAAGCATAATCACTAGATTTAATTAATTTAATTTTAAAATTGGCTCCGCAGAGAGGATTCGAACCTCCAACCTATCGGTTAACAGCCGAGT
>CAUWDH010000002.1:0-156793 GCA_963557775.1 uncultured Sarcina sp.
TGTCCTTCTGATCTCCATATTCCTGATACTGGACATCTTTCACCTGTTAAACTTCTTCTTCCTATCATACTTTCTTCCTCCTGTTTCTTTTTTAATTTTATCTTATTATATTCAAACTGAATTTTTTATCATTTTAATAATTCATTATTTCTTAGGTAAATGTTGAATCATTCTCCAACTTACTTCCTTATTTCTATGTGATGGCATTATTTCTCCTTGCTTTCTTACCACTGCTGTTTTTCCGTGTCCCTCTGATCTCCATATTCCTGATACTGGACATCTTTCACCTGTTAAACTTCTTCTTCCTATCATACTTTCTTCCTCCTGTTTCCTTTTTTTTAATTTATCTTATAAGTTACTCTATTTAAACTACGTTTTTTACAATAATTAAATTTTAATTTTTAAAGCTAATTTTTATTAATTTATTATTTTTAACTTTTGTTCCTTGCTACAATCTTAGTATATCATCAAATTAATTATTTGTGGGTTAATGTTGTGTAAAGAATATCATCTTTCATTTACACTTAATTCATTAATCTTATTATTTGTAAATCAATTCATATTTTAGTTAATATTTTATACATATTAAATACATTTAATAGTAAAATTTAATTTTTAAATATAGATTTTTCTTTAAATTAATTCCATTTTATTGAATATAATGTATAAAAAATAGTCTTTTTATAAATTCATAACTCTATGTATTCATATTTTCTTTTATCCTAATATGAATAATTCAATTTTAAAACTTGCAATTTTCATATTTTTCTTCTTTTTAAAACTAACAATTATTATATATTTAATTTATCTAATAGCTAAATAAAAAGTAAAAAGGACATATCTGTAATTCGATACATCCTCTTACTTATTAACTATATACCTTTATTATAATTTAATGTCCCTCCAGCTTTAATTATTTTAATATCTTTTTTTGATAATTCTACTTTCACTTTAAACACATAATTCTTACTTATATTTTTTACTGTTAGAAATCCCTTATCTATTTCTTCATATATATTATCAATAATTAATTTATCCATAGAGTCTATTTTTTCATAATCTTTTAAATTCTCAAAAGTCATTGGTATTATACCGCTATTTATTAAATTTGCCTTATGGATTCTAGCAAAAGACTTAACTAATACTCCTTTTATTCCTAAATAAAGTGGTGCTAGAGCTGCATGTTCTCTGCTAGAACCTTGCCCATAATTTTCTCCTCCCACAATAAATCCTCCATTATTATCTATTGCTCTTTTAGGAAATTCTTCATCTATTGTACTAAAGCAATAATTAGCTAAATAAGGTATATTACTTCTATAAGGCAGCAACTTAGCATTAGATGGCATTATATGATCTGTTGTAATATTATCTTCAACTTTTAAAACTACCTTTCCCTCTATATGTTTTTTTAGAGGAACATTAAGTGGAAATGGTTTAATATTTGGTCCTCTTACAACTTCAACTTCTTCGTTTATATCAGCAGGTTTTATTATCATACTATCATCAATAATAAACTTGTCTACATATATATCTGAAAAATCTACTTCACATTTTCTAGGATCAGTTAAAACTCCACTTATAGCACTTACAGCAGCAGTTTCTGGACTTACTAAATAAACTTTTGCTGATAAAGTTCCACTTCTTCCATAAAAATTTCTATTAAATGTTCGTAATGAAATAGCATTAGTTTTAGGTGATTGTCCCATCCCTATACAAGGTCCACATCCATTTTCTAATATTCGTGCTCCTGCACTTATAATGTCAGCTAATGCACCATTTCTAGCTATCATCTCCATAACCTGCCTTGATCCTGGAGCAATAACTAAACTTATATCTTTATGAACCTTTTTTCCCTTAAGAATTTTAGCTACTTTCATTAAATCTTCATAAGAAGAATTTGTACAACTACCTATAGCAATTTGATCAACTTTTATTTTACCTATTTTCTTAACCTCTTCAACATTGTCTGGGCTATGAGGTTTAGCTGCAAGAGGCTCTAGATTATTTAAATCTATTGTAATTTCTAAATCATAACTAGCATCCTCATCTGCTTTAAGTTCTGTAAAATCCTCTTCTCTTTCTTGTGCTTTAAAGAACTCTAAAGTTCTTTCATCACTTGGAAATATTGATGTTGTGGCTCCAAGTTCAGCTCCCATATTAGTTATAGTAGCTCTTTGTGGAACAGAAAGTTCTTTAACACCTTCACCACAATACTCAAAAACTCTACCAACTCCACCTTTAACAGTAACTTTTCTTAATACTTCTAAAATAATATCTTTTGATGATACCATTTTATTAAGTTTCCCAATTAAATTAACCTTAACTACTTCTGGTGTTTTTATATAATATTCCTTACCTGCCATAGCTAATGCAACATCAAGACCACCAGCTCCTATAGCAAGCATTCCAACTCCACCAGCAGTTGGGGTATGACTATCAGATCCAATTAAAGTATCACCTGGTGTTGAGAATCTCTCTAAAAATACTTGATGACAAATTCCATTCCCAGGTTTGGAAAAATAAATTCCATGCTTGGAAGCTACAGTTTCTATATACTTATGATCATCAGCATTTTCAAAACCTTGTTGTAACATATTATGGTCTATAAAAGCAACGCTCCTCTTAGTTTTAACTCTATCAATATCCATAGCTTCAAGTTGCAAGTATGCCATGGTTCCTGTAGAATCTTGAGTTAAAGTCTGATCTATCTTAATACCAATAGTTTCTCCTACTTTAAGCTCTCCAGCAACTAAATGCTTATTTAAAATCTTATAAACTAAATTATTTCCCATAAAAACCCCCAAAATTTATCTATTACTATATTTAAAATTTAATTGCCCTAATGTTCTTTCAACTCTTTATATATTTGTGCTAATTCCTTATCAAATAATGTTCTCTTCAATTTTACAGAAAGTGCCCTTACTTCCTCTAAGATTTTTGCAGCCATTTCATCTGTTAAGCTTATATTATATTCATTAAATTTATTTATTATAGCTGCTTTTCCTGAGTGTTTCCCTATAACTATTTGTCTTTGTAATCCTATTTCATTTGGGTCAAAGGCTTCATAATTTTTAGGGTCCTTTATTGCACCATCTGCATGTATTCCTGATTCATGCCTAAACATATTTTCACCAACAATAGCTTTCCATGCTGGTAGTTTTCTTCCTGAAGCAGCTGATACATATTCACATATTTCCTTGAACATATTTGTATTAAAATTCAAGTCTATTCCATGTACATATTTAAGTGCCATTATAACTTCTTCTAATGCTGCATTTCCAGCTCTCTCCCCTAATCCATTTACTGTTACACCTATATGATTTGCTCCTCCTACAACACCAGCCAATGCATTAGCTGTTGCCATACCAAAATCATTATGGGTATGCATTTCAATATCAAAATTAGTATTATCATATAAATATTTTATTGTATCTCTTAATCTAAAAGGTTCCATAACTCCAACTGTATCACAATATCTAAATCTATTTGCTCCTGCCTTTTTAGCTTCTTCTATAAAGGTAACTAAAAATTCTTTATCTGCTCTTGATGCATCTTCACCATTTACAGAAACATACATACCATTTTTTTTAGCAAATTCAACAGACTTTATCATATTCTCTAAAACCCATTCTCTAGATGTTCTAAGTTTGTGCTTAATATGAATGTCTGAAACAGAAATAGATATTGCAACAGCATCAACCCCACATGAAATTGATTTTTCTATATCCCCTATAACAGCCCTATTCCATGCCATTATACTGCTTTTTAAATTTTTTTTGCATATTTGCTCAATTACAGCTTTTTCATCTCCACCCATAGCTGGTATACCAACCTCTAACTGATCTACACCTATTTCACTAAGCATTTGTGCTATTGTCACCTTTTCATGATTTGCAAATACAACTCCTGCTGTTTGTTCCCCATCTCTTAAGGTTGTATCTACAATAGAAATTTTCCTATTTCCCAATATGTTCTCCATTATTATAGCCCCCTTTATCTTTTATTATAAATTTTACCATATTTTGTAATTATAATCTATTTAAAAATTTCATCTCTTTACTAGAAACCTCAATACGACTATACTCTATAAAAGTAAATAACTTTATATTTCTAAATAAAAGACCACTTAGTATAAGAAGTTCTTTAACTACAAAAAAGGACTATCATCAAATATGGAATCCAACTCCACTTTGAGATACTCCTCATTTTAAATTATTCTTTACTTTTATATTTTAAATTTTTTAAGGTCATCATTTAATTTCTTTATAAGCAAATCTAATTCTGTTGAAATACTTTCTACTGCATTACTTAAATTTATTAATTCATCAGAAGACACAGCTACTTCTTCAGTAGTTGCTGACATTTCCTCTGAAAAAGCACTTACTTTTTCTAAGTTAGTATGTATCTGTCCTTCCTCTTCATGCATTTTATTAAAATCTGCACTCAACATCTTCATTAAAGGTATTATATCATCTATTTTTCCTGATATATATTTAAATGATTCTATAGCATCAGCAGCATTACTTTGTTGTTCCTTAAGCTCCTTACTCATAATACTAACATTACTTACTACATCTTCATTTTCCTTCAATACATTTTCAACAACTTTTGTTATTTCCTCTGAGGAACTTTTACTTTGCTCTGCAAGCTTTCTTATTTCCTCAGCTACAACTGAGAATCCTCTTCCTGCTTCTCCAGCTCTAGCTGCTTCAATAGCAGCATTTAATGCTAATAAGTTAGTCTGTTCTGAAATATTATTAATAACTTCTGTAATCTCATTTACAGACTTTATTTTACTTTCCATTATCTCAATAGATTTTACAAATTCCTCAAAGTTACCATTAAATCTAGTCATTGATTGAATAAGTTTTTCCATATCTTCATTACTTACCTTAGCACTTCCACCTATTTCAACTGAAGTACTATGTATATTAGCTATATTTTCGTTTATCTGCTTAGATTTATTTCTAAACCTATCAAATAAACATACTACTTCTACTATCTGATTGCTTTGATCCATGTTTCCTTGTGAAGCTACACTCATAGCATCACTTATACTATTTACACTATTGAACATACTATTTGAAGTATCATTTAAGTACTTTGACTTTGAATCAACTTCTTCAGATAATAATCTAATATTAGCTATAATTTCTCTTAATCCTTCTTTCGTTTTTTCTATAGAATTATAAACTTCATTAATTTCATCACTTCTATTTTTCTCAACCATATTTTCCACTGCAATGAAATTTCCATTTTCTAATCTTGATATATTTTCTTCTAAAAGTTTTATTCTTTTAACTAATTTATTAGCTACCAATACTAATAATGTTGTTACTAATATAACTGAAACAATAATTATAATAATAAATATATTCTTAAACTCAGTAGCATTAGCAACATAACTGTCTATTAAAGATGTCACTTTTGAATTTAATGATGAACTACTAATAGCTGCTAAATCTAAATTATTCATATCTTTGCTTAATATTGGTTTTAAAAAATAATTTAACGTTATTAGCATTATTAAGAAAATAAATATTATAGGTAAGATAACCCCTGTAATTAGTATAGATTTTAAATTTCTTTTTTTGTTCATAATAAAACCTCCTATTTACTAATTTCGTTTAAATAATAGATAAATTTAATAAAATTCATCGATATTTTTCTTTTATTAATAAAAGGAGATTTTTATTTACATTTAATTATATTTGTTTTCTAAGCCATTCTTTTGTCTTTTCATCACAAAAAGCACCTTGCACACTATTTAAATAAATTTCTTTAAATTCTTCTAAACTCAATCCTGAAACACTATTTATATTTTCACATTCTTCTGTTAAATCTACGTTAGATACAGTTCTATTATCAGTACTTAAATTAACTTTTAATCCATCATTTAAAAACATCTTAGCAGGATGATTTTCATAAGAATCCACAGCTTTTGTTTGTAGATTACTTTTTGGACACATTTCTAAGGTTATATTTTTTTCTTTTACAAGATTATAAGCAACTTCATCATCTTTTATAGCTACTGCATGTCCTATTCTTTCTGCCCCTAAAAGTTTTATAGCATCTATAACATTACTACTATAACCTGTTTCTCCAGCATGTATGGTAACTCTATATCCCATATCTCTTGCTTTTTTAAAAGCTTCTTCATAAGGTGCTACAAAGCCTTCTAATTCAGCTCCAGCAAGATCTACTGCTACAACACCTTTTCCTAAAAATTCTTGACCTTCTTCAAAAACTTCATATACAGACTCCACAGGATGATGTCTTAAAAGACTTAGTATTAAACCACTTTTAACACCAAATTTTTCTTCTCCATCCTTAAGCCCTTCTAAGACAGCACTTATTATTTGCTTCACATTTAACCCTTGTCTATTATGTAATAATGGTGCAAATCTAACTTCTATATATTTTACATTTTCCTTGCCAGCATCTTCTATTAATTCAAATGCTATTCTTTTTAAATTTTTTTCATTTTGCATTAATTTTAAAGGTAAATCAAATCTTTTTAGGTATATATCTAATGAAGGACAATCTTCTGGTACAACTAATAACTCCTTAACTTCTTCATAAGATTTCCCTGATAAATCAATTTTTTCTTCCTTTGCAAGTTCTATAACTGTTTCTGTTCTTAAAGAACCATCTAAATGACAATGTAATTCTACTTTTGGTAATTTTCTATAATCCATATTTTCCTCCTAAATTCATCTTAAATATTATCTAAACTTCTTTTAATTATCTTTTTGTAAAAAACTAAATTTTTATATAAAAAAATTCTTGATTACGAAGGAAACAAAAATAAAGACATTCTTATTTCCTTCGTAATCAAGAATTATCGGTTCTTGGTAGAGACTCCCTAACCATATTATAGGGATTATACGAAGTTTCTAGTTTTTTATTATTTATATTTTAACATCTTTTTTTAATAAATCAATATATTTTTTAATTTATCTAATAATTAAAATTTCTAACACTCCTAAACAAATTTGATTAAAGAACTCTTCAGATAAAATCAAATCTCCACCTAAATTGAATCCAAATTTATCTTACAATTAATACTTATAGCTTCACCACATCTTGGATACATATAATAAAGCTACATGGTTGTGTCCCCATGTAGCCCTAAAAGGATTCAGTCCAATAACTTTATTGGTCTTTCTTCCCTTTTGTATTTTATGCATCTTATAATATATTATACATTTTTATAAATTTTTTCGTGATTTGCACTATGAGAAATTCTATCCGCTCTTTCTTCATATTTCCCTGGTCCAAATCTTTCATCAAGACTTAAATATCCTGTAACTCTTGATACTCCTTGTATATCTGTTGAACCACACTCTGTACATTTCATTTCCTTTTGATGTAATTGTGTTCCACAATTCTTACAATATCTTATATGGAAGTTTACTCCCATATAACTTATATTAGTATTTTTGTAAGCATAATTTAATATATCCATTATAACTTCTCCACTTGGAGTATCATCAACTTCTATATAACTAATATGTCCAGCATTACATAAGTTATGGTAAGGTGCTTCAATATCAATTTTATCTTTTATTGATATTGGAAAGTTAACAGGGATATGAAAACTATTAGTATAATAATCTTTATCAGTAACACCTTTTATTATTCCAAAAGCTTTTTTATCTTGCTTTATAAATTTACCTGATAATCCTTCCGCTGGTGTTGCATAACAACTCCAATTCAATCTATCTTCTTCTGTATATCTATCACAATAAGCTCTTATATATTGAATTATTTCAATGCCTAATTCTCTTATTTCTTTATCCTCACCATGATGCTTTCCTGTTAAAGCTACTAAAGCTTCTGCTAGACCTATAAATCCTATTCCCCATGTTCCTTGTTTTAAAATTCCCTCTATACTATCCTCTGGTCCTAATCCTTCTGACCCTTTCATAAGTCCTTGTCCTGCGACAAATGGTAAATCCTTTATCTTAAGATTTTTTAATACAGAATATCTGTGTAATAAAGATTCTCTAGCTATACTTAATCTATCACCCAATATATTAAAGAATTCTTCTTTATCTCCTTTAGCTAATATTCCAATTCTAGGTAAATTAATAGTAACAGGAGCTATATTTCCTCTACCTTTACAACCAGGTTCTCCATTAATATTTTTCATAAGATATGTTCTACATCCCATTGTAGCAGGCATATAACCTTGATCATAATAATACTTGTTAAAATCAGCATCTATATTCATAAAAGTTGGATTCATTCTTCTTGAAGCTACTCTACAAGCTAATTTATATAAATAATAGTAAGGATCTGACTCCTCTCTATTAACTCCTTCTTTAACTCTAAATATTATATTAGGAAAAATAGGTTGTTCTCCTTTTCCTAATCCTTTTTCGAACTCTTCAAGGAATATTTCACAAACTAAGGCTGCATCTTTATTAGTTGGTATTCCTAAATTAATAGATGAAAATGGAACTTGTGATCCCGCTCTTGAATGCATTGTATTTAAGTTGTATATAACACCTTGCATAGCTTGATGTATTCTTTCTCTTAACTTTTTCTCAACTATTTTCTCTAGCTTTTCACCTGATATTCCTAAATCTTCATATTCAGCTCTAATTTCTTCTCTCGTTGGTTCAACAAAAACAGACATATCATTATCATAATCAGCATGAGACTGTCCTCCAAACATATCATTCTGTGTTGCTTGAAGAAGTATACATGATAATTCTGCTGCTGTCTCGATTCTTCTTGGTTTATTTATTGTTCCATAACCAGTATTAAAACCTTTTTCTAAAATCTCCTTAGTTGGAATATGCAAACAATTCGTAGTTAAATTATAAGAATCTAAATCATGAAAATATATATCTCCATTTTCATGACATTTTGCTAAATGCTTTGGCATATTAGCTAAATTGTGCCATTTATTTGATTCTGAAGCAATTCTTAATAATTTTGATGAAAAGTTATTTCCAACATTAGCATTATCTCTATCAGTTTCAATCCCTATTTTTCCTATAGCTTTCATTAAATCTGATTTTATTTCCCTTACTCTTGTACGTTCATTTCTATAATTAGCATAATTAACTGCTATATCTCTATATCCAGTATCCTTTAACCCTTTTTCAACAAAGTTTTGAATTTCTTCAACTGATATTTTTTCTTTTTGTGTTTCTTCTATATAACAAATTACTTTTTGAGTTATTTCTAAAATTTCGCTTAGTTTAAATTCCTTCCCTAGCTCTTGAGATGACCTTTTGATGGCATTAGCTATTTTTTCTGAATTAAACTTAACTTCTCTCCCATCCCTTTTCACAACATATAGCATTTTATTCCCTCCATCTATACAATATCTTGTATCACATTTACCATTTATCAATTATAGCTCAATAGAGGAGCATTTACTAATTTTAAATTTTCCTCCTTTTTTTAAAAACTAAATTTACATCTTAATTCCTCTTAAATTTAAACAATTATTCCTTTTATCTTAGGTTGACAAAAAACATTTTATGTATTTTTTTACTTTTATAGAAAATTATAATAAATGAATATATTTAATTTATTAATCTAAACTTTAATTTGTTGTAAATGATTTAAATTTATTTTTATAATTAAGAAGATTTTTTTATAATTTACTCTTTAATAAATGCTGATTTAAAGATATTTTTTATATCTCTATTATCTACCTATGATTGCCTAAAAAGAAACAAAGAAATTTTAAAATTGTAATTTTTATGATAATAGAAATAATTCTATTCCCCCCTTACCCTCTTTTAAATAGCACTATTACTATATTTATGTTTAAAATATTTTTATATTCTTATAAGTATTACTTTTAAAAACCCCATAAATTCTTTTAATCTCCAACAAGAATATTCCCTAACAAAAAACTAATAATAAATTAATTTCAATAATTTTTAATTTATTAATTTGTATTCATAAAAATTAAAGGATTATAAACATTATCACTATTGATATAGTTTATTTCTGTATTATATAATCACATTATAAACATAGGCTTAGTTCAAGTGGAGTTTTGACTCCATCTGAATGCTTAGTCAAACTTATCTAGAAGCATGAGTTTATTTATCTCCTACTTAAGTGACTATCTAAATATTGATTTAGTTATAGGAACTTACTCAGCGAACAACGCGAGTGGAGTTTCTTTTAGGCATAGGAGTATTACAACCTCTAGCTATAAGATAAATCTAACTAAAACTGTGTAAATGTTGAATAGGGGGACAGACTTTTATGCAAAAAATAGCGATTATAACAGATAGCTCCTGTGACTTAAATAAAGAAGATAGAGAAAAGTATGGTATCTTTTCATTACCATTAAGAATTATATATAAAAATAAAGAATATTTAGACTACGTTAACATTACACCACAAGAAATTTATGATAATTTTGAAAAAGAAATACCCACTACATCATTACCTTGTAGTGCATACATAAATACACTTTTTGACCAACTTGAAAATGAAGGTTATACACATGTAATAGGTATATTTATATCTCAAGCTTTATCTGGAACGTTTAATGCCGTAAGACTACAAATAGAAGAAAGAACAAAATTTAAATATCACTTATTTGATAGTAAAACAGTTGGGCATCCTATGGGACTTATGGCTATAAAATGTTGTGATTTAATTAAAGAAGGAAAAAACTTTGATGAATTAGTCGCATTGCTTCCTACAATTAGAGAAAATACCTATGGATATTTTACAGTAAATACTTTAGAATACCTAAAGGCAGGAGGAAGAATCGGTAAAGTTGCAGGAGCTATAGGAGATATGCTTAATTTAAAACCTATAATAACTGTGGATAAAGAAGGTGCTTATATTACAGCAGCTAAAGCTAGGGGACGAAAAAAAGCTCTAAAAGGCATTTCTGATATTGCAACCAAAATTATTGATGAATCACCTTGTGAATTTCACATACTTCATGGTAATGCCTTAGAAGAAGCAACATTAATATATGATGCTCTAAAGAATCATCCTAATATAAAAAAAGTAAGTATAGAACATATAGGTCCTGCTATAGGAATTCATACAGGTCCTAAATTAATAGGTTTTTCATTATTAAAAGAATTCTAACTTAAGTGAGGCTAACTATGTATAGAAATATTGAGGAAAAAGAATTATATGAAAAGTACAAAAAAGAAATAAAAAATATAAAAAAAATAAAGAAAGAAAATAATTCAGTAACTCAAGTTTTTACTAAAGGCTTATTACAAATATACGTCTTATATATTCTTAGCTTAGGTCCTACTAACGGTAATGATATTTCAAAAAAAATAGGTTATAAAACAAAGGGGCTATGGCTTCCTAGCACTGGGGGGATATATCCTTTATTAAAGAAATTAGAAAAATCTCAATTTATTGAAGGTTGCTGGGATGACCCTATAAAAAAGTTTCAAAAAATATATACAATAACTGATGCTGGATTAAATGAATTAAAAGAAAAAAAATGTTGCTTAAACCGCAAATGGAAAATTCCCTTGAGGTTTTTACTATAATTTTTAATGATTTATACATAAAATAAAGCTATATCAATTTAATTGATATAGCTTTATTAATTATTCTTCTATGCTTATTGCACCTACTGGACATTGCTCTGCTGCATCTTTTGCATCTGCATGCATGTCTGCTGGAACATCACCTGTTATAGCTTCTGATTTTCCATTATCATCCATACTAAATACTCCTGGACATACTGATGTACATAATTCACATCCAATACAAGTGTCTTTATCTACCATTGCTTTCATTAGTAATTCCTCCTTAGAATGAACCTAGTAAAACTATTGTTGTTTTACTATGTAATTTTTAATTTTAATTGAATTTATAAAAATTCCTCATCCCTAAAAAATATCACTAACTAAATCACTTATTAAATACTTTGAATAATTGAATTATATCAATATCTAAAAAAAATAGCAATAATATAATAAAATATTATTGCTATTTTTCATTTGTAATATTTAAATTCTCACTTATTCAGTTACATGTATTGCATTTACTGGGCATTGCTCTCCTGCTTCTCTTGTATCCTCTTCCATTTCTGCTGGTATATCTGTTGTTGCATCTGATTTTCCTTCTCCATCCATGCTAAATACACCTGGACATATTGATACGCATAATTCGCATCCAATACAAGTATCTTTATCTACAACTGCTCTCATAGAAGCACCTCTTTTCTAGAAAATATATGTAAAACTTCTCACTTAGTATAAGCAACTTAATAAAAAATATGTATATATTTTTCTTTTAATCATTAAACTCTTATACTTATTATGTTTATTTACTAAATAAAAAAAGATAGAAAAGTAACAACTTTTCCATCTTCTTTAATTTAATTATTCTCAAGTATTTCTTACTTTAATTAATAAAGTGCACTAAAAACCATTGAATATAATGGACTTTCAAGAGCATACTCTTCTGCTTTACCATTTTCTAAAGCTTCTGTTAACTCTAAATCTATTGGTAGTTCTGCAATTAATGGTAATCCTAAATATTCAGCATGTTCTTCTGATGATTTCTTGCTAAATACTTTCATTTTATTTCCACAATCACATTCTATGTAAGCCATGTTTTCTACAACACCTCTTACTTTAACTCCAACTTTTTCTGCCATTATTACTAACTTCTTAACTATCATTGAAACCATATCTTGTGGTGTTGATACAATTACTAGTTCTTTTACAGGATAACTTTGCATAACTGTTAATGTTACATCACCAGTTCCTGGTGGCATATCTATTAATAGATAATCTAATTCTCCCCAATTAGTTTGTTGATATAATTGATTAAGAACACCTATTATAACTGGACCTCTCCAAATAACAGGTTCTTCTTCTACTTCATTAACAAGATTTATAGACATTACTTTTATTCCAGTCTTACTTAATACTGGTTCAAATTTTACATTTTGATTATCTTCAACTGGAGTCATAACTGCTCTTTCTTCATGTATTCCAAAGAATCTTGGCATTGATGGTCCTGTTATATCTGCATCTAATACTCCAACTTTATATCCTTGCTCTGCTAATTGTGTTGCTAAAACCCCTGTTATAGTAGATTTTCCAACACCACCTTTTCCACTTATTACTCCAATTATATTTTTTATATTTCCATACTTAGGTTGTAATTTTGTGAATACATCGGATGGACATTTTCCTTCTCCATTTTCAGCTGCTGAACTACAGCTTCCTTTACTTGGACAACTTGAACAATTTCCCATAATTTATTCCTCCTAACTATTCCATGATTGTGGCATTTGGTCATACACTTTGATATCCCAACCTTGGTCATAATTTCCTTGAACGTAATATGCTTTTTCAGTATTATCTTGTTGGTCATTTATAGTAATTATTGTTTTAAATACTTTTGTATTAAACCCATAACACTTAACATTAACAACAATATCAAAATCATTAGAATTCTGATTTACTAACTGAATATTAGGAACTATTTTTCTAGCGCTTAATAGAAAATCATTTATATCAGATGATAGTAAGAACTTATTACATAAATAATCATTAGATAAGTTCACTCCAACAGTATGATTACCACTTGTTAGCATTGGTTCTGCTTTCTTTAAAACATCTAATATTGAACCATAATAAATCACATTAAAATCTCTAGGTTGTTGTATAAAGGTTAAATTTTGTATAATACTTGAATCTAACCTTCTTGATAAATGAAAATATTCATTCCCTCTATAGAAGTTACCATTATCACCATCAACAACATAATCATATGTTTGACTTTCTGTTCCCTCTGAAATTGTTACCGTATAATCTGGTGAAAGAGTACTCTTTTCCTTAACTACTTTTGCTGATGATAATATCTTATAGATATTTTGAATCTCACTTGGTTGAGTTACAAGAATTTTAAAACTAGGATCTCTTACACTTTGTATTGAAACTTCACTAACCCTATTTTGAGTGAAAAAGTTAAAATAATTATTTTTTAAACCAAGTTTAATAGCAATTTGATTTCTGTAAGTAAAGCCAAAAAAGGCTGCTACAATAATTATTATAACTATAATTGGGAATAAAATCTTTTTTATACTCACTGCTTAGTTCTCCCTTTTTCTCTGTCTTTGTTTTAATATAATAATTCCACCTATTAATATAAAGATTGATATAAATTGAGATGTACTCAAAAGTCCAACTTCACCTCTTGGGTCATTTCTCAAAAATTCAATTAATATCCTTCCTATACTATAAATAATTAAATATAGTGAAAAAACTTCTCCCTTTATTTTCGCTCTATTTTTTCCGTACCATAATAAAAATATGGTCAATAAAAAATCAAATATAGTAGAATATAGTTGTGTAGGATGAAGATGTAATCCCGCTGGAGCTAATGAGCCTTCTGGAAACACCAAATATAATGTTCCATTAGTTACTCCTCCATAACAGCATCCTGCTAATAAGCACCCTATTCTTCCAAATCCTTGACCTAAGGCTACTGCTGGTACTACAAAATCAAATATTTCAAGAGCATTCCATTTCTCTTTTTGACAATAAAGATATACTACTAATATACCTGCTATTATAGCTCCATAAATTACAAAACCGTAACCAAAATTCTCTATAACTTCCTTTGGATTCTTAATTATATATTTAAAATCCGTTAGTATATAAAGAATCTTACCTCCTAAAACTCCTGAAATTATACTTATAAAAATCATATTATAAGCTTTATCTTCGTTGTATCCTGTACTTTTCATTTTTCTAATAAAAAGCATTATAGCAAGTAATATCCCTATGGCTATCATAAATCCATAACCATATACTTTAAATCCAAAAATATCAAAAAGGATTGGTTTCATGGACACCTCCTGCTTATAAACTATCTTTATATTAATAAAGAGAAGCCTCTTTTAGCTTCTCTCTATCCCAAATTAAATTATAATACTTATATTTTCTTAAATCAAACCTTTTATGCCCTTCTTTGAAAACTATCTAAAACTATTCTATATATCATTTCATAATTTTCTTTATACTTATCTTTCCCTGAAGAAAAAGAAACCTTTAATATAGCTTTTTCTTCATTTAATTTTGCATAATAAGTTTTTGTTTCATAGACTCTACCTATAGATGTTTTTTCTTCATATACAACTTTTTTAACTATTTTATCCCCAATTTTATCATCAAAGCTTTTGACATCCTTTATGTTTTCTTCTTTTAATATGTTAATATCAGAAGCCACTATTTCCTCCATAGGAGAAGATGTTTTTATTATTTGAACATTTCCGTTTATCCCCATTTCTTCTCCATAAAACTTATTATTGTAAGCTATATATTCACCTGGATATGAAATTTCCTTACAAGCCCAATTATCAGGTAATTCATATGTTATTTGACCATCTAACGCCTTATAAGTTAACATACTTTCAATATTATTACTAGTTAATGCTACATCTTTTATTTTTCCATTAAAAAACTTTTCACCTACAACCATAACCATCATAAGGCATATTAAAATAGTAGTTACTCCAAGTTGTTTTCTATTCAAATTCTCACCTTCTTTGCAACATAATAATTAATTCTTAATAAATATATTTTAAATCTTTACTTTTTATGCTTACTTCTTTCATCTTCTATGTAATAACCTTTTATATAAATTTAATATTAAGTAAAATATCAACTCTCTCACGACTTATTATTTCCTATTTAAAAACATGGATTGTTTATCTCTTACTTATAAAAATATTATCTTCTTTGAAAATATGAAATAAAAATAAAAGAACTGTATAGTACAAATACAGTCCTTTAACATATCCTTTAAACTTTAAAAATAACTCTCATATTTTTATTAACTTTAATCAAACTAATAACTAACAGCTTCTATAAAATTTTTATTTGCTTGGAACCACAACCATATTATTTTTAAAATCATAGAACATTAACCAATATCCCATATCTTTTCCTAACTCTGAATTTGGTACCCAAGTTACGAAACCAGTTTTTCCATCATAAGGTTGATGTTTTTTATCCTTACTACCTTTAATTCCATAAACTAAATACTTAACATTTCCATATTCATCACACTTCAACCCAACTAAGAAATGTCCATGTTTTGATATATATGGATAATAATTAGTCATAGGATAGTACAAAGCTGTATATTTATTATAATCAGCTATATTACACATGCTATCAAAAGTTTTAACAGGAACCTTATACCACTTACACTTTCTTATTTCATTTGTACATCTAGTTTGCTCTAGTGAATCAACAACAGCTTCAAAAAATTCTCCGAGAGTTCCTCTTAAAGTGAAATCCTCCTCATCTTCTTGATAAGTATATTTGCCTATCTGACCTTCTTCAGACCCAGCATATTTTCTTCTTTCATATCCTTCTGGATTAATGTATTCTTCCTTTTCATTAACTTCTGCCTTAACATACTTATCTCTTTCATCATCTTCTAACTTAGCTTTATTTTCTCTTCTCTCTTCTTCTACTTTAGTTTGCTTTTCTTCTCTATCTTCTTCTAACACAAACCTTTCTTCTCTTTTATCTTCCTCTAATTTAACTTGTTCTTCTCTCTCTTCTTCTGGCTTATCACTATTTTCATCTTCTTTCTTAGATGTAGCGTCTCTTATTATTTCCCCTTTTTCAATGTCACTATTATCTATATAATTTTCATATTCATCATACTTACTTCTTGGCTTAGCACATCCACAACCATTCTTTGGTTCTGTGCTTTCTTTAGCTTTTTCTACTGTCTCTTTTACTGGCATTACCTTTTCTGTTACAGGAGCTACTTTTTCTGTTGTAGGAGCTACTTTTTCTAATGCAGGAGCTACTTTTTCTTTAGGCATAGTAGTTGCTGGTTTTTCAACAGTTTGTGCTTCTTTCGCTTGTTTTACTTCATTAACCTTTGGTGCTTCCATCTTTTTAGCTTCTTGTTTAACGCAAGCAAGTTTCTTATAATTCTTCCAGTTGCTTGTTGGTTTCTCACCATTTAAAAATCCACACATTAATGATTTTAAAATTCCACCATCTTTTTTGCATAAAGAAGCTCCAACAACCTTATCATAACTTACTCCACTATTACCTATGTTATTTGCATCAAATTCAATGCTAATTTCTGCCTTTCCTTGAGGGCTTATGTTCATAGTTCCTAAATCCAGTAATACCTCCGTATCCTTCTTATTACATATCAATATCATAGTACATTTACCATAATCTTTTTTAAGGTTTTGTGCATAAAAAGCAACCTTACATTTGTCATTTTTCACTTCAACCTTAGCATATCCTGATAAAGGCTTGTCATTAGCTATGGAATGTCCCTTTTCATCTTCCTGTAAAATTATAAAACTTCTATATAATTTACCGTGTGCCAATGTATTCTACCTCCGCTTTTATTTTATTTACTATATTATATGAGTATATGCTACTATTCAGAATATGCTTATAATTTTTTTTAAAATTTATAATTTTATTTTTATCTCATAGCTACGACTCCATACTCAAATTGAGTCAAAACTTCACCTAAATTAAGTCTACGTTTATAAAAAAGAAGCTTCAACAACTTCCTCAAAGTAATCTGTAAAATTTTCAACCTTATATTTTGGCAGTTAAAAATTTTTCTGTAACACTTTTTAGAAGTGAAAAGCTTCTATATTTATAAATATTAAGTTATTAAAGTTTTATTATTTAATAATCTCTTTTATTTCATTAGCTAAGGCTGCAAACTCTTGAATACTTAGAGTTTCTCCTCTTCTTTTTGGATCTATTCCAGCTTTTTCATAAGCATTCTCTAATTCTTCCTTTGGAAGACCTAATGACTTTGTTGAATTCCATAATGTTTTTCTTCTCATATTAAAGGAATTTCTTATAATATCAAAGAATAATTTTTCATCTTTTACTTTTACTTTAGGTTCATCTAATCTATCTAATCTTATAACTATAGAATCAACCTTAGGTCTAGGCATAAAACATGATGCTGGTACATTTCTTACTATACTTGTATTACAATAATATTGAACAAGTAATGATAAAGCACCATATTCTTTACAATTTGGTTCAGCATTTATTCTCTCTGCAACTTCCTTTTGAATCATTATTGTTAAAGATTTAAATTTATAATTTTCTTTTAAAAGTCTTGCTATTATTGGAGTTGTAACATAATAAGGTAAATTTGCAACTAACTTTACACTCTTTTCATCCCCTATTATTTCATTAAAGTCAACCTTTAAAGCATCTTTATGTATTAATTGGAACTTTTGATTATCTCCAAGCTCCTCCATAAGTATTGGAATTAGGTCATTATCTAATTCTATAGCAACTACTCTTTTAGCCCTTTTTAATATTTGTGCTGTTAAAGTACCTACCCCTGGACCTATTTCTATTACTAAATCTTCTTCATTTACATCTGCCCCATTAACGATATCTGTTAGAACAGAATGGTCTGTTAAAAAGTTTTGTCCTAAACTCTTTGAAAATTTAAAATTATATTTCTCAACTAAATCCCTAGTTTTAATATCTTTTACTTCATTACTCATTTAAATTCTCCTAATTAATTAAATTTTCTACTTTTTCAATAGCTTTTACAAATTCATCTTTTGATATTCCATAATTATTTAATCTACTTAAAAGCTGATTTGCATTTCCATAACCTATTGATAACTCTTTTCCTAAAAGCTCTCTTCTTTGCTTTGCCTTTGGATCTGCTGCTAATTTAAAATAAACTAAATCTGCAAATATAAATTCCTCTCTTTTTTCTTCTAAAGTTATCTTTGCTTCTTCTAAAGCTCTTATAATAACCTCAGGTGATGCATTCTCAACACCTATATTTCCATCTTTAGCTCTAGTTCCATCAACTCTTGCTATATAGGCATGTTTTACATCTGGAACTCTTTTTCTTATTATATTTCTAATTTTTTCACCAGCAAAATCTGGGTCAGTTAATACTATGACACCTTTTCTCTTTTGAGCTTCTTTGATTCTTTCAATAACCTTACCATTTATTCCAAAGCCACCTACTGCGATTATTTCTGCATCTACAGCTCTTTTAACAGCAGTTACATCATCTCTACCTTCAACTACTATGACTTCCTTAATCACATTAAAAACTCCCTTTCTTAGTACATCTAAGCTAAATTCTCTTTTGTCTCTTTTACTATTTTAATTCTAATATCCCTTATAATCAAGCTAAGTAAATTTTACTTCACACAAAAAAATAAGTGATTATATCAATATAAGATTACTAACATCTCATATTAATATAACCACTAAATCAAAAGTAGGCTTGTCCTAAAGAATATATACGGTTACATTTCTTCTTCCCCAATTTCTACACTCTGAAGAACTATTCATAAATAAATCAATTATATTATTTTTTATAGCTCCACCTGTATCTGCTGCTATGGCATATCCATAACCTTCAATATAAACCTTTGTACCTAAAGGAATCACTCTTGGGTCAACTGCAATTGTACTATATCCTCCTGGATTTCTAACAGGCTTTGTACCTGTTGCTGTTATTCCATCACCTGAATAAGCAGTAGCTTCCATTACTAATTTTCTCTTATAAGATAAATTTCCCGAATTTCCTGAACCGCCTGAACTATTACTAGATGAGTTTCCTTTTGATGAACTATTACTTGAATTTCCTTTTGATGAATTACTACTTGATTTATCCTTTTTAGTTGTTGTAACAACCTTCTTCTTAGTTCCTTTCTCAATTATTTGAGATTTTGGTTCTTTTATTACTTTTTCTGAAACTACTTTTTTACTAAATTCTTTTCCATCTTCATAGATTATTTTAGTTACAATTTCTTTTTCACCATTTTCACCTTTTTGAACAACCTTTTTTGTACCACTTTCTAAATTGCTATTTTCTTTAGTCTCAGTATCAAAATCAATTGCTTCTTTGCTAGTAACTAATTTTTCTTCTACCCTAACTACTTCTACCTTTAACCCCGATTTTATTTTTGCACTTTTCTGAGGGCTAACTCTATCATTGTTATCTACTGTTATTTTTTCTGATTTTAACATCTCTTCAATTGATGTTTCAGGGGTTTGGATTTTTCTTTCCTTACCATCTACTAATAAAATTACTTCTTTCGCTTTTTTTATATTTATGGAATCTCCTCTTTTTAAGCTTTCCTCTAATGATGGTTCTATCTTATCCTTTGGTGCTAGAACTATGTTATTTTGCTCTAATACACCTTGGACAGTCCACTTTAGTGTTGTAGCTTTCATTTCTTTTCCATCTACATTTATTGTTACAACCTTATAGGATGTCCCAACATAAGCCACACAAACTAATGCTGCTCCTGCTAAAAATGCTGTTATCTTCTTTTTGGGACTGTCAAAGAAGCTTTTCTCCTTAAGATATGTTTTCACTCTCTTAATCATTTTATTTCCTCCTTTGGCAATTCTGACCTTTTATTGAATTATAATCTACTTTTTTAAAAATGTCAAATTAGTTACAAAAAAATTTTTTTTGTAACTTTTTTAGATAAAGATAAACCCAAATTCATATTGGGAAAATAAAAAAACTGAGCCGAAATTAACTTAGCTCAGTTCAACTTTAAATTATCTAATCCTTAGGACCATACTATTCCACCTTTTTTATTAGAATTATATCCCCTAAAATTTTTAGATATTCTTGATTACAACTCATTTTTAAGAATCTAAAACCTAAACTTTTACTACTTATTTTTAATTAATATAAATAATAAAATCATCATTAATTTAAAAAATGATTGGACTTATTCTTAACTTATTCGTTAATTATAACCAAGTTGAACTTTACCTACTTATTACATAAATATTACAACTTGGTTAAAACTATACGTATTTTCTTCAATTTTGTTTTTTCTTTCCTTTCTAAAAAGACTCTTAATGATTTTTTTATAAAGTTAAAGTGGCTATATGTGCTATCTTAGCATCATATAACCACTTGAAAATTTTGGATTATTTTTTATTCTATATTAAATAGTTTCTTAGCATTATCTATAGTTATCTTACTAACTTCTTCTGGAGTAATTCCTTTTACCTCTGCTATTTTTTCTATTACATATTCAATATAATCAGATTGATTTCTTTTTCCTCTCATAGGTACAGGTGACATATATGGAGCATCTGTTTCCACTAAAATTCTATCTAAAGAAATTTCCTCACATACTCTTATTATTTTTTTTGCATTATTAAAAGTTATTACACCTGTTATCCCTATATAATAACCTCTTTTAACACATTCTTTAGCCATTTCTGCTGATCCTGAAAAACAATGGACAACACCCTTTACATTTGGAAAATCTTTTATTACTTCTAAAGTATCATTATGTGCGTCTCTATCATGTATTATTACAGGAAGCCCTAATTCATCTGCAAGAGCCATTTGTCTTCTAAATGCTATCTTTTGATCACTACTTGATGGGTTCTCAGGCCAGTAATAATCTAATCCTATTTCTCCAATAGCTTTTATTTTTTCATTATTAGCTAATTCTCTTATTTTATTTATACTTTCATCTGTTACATCAAATGCTTCTGTTGGATGTATTCCTACTGCTCCAAAAAACATATTATGTTTTTTAGTTAATTCTACAGCCTTTTCTGAACTCTTAATATCAGCTCCACAATTCATAATATAAATTACACCGTTCTTTTTCATTTCTTCAATAACAGCTTCTCTATCATTATCATATTGTTCTGAATCATAATGAGCATGTGAATCAAATATTTTATATTTTCCCATATTACTTTCTCCTTATGTTTAAATTTAAAATTTAATACTACCTATTATAGGTGACAATATTCCCAAAACTCCCCCTAATAAAGCACCAAGCCATGTTATTGCCTTAAGTTCTTTATTAGCTATTTCAATAATTAATTTTTCTCCATAATCTACATCAAAAGAGTTTATTTGATCTTCTACTATTTTAGGTATATTTACTACTTCTAAAACATTTGGTATCTCCTTATCTACAATTCTATCATAATTTTTATCAATGATATTTTCAACAAGACTCTTAACCATTTTAGCTTTTTCTATATCTCCACTAAGATCATAATTTAAAATTTCCTCTTTTAAGTGAATAATGGAATCACCTATTAAAGTTTCTATTCTTTCACTATAAACTATCTTATTTACGAATAAATCAATTTTATTCTCTAATTTCTCTTCATAGAATTCATCCATTGATTTAATTAAAGAATCATAACTTTCAAACCTATTTATATAAGAAATTATTAAGTTCTTTATATTATTTATACTCTCTGGATTTAAAATAATTTCTGTACCTTTATCACCTATCAATTTAGATACCTTACTATTTAAATCTCCTGGCATATTTTCAATAAATGATTCAACCTTAACTTCACTTACGCTATTAATATAATTACTTATGCAACTACAAACAATTTTCTGATTTTTTTCATCATCTAAATAAGATTCTAATGCTTCAATCATTTTGTCATAAACTAAATCTACACTAAAAAACCTTGTTACTATTCCTTTTAATCCACGGAATAGATTTTCTTCTATTTTTTCTTTTATCCTATAACTTACTTCTTCTTTTCTTAGTGTTTTACATATTTCTAAACATATTTCTTCCTTATGGTTTATTATATAGTTATCAACTGCTTGAAATACGCCTTCTGGAACAATATCTCCTATTAGTTTGTTATCTTCTTCTAATTCACCAAATTTATCTTTAATAATATTTTCTATTACCGTATAAAGCTCTTCTTTAGGAATTAATTTAATTATTTCTTTTGATAATTTTTCACTATTGATTTGCTCTATAAAATTTATTAAATACTTAGGATTTTCAGAAAGCTGTTTTTTTATTTCATCAAAAATAAATTTTGATATTACTTTTTCCTCTGCTTTTTCTTTAATAACTTTTATTATTTTTTCTTTTGCTTTATTTTCACCAAGAGAAATTATAGTATTAGACTTTTCTCCAAATACACTATCAATTCTTTCTTTTAATGTACCTTCAGCTAATAAAATATTATCTACTTTCCCTACAAGAGCCTCTTTTACTTTTACTTTCACCTCTGGCTCTTTTAAAGCTCTTCCTATACTTTCTCTATTTAAAAGGTGTTCACCAACTGATTCAGAAACATTTCTTGCAATTCTATCTTTTTCTTTAGGTATAAGTCCTGGTGTAAAAGGTACTTTTACTCCTAAAATTCTTTTTTCTGTACGAGGTCTAAATAACATTTTTATGGCTAGCCAATTTGTAAGATACCCTATTACAGCCCCTACAATTACCCCTATTACATATTGCATTAGTACACTTCCTTTCACTTTAAGTAAAATGCTCAAAATTAGCTTTCATTTTACATTATTTTATCAAAAACTATATCATACTAAAAGATAATCTATTTTTCTTTCCTTATGATATGTTTTATTTATACTTACTATTGTATATAATTAAACTCTGTATTACCATATTTATAATATTTTTATTAAGGCGGTGACTTTATGACTATAGATTTTAATGATTTAAAAAAAGCTAAGTTATTCTCTGGTTTTTCTGAAGAGGATTTAAAAAAATTAAAAAATTCTAAAAGATATTTAATTAAATCTTATAAAGCTAATGATGTATTATTTATTGAAGAAGAACATTGTGATCATCTAAGTGTTATTTTAAGCGGTAAGGTTGAAATTCAAAAACTTGATTCAAATGGAAATATCCTTATAGTTTCATCTTTAGAAACTGGTAATATATTTGGTGAAAACTTATTATTTGGTGATAGAAGTCAATATCCTATGTCTGTTGTAGCCAAGGAAGACTGTACTGTTGTACACATAAATAAAGATTACATATTTAAATTATGTACAGAAAATGTAGATTTCTTACGTGAAATTTTAAGATTATTTTCTAATAAAGCTCTTGTTTTAAGTTCTAAATTAAAACAGGTTAGTATGAAATCCCTTAGAGAAATGATTTCACATTTCTTAATATATAAATATAACCAAACTAGGAACCCAATTATAGAAATACATATGACAAAAAAAGAGTGGGCTGAAAAGCTTGGTGTTCAAAGACCTTCATTATCTAGAGAATTAATAAAAATGAAGGAAGAAGGGCTTATTGACTACAATAGAAAAGAAATTATAATAAAGGATATTGAAAAGTTAGAAGAGTTTGTTTAAAATTTGTTTAAAATTTTAATATAAATTCTACATTTGACACATAATTGACATATTGGTCCTGTATATTAATACTTGTAACGTAGCTAAAACACTAATTTAATTTTACCCCTTAAATTAAACGTCCTTGAAATTCGTCCCCCTTACACTGATTTCAAGGTATGTTTCTTTTCACCAAGTAGAGAGCCTAGGACAACGGAAGTCCTAGGCTTTTTGGTTTTTCTAATTCTTTCTACAAAAATTATTAATATAAATTTTATATTTGTCACATAATTGACATATTAGTGCTGTATATTAATACTTGTAACGTAGCTAAAACACTAATTTAATTTTACCCCTTAAATTAAACATCCTTGGAATTTGTCCCCCTTAAACTTATTTCAAGGTATGTTTCTTTTCACCAAGAGGTATCTAGAACAACGGAAGTTCTGGATACCTCTTTTGGTTTTTATTTTTATTTTCTTTTATTTTTTAATGTTTTCAATTCTTCTTTAATTCTACTTACCGGAATCCTTTCAAAAAGAAAATCTATACTTTCTAAGGATATTTCTTTCTTATGAAGTGGTTCCCAAGATTGAATTGAAACATTTAACATCTTTCTTAATTTTTCTGCTCCCTTTGGTATAAATGGTTCTAATAAATTGCAAAGATTAATAACTATATATAAACAACTTCCTATAACCTGCTTTGCCTCCTGTAGATTACTTTTTAAAAGTAACCATGGTTTATTATCATCAAAATACTCATTACCTAATTCCACAATGTCTAAAATTCTTTTTAATGCAGAATTCATATTTCCAAACTCAATTTCACTTCCTATAAAGTTATAAGCATCTTTTATATTCTTCATAATATCTTCATTAACTTCTTTTATAGTAAATCTTCCCTCATAATACTTATTAATAAAAGTCAAAATTCTATTAATGAAATTTCCATATACACCTAAAAGTTCATTATTATTTACTTTAATAAAATCTCTCCAACTAAAATTAGCATTTCTCTTTTCAGGTCCATACTTTAATAAATAATATCTTGTAATATCTTCGCTATAATTATCTGATAAATAATTAGCCCAAATAACCCAATTTCTATTACTTGAAAATTTTTTTCCTTCTAAACTCATATACTCAGATGATAAAATTCTAAAATTTGTTTTATCATAACCTATTCCTTTTAAAATAGATGGCAATATAATACTGTGAAAAGGAATATTTTCTTTCCCATGAACTAAATAAACTCTACTATCCTCACTATTCCAATATTTATTAATCTCCTTATCATCACCTAAGTAGTCCATAGTTGAAGTTAAATAAGATAAAATCGCTTCTATCCACACATATATTTTTTTATCTTTGAATCCTTCAATAGGTACTTCAATTCCCCAATCAATATCTCTAGATAAAGTTCTATCTCTAAGTCCTTCATTAACATATTTTTTAGTTAATTCAATAGCATTTTTTCTCCATCCTAAGTCTTTCTCTACAAGTGAATTAATATATTCCTCAAAAATAGATAATTTAAAAAATAATTGTTTATTAGCTCTAAGAATAGGAACACTTCCACAATTAATACAAGCTTTATTAGAAAGTTGTTTTGGTTCAATAAGTTTAGAGCAATTATCACATTGTTCACCAGTAGTAATTTTATTACAATGAGGACAAATTCCCCTTATAGACCTATCTCCAATAACCTCTCTACATTTAGGACAGTAATATTCCTCAACATCCTTACCATAAATAAAACCATTATCATAAAGTTTTAAAATAAACTCCTGAACCTTTTTAGTATGCCATTCATTATCTGTTTTTGAGAAAATATCAAAAGAAAAATTCAAACCTTCAAAAGTACGTTTAAACTCTCTATGAAAATAAGAACTTACAGCCTTTGGGCTTTTGTCCATTTCTTTAGCTTTATTCAAAATAGGTGTTCCATGACAATCAGATCCAGATACAAAAATAACATCATCACCTTTAAGTCTATGATACCTTGCAATAACATCACCTGGAATCCAAGAAGAAATTCTTCCAATATGAAGAGAACCATTAGCATAAGGCCATGCATTTCCAACTATAATCTTCATTTTACTCCTCCTCTCAAAGTTTAATTATTTCTTAATTTTATTATAAAAAGACAGCTAATCATTCCATACTAAAGAATAATCTTGCTGTCTTTTTAAAAATTATCCACAACTGAAAAAGCTAAAAGTTATCCACAATTTTTTTATCTAACTTGACTTCCTGTTTTTAAATCTCCTGGATTTACTAATATAAGTTCTGAATCATCTGAAGGTGCAGCTGCTAGTATCATTCCTTCTGATATTTCACCTCTTAATTTAGCAGGCTTTAAGTTAGCTACTAGAACTACATTTTTTCCAACTAAATCTTCTGGTTTATAGTGCATAGCTATTCCTGAAATAACCTGTCTTGTTTCTCCACCTAAATCAACTTTTAATTTTAATAATTTTTTAGCCTTTTTAACTGGTTCACATTCTAAAACTTTAACTACTCTTAAATCTATTTTTTCAAAATCCTCTATAGTTATTTCTTCTTTTATTGGATTTATAGTTAATTCATTATTAACTTCTGCTGCTGCTTTTGCCTTTAAAGCTTCAAGTTCAGCTAACTTAGCTTCAACATCTATTCTTGGGAATATAACTTCACCTTTATTAACCTTTTCTCCAACTACTGTTCCATCAAATGATTTAACACTTTCCCATGTAGTATTTTTTGTATTTAATTGTTCATTGATTTTCTTACTTGTTGAAGGTAAGAATGATGATACTAAAACTGAAGTTATTCTTAATGATTCTAGTAAGTTATAAAGAACTGTACCTAATCTTTCTTTTTTTGTTTCATCTTTAGCAAGTACCCAAGGCATAGTTTCATCTATATATTTATTAGCTCTACCTATAAGTTCCCAAATATGTCCTAAAGCTTCTGGTATTTTTAAATCTTCAATAGCTTTTTCTACTTTTACTGAAGTTTCTAAAGCTAAGCTTATTAACTCTTCATCAATAGCTTCTTTAGCAGTAGGAGCTTGAATTACTCCATCAAAATATTTTTCTACCATTGCTATTGTTCTAGATAATAGGTTACCTAGGTCATTAGCTAAATCTGAATTTGTTTTCTTTATGAATATTTCATTATTGAATAATCCATCTGAACCAAATGGTATTTCTCTTAATAAGTAGTATCTAACTGGATCTACTCCAAATTCATTAACTAATACTACTGGGTCTACAACATTACCTTTTGATTTAGACATTTTTCCACCATCAACTAATAACCATCCATGACCAAATACTTGTTTAGGTAATTCTTGACCTAAAGCCATAAGCATAATTGGCCAATAAATTGTATGGAATCTTAAAATATCTTTTCCTATTAAGTGTACATCTGCTGGCCAGAACTTTTTAAATAGTTCATCATTTTCACTACCATAGCCTAAAGCAGTAATATAGTTTGATAATGCATCTATCCAAACATAAATTACATGGTCTGTATCAAAAGTTACTGGAACTCCCCAATTGAAGCTAGTTCTTGAAACACATAAATCTTGAAGCCCTGGTCTTAAGAAGTTATTTAACATTTCATTTTTTCTTGATTCTGGTTGTATGAAATCTGGATGACTTTCAATATACTCTATTAATCTATCAGCATATTTACTCATTTTAAAGAAGTAAGCCTCTTCTTCAGCCTTTTCAACTGGTCTTCCACAATCAGGACAATTACCATTTACAAGTTGGCTTTCAGTCCAGAATGATTCACATGGTGTACAATATAATCCTTCATATGAACTCTTATATATATCTCCTTGGTCATATAATCTTTTAAAGATATCTTGAACAGCTTTTACATGATAATCTTCAGTTGTTCTTATGAATTTATCATATTTTATGTCCATCATATCCCAAAGTTCTTTGATACCTGCAACTATTTCATCAACATACTCTATTGGAGTTACGCCTTTTTCTTCTGCTTTTCTTTGTATCTTTTGACCATGTTCATCAGTTCCAGTTAAGAACATTACATCATGCCCTGTTAATCTTTTAAATCTTGCTAAAGCATCAGCTGCCACTGTTGTATAAGTATTACCTATATGCAACTTAGCTGATGGGTAATAAATAGGTGTAGTAATATAAAATTTCTTACTCATTTTCTTTCCTCCTAATTAATTGCTAAATTTTAAACATAAAAAAACCTCTATGGATAATCCATAGAGGCGTTTATTTACGCGTTACCACTCTAATTTTAGACTTTGTCACCAAAGTCTACTCTGTAAGTAGAAGTAAAATTTAAAAAGGTAAATATATAAATATTTTCTTCTACTTTGCAAGATAACGGTTGCTACCGTATTTCCCTAAAAAATTCTCAGGAAATATGCTCCGAGGCCATCTTCATAAAACTCTTTAACACTGGCTTTCACCTTTCCCAGCTCTCTTTTAGTTAAAAACATTTTACTACTCTTCTCTTCATAGCATTATTATCACTATTTTTTTATTATATTCTTATTTAATTATTTCTGTCAATTCTTTTTCTTATTGCTTTTAATTTTTCACTTAATTTATTTTTTACCTCTTTAGTCTTATTAGAAATATTTTTTCCTTTTTCCCTTGTTTCTTTTACCTTATCTAAGTATTTTTCATATTCTATATTTTCTATAGATGTTATAAAACTATTTTTATTCCTTCTATTTCTTTCAAGTCTACTTTTTATAGGTTCTTCTTCTTCTTTCTCTTCATCTACATTTTCTATTATTTCAGCATAATTAAATGATGCTGTTTTATCTAAATCTTCTTTTTCATTGCTATCTATAATATGGAAGCTTTTAGTATCTTCTAAATCTTCTTTTACAAAGTTAGTGCTATTATCTATGTTATCTGCTTTAGAATCAGTGCTACATTCTTCTAAAATTTCTTCTTCCTCATAGTCTACTATAGGTATTTCTCTATCTATTTTATTTATATCACCTTTTATTAAAAGTCCATGTTCAATAGAAACCTCAGAACTCATATCAATATTAAATAATAATATTACTGAATATACAAAGGTCATTACAGCTATAAATCCTCCACCTTTTACTATATTCATTAATTTTATTAGTATTAGAAGTACTACTAAAAATAAAGTAACAACTGTGAAAATCTTTTCCTTTTTTCTTTTTAATAAAATGATTTCTTCATAACGATTTTCTGAAATAGCTGAATATATTCTTTTTTGATTAATTGATTTTATCACTCTATATCCAATTAATACTGAACAATAAGCAATTGCACCTATCCAAAGATAATCTATAATTGCTATGTTCAAATCTAAAAAATATCTAATTGTAGCTTCTACCAATACAACAGTATCAAATATTAATAAGCTCTTTATATATTTTAAATTCCCTTCAACATCTTCTAAATTTTCTTTCATTTTTCTCACTTTAAGAAATTTCTTACAACACTTAAAAATTAAAAATAAATCTAATAACAAGAACACTCCTCTAGAAACTCCCGTAGTTATATAAAGAGAGAATGCCCCTACTGCGAAAACTGTTAATATCATATTAGCATGATAATAATATTCTAAGTTCCCCTTAACATTATCTTTTATTCTATAGAGCATATAATCATTATTAGCTGCTCCTCCTGCATAAAACAAACTTACCCCTCCCAATAAATTATATGGTTATTGATAATTTTACCATTTTTTAATTTCAAATTCCTTCTAATAAAATTACAATTTTTTAAATTTTTAAGTAATTAACATTGCTTTGTTAAATAATATGATATAATATTTTTCTAATAATTAGTGTATGTAATATTGCTAAAATTTAGATAAACGTAGACTTAATTTAGGCTAAATTTTGACTCAATCTGAATACTTAGTAATGGCTATCAGATAAAATTAAAATTCTATTTAAATTAATTCTACATTTATACTTGTTATATTATTGACACTATTTACACAAGCTATAACTTAATACACTATAAAATAACATCATTGATATTTAATTATTTTATAAAGTTAGTTTTAATATCTAATTTATATTAATAGTATTTTATGAGTGCTTCTAGTTTAATATATTTAATAACGAGGTTTAATTATGGAAAAAATATCTTTGCCCAAAATAGGTGCGAGAAATCTAAAAACAGCTTTTGCAGTATTTGTCTGTATAGTAATCTTTAGAGTTTTCGGTTCTGAATCACCATTTTTTGCTTGTATAGCTGCTGTTATATGTATGCAAGATTCCTATGAAAATTCAATTGTTGCTGGTAAAAATAGAATGATTGGAACTTGTATAGGTGGTATTGCTGGAGTTCTTGAAACATTTATATTAATTAAATATGATAATCCACTTTTTTCAGCAATAGTAGTTTCCTTATTATGCATAGCTGTTATATACTGTTGTAATATTTTCAAAAAACCTGGTGCTATAAATATAGCTTGCATAGTTTTATTTGCTAATACTGTAGTTGTAAGAGATATTCCAAGCTACACTTATACCATAACAAGAATCATAGAAACCTTAATAGGAATAGTAATTGCGGTTTTAATTAATAGATATATATTTCCTTATAAAAAAGAGGAAGATAAATAAAGAGGATGTATCAATTAAGATACATCCTCTTTATTTATCTAGTTATATAGGTTCAGCATTTTGTACCTATATAACTAGATCAGCAGATGAAGAAATATATTTATAAGAAGATGTTAATTTAATATTTTTTCTTGTTCATCTACTGTTACCTTTTTCCCAAATGTAAGCATAAATACTATCATTGCTATTATAGCTAATGGTATTGATATAAATGGACTTAGCCCAATTCCTGCTGGTATATAACCAAATAAAATTGCTATTATTCCAACAAATATTGAATACCATATTTGGGTTCTTACATGCTCTATATGATCACAACCTGCTCCTGTTGAAGAAAGTATGGTTGTATCTGAAATAGGAGAACAATGGTCTCCAAATATCGCCCCTGTTAATACTGCTGATGTTGATACTATAACAAGGTTCATATCCCCACTTGAAATAGTATAAGCAAGAGGAATTGCAAGAGGCATTAGAATTCCCATAGTACCATAAGCTGTTCCTGTTGCAAAAGCTATAATCGAACCTAAAATAAATATTAATGATGGCAGAATAAAAGCAGGAACTGTACCTGAAAGTATACCTACTAAATACTTTGCTGTTCCAAGCTCTTTAATTACTGAACTTAGTGACCATGCAAGTATTAATATTACTCCAGTTATTAAAAGTCCTTTCATTCCTTCTATCCAAGTTTCAATGGCTTCAGAAACTGTGAATATCTTTTTGAACACTGCTAAAACAATGGTGATTATACTTGAAATTAATGCTGACTGAAATAAAGCTATGGATGCATCAGCATTAGAAAATGTTTGCTGAATAGCTTGAAATCCAAAAGGTGAATTAGTTACTATAGCTTTTAAAGCTTCATCTTCACCAGCCATAATTGAGGAATATCCACTATAATAAAAGGCAATTAAAGAAAAAATAATTAATGAACCTATGGGTATAATTGCATTCCAACAGCTTAATTTAACACCTTCCTTTGGTTCAAGTTCATCCATCATTTCATTAGGTTCTTCTGTATAAACCTTACTTTTATTATTTTCTCCAGAATGTATAACTCCTTTTCTAGCATTTTGCTCTGCTTTGTACATTGGTCCAAATTCCCTAAGGGTTAATGCTGAAATTATTATAAAAGCTAAAATTAAAATATTATAAAACCTGAAAGGTATAGTTTGAAGAAATACACCAAAAGCGTCAACACTTTGACCAATACTATTAAAAGCATCTCCTATTAATCCAACTTCTAGTCCTATCCAAGTTGATATAATGGCAAGACCTGCTATGGGAGCTGCTGTAGCATCAATAACAAAGGCTAGTTTTTCCCTTGAAATTTTCATTTTATCAGCCACTGGTCTCATTATAGGTCCAACAATTAAAGCATTGGCATAATCATCAAAAAACACTGCAATACCTAGTAAAAATGTAGTTAACTGAACACTTTTAACTGATTTTGCTTTTTTAGCAAGAGCCTCTGCTACAGCCTTAGCCCCTCCCATCTTACCTACTAAATGAATAATTCCTCCAATAACAAGAACCTGAAGAATGATTCCAGCATTCCATGGATCAGCTAAAGAGTTTAAAGCTCTTGAAACAAAATCCATAAATCCTTGAATAAGAGCTATTAAAATATTACTATTGGTAACATAAAGCATTACACATCCAACCATAGCTCCAATAAATAAAGATACTACTACATTTTTAGTAACAAAAGCTAAGACTATAGAAACAAGAGGTGGCAGTACTGTCCAAAAACCAAATTTACTTGCATTTACAGTTGCAACTTCTTGACTTGCAAAAGCCTGAGTTGAAAGAAATAAAGTTCCAAAAATTAATACACATAGAAAAACACTAAATCTTTTTTTCATAAAAAATCCCCCTAAATATTATTGGTGAATTAATTTAGAGGTAAATAAAAAACCCTAGGCAAAAATCACCTAAGGCTGAAAAATCAAATTTAAATTAATATAAAAATACTAAAATACACCTTGATGATAGCTCTCCACAAAATTGTGACAGTGATGCATATATTATATACACCCCCAGCTATAGAACCCTTAAAGCATTATTTCTATAACTTCGGCAACTATTCCTTTCACTTAGCTTCATAGTGCTTAACTCCACTAAGATACTTTTAATAAATTGCGCCTCTACCTCTCAACTATTCACTTTATATTAATATATAATATACTTTCTATACTTATTTTACAATATATGTTATATATTATTTACACTTTATTATTAATTTTACTCTTATTATTTTAAATGTTTGGAATACTATTTCCTATTATCTCTTCAGTCTTACTCAAATTTCCATCTTCTATTTTTATTATTTTATTACATTGTTTTGCAATATTATAATCATGAGTTATTATTATGACTGTTTTCCCTTCACTATTTATATTTTTCAGCATTTCCATTACTTCCATTCCTGTTTTTCTATCTAAAGCTCCTGTTGGTTCATCAGCTAAAATTATCTTTGGATTATTTATTAAAGCTCTACCTATTGCTACTCTTTGCTTTTGTCCTCCTGAAAGTTTATCTGGTGTTTTTAATTTATGTGCTCCAAGACCTAATTTATCTAACATATCAATTGCAGTTTTTACTTTAGGTAATTTCTTTTTTGAATATGATAATGGTAAAGAAATATTATCTATTAAATTATAATCATATAATAAATTAAAATTTTGAAATACAAAACCAATTTCCTCATTTCTTATTGTTGCAAGCTCTTTTCCTTTTAATAAACTAACTTCCTTATTATTTAGATAATACTTTCCTTCAGTTGGATTATCTATACACCCTAAAATATTTAATAATGTTGACTTTCCAGAACCAGATGGCCCCATTATAGAAATAAAATCACCTTCATTTATAGTCAAATTAATCTTTTTTAAAGCAATAGTCTCCGCATCAGTCCCTTTACCATAAGTTTTTCCTATATCAATAAGCTTTATAACTTCCATAAAAACTCCCCCATTAATTTTCTTTTACTAACTCTACAACATTCATTTTCTTTATCTCTCTTACAGGAAAAATCGATATTAATATAGTCATTACTGTAACTAAGCATAAGTTTAGTATTAATATATTTATTCCTATGCCAACCTTTAAATTTAAAAATAATGAAATAATTGAAGCTGCTATTACTATACATAAAATCTCAATAATTATATCTCTGCTTATATCTTTTAAAGTTGCTCCCATGGCAATTTTAATTCCAAACTCTCTTTTTCTTTTATTTAGTTGCCCTAAGATTATACAACTTGTACCAACCATAGAAAGTACAAGCAATAATACTCCAAGTGCTATTGAAGATTTTACATCTCTATCGTAAGTTTCTGTAATTAAATTTTTTGCTCCTAAACTTATTTCATCACCTTTTAAATCATAAGCTCTTAGCTTTTTTTGTAATGTCTCTTCTAAATTTTTCACATCTGTTCCCTTTGGATACTCAAGAATTACTCCTGTTCCTGCCATACCTCTTCCATCTGTAAAATAAATAAAATCTTTAACTGTTGGAATAATCGCTATAATATCACTATAAATTATACTTGTTGCAAATTGTTGATTTGGTAATGTTGTGGTTGGTATGGCATTTCTCTCTAAAAAACCAACTACTTCAAAATTTACAGTATCTTCTTCTAATTTAGTATCTTCTACGCTCTTTTTTGAACTTTCTTCATCAACATTTGAAATATCCTTCCACGGAAATACTTTTCCTAATTCGAATATTCCTTCAAAATCTTTACCTAATAAAATCGGTATATTAGTGGTTTTATAATCCAAATCAAAGTCACTATCTTTAAAATTTCTTCCACTACTTATTTTCAAATCATAATGTTTATAAAATTCTTTATTTATTAAAATATTACTTGTATAATCCTCTTTCTGTATTTTTGATAAATTTTTATATTTATTAGGTATTTTTTCTATTAGTTCATCTATTCCAAGTACATTAGGCACTGGTGCATAAACTAATTTTTTACTTATTAATCCTAATTCCTTCATTTCATTAAAAACACTTTCTGCCTTATTGCCATCTAACCATACTCTAAATAAATTTCCTTTTTCCAACCCCACTGATGGAACTATTCTAAACATAAGCGAATTTTCCACATTAAATAAATCATCAATTCCCTTTTTTCTAGTTTGCGATTCCTCAAACAACTTACCACTTGTATTTATCATAGTTAGTCCAATACTTAGTTGTACTATCATTAAAAAGGCTATTGCTCCCATTTTTTTCACTCTTTTTATTCCACTAAACATCACTATTCCTCCCTAAGCATTTCTACTGGTTGTATCTTCATTAGATAAATAAGAAATGGTATTGATGTTATTAAAGTTGTTCCTATAGTTATTACAAAAGATGCTATTATATTTATAAAACTCATTTTTATATTCATATCTAAAATATATCCACCAGTTAAAAATGAAATTATAAATTGTGATACTATAGCGGTAAACATTGATATAATAGCTATTTTAAATAATTCAAGAAAAAATATTTTTGTTACATCAAAATTTAAAGCTCCTACTACCTTCCTTAGAACTATTTCTTTTTTTCTACTCTCAATCCATAAATGAGCTATTCCTATTGAATTTATTAAAGTTACAAAAATTATTAATATTGTAGTTCTTAAAAGTGCCCTCCATTCTTCATCCCTATCAAATGTCATATAATCGTATACAGAAACAGTATGATTTTTATTATTTGTTTCAATATAACTCTTTATTTCATTTATTGTTTTTTCTAACTCTACCTTTTCTCCGTTAATTATAAGTTGTAAGCCCATATCATTAAAATTTATACCACCCTTAAACCTTTTAAACATAGCCACTGGTATAGTCATTTTAGCTTCCTTCTCATAAGAGATTTCTGAATTAGTAAATTTAATTGTTTCTATTTCTCCATTATCTTTTGCTAAATCAATAGCTTTTTCACCTATAAAGGTATTAGAAAAAACAGCTTTATTTTTATTTGATTTAAAATCTTCCCTTGTAAAATATTCACCATTTTTCATATCTTCTTTATAAAATTCACCATTAATTGTTAAATATGTTTCTACTGCTATTCCATCATCTTTATATCTTTTTAATATTGTAGAAATATTGTTTTTTTCCAATATAGCAATAATATCTTCTGAATTTATTTCCTTTATATCTTCTACATTTTCTTTAACCTCAAAGACAATACTTCTATTATATTCTGCACTTCCCTTTTTAATTTTTAACTTTTGTGAGTTTATAGCTGAAATTCCTACTGAAAAAGTTAAAATTGTTATAGTATAAGATATTATAAAAAAAATTATTATGGATTTTCTTTTTTTCATTTTCCCCCCCCTTTTATATAATATTTTATTATTTTTATTACATTTTTTCTATATTTTTGTATATATTTAACACTTTGTAAATTTTTTGTAAATATTTTCTATTTAAAATGTAAATGAAATAATTTATTGTGAAAGGAGTTTTTTAAATGAAAAATCTAAAAAAAATTATAGCATCATCTTTATTATTAGGAACATTAGCTTTTCCTGTTATAGCTCAAGCTGGACCTGTTAATAAGTTAGTAGGAGCTGGAAATGGTTCTTTTTATTCAATGGCTTCATCATCTTCTTTAAGCGGAAACATGAAAGCTGTAAATGGACGTTCTTCAGCAAATAGCAATATAAAACTTGTTGAAAGTAAAGCTAGTTCTTCATATGATTCAGGTAGTAAAGTAGCAAATTCATATTATACCACTAATAGAGAATTAGGCATTACAGTAACTAATTATGGAACACCTACTATAGGAACAAGAAATTCCCACTCAAGTGTTCAATAATTTTATTTCTAAATATAAAAAAGGCTGTTAAAAACAGCCTTTTTTTATAAACTTATTATCTTTTCATGAACTTTTCAATATCTTCTACAGACTTAATAGCATCTTTAGTTAATACTTCTCTTCCTGTTTCAGTTACTAAAACATCATCTTCTATTCTTATACCAATGCCTTCTTCTTCAATATATAAACCTGGTTCTACAGTCCAAACCATTCCTGGTTTTAATTCTACATTTCTTTTTCCAACATCATGTGTATCTAAACCTAAGCTATGTCCTATTGAGTGGAAATAATATTTTCTAAATTCTGATTTGTCTTCTATTAATCCAAGTCTAACACAAGCTTCTCCTAACATGTCATTAGCTAAATCATTAAGGTCTTTTACCATTACTCCTGGCTTTATAGCTTCTATAACTGCTTCATTCACCTTTAAAACTTCCTCATAAACTTCTCTTTGTCTTTTTGAAAACTTACCATTTATAGGAAATGTTCTTGATATATCTGCATTATAATAATTCCATTGTGCCCCTAAATCAAAAAGAATTAATTCTCCATCTTTAAGCTCACAATTATTTTCTACATAATGAAGTATAGCTGCATTTTTACCAGCTGCTGCTATAGTATTAAAGGCTCTATCCTTAACACCTTGTTGCTTTATATAGAAGTCATAATAAGCCTCTAAAGCACCTTCTGTTATTCCAGCTTTACAGTTAGTCATTAAATATTCTACAGCATCCTTTGTTATATCCATAGCTTTTTGCATTTCAGCAATTTCTTCTTTAGATTTAACAAGTCTTAATTCTGAAACTAATCCATAAGCATCTTTAATATTTATATTTAAATATCTCTTACTTATATTTCTACCAAATTTTTGAGCAGGTCTATCTTCCTCATTATATGCTCTTCTCTCTAAATCTAAATAAATATTTTCAATATCTCCTGATGTTAGTAATCTATTTAATTCACTATCAAATGAACCTAAGTAATCTATGTTTTCTATAGCTGATAGCTCTTCTGCTTCTTCATCAGTATAAGTTGCACCAACCCACTTAGCCATAATTTCATCAGGTTCTTGGATGAATAACTTAACATCTACTTCACCATTTATTTTTGACATTAAAAGAATATCTTTTTCTTCATCTATACCTGTTAAGTAATAAAAGTTTCTATTAGGTGTAAAAGGATATTTTTCATCAGCACTCTTAAATTTAGCCTCCCCAGCTAAAAATACTGCAACTGAATTATCCTCTATCATGTCAATAAATCTTTTTCTATTACTCTTGAATACTTTATTATCCATAGACATTTCCTCCTAATCTGTGTTATTACTACTAATTATATCACAACAATAGTAAAGAAACTCCTTTAACTTCTAAGTAAGCATATTATGATGAAAATTATTATTTTTAACAAAAAAACCCCAAGCCTAAGCTTGGGATTCTTCATTAGAACTTTTTATAATTCTTATTAGAATTTTTTAACTGTTCCTTCAAATGCATTGATGTACATTTGTTTAACTTCACTTATTAATGGGTATCTTGGGTTTGCACCTGTACATTGATCGTCAAATGCATCCTCAGCCATTTTATCTAATGAAGCATAGAATGCTTCTTTGCTTACACCATATTCAGCTATTGATTTTGGTATATTTACCTTAACATTTAATTCAGAAATTGCATTCATTAATGCATCTACTAATTCGTCATCATTCTTACCTTTTAATCCAAGATATTCAGCTATATGAGCATATCTTCTCTTAGCATTTGGATATTTATATTGTGAGAATGCAGCTTGTTTTGTTGGTGCATCAGTAGCATTAAATCTAATTGTATGATTTAATAACATAGCATTAGCAATACCATGAACAACATGGTGGTTTGATCCTAATTTATGTGCCATTGAGTGACATACTCCTAGGAATGCATTTGCAAATGCTATACCAGCCATAGTTGATGCATGAGCCATTTTTTCTCTAGCTTCAACATCAATTGCTCCATTTTCATAAGCTCTTGGTAAGTATTCAAATACTGTTTTAATAGCTTCTAAAGCCATACCATTTGTCATATCTGTAGCCATTACTGATACATAAGCTTCTATTGCATGAGTTAATACGTCAACTCCTGATGCAGCAGTTAATCCTTTTGGCATGTTCATCATTAATTCAGCATCAATGATAGCCATCTTTGGAAGTAACTCATAATCTGCTAATGGATATTTTTTGTTTATTGCATCATCAGTTATGATTGCAAAAGGTGTTACCTCTGAACCAGTACCTGCTGATGTTGGTACACATACTAATGTAGCCTTTTCTCCCATTTTAGGGAATTTGTATATTCTCTTTCTTATATCCACGAAGTTCATTGCTAAATCTTCAAATTCAACTTCTGGGTGCTCGTACATAACCCACATAATCTTAGCAGCATCCATTGGTGATCCACCACCTAGAGCTATTATAGCGTCTGGTTCGTACTCTCTCATTAATTCAGCACCTTTTTTAGCTACTGATAATGTTGGGTCTGGTGTTACAGAACTGAATATTCTATAATCCATTCCTATTTCATCTAAAGTCTTAGTTATTTTATCTACATATCCTAATGATGCTAAAACGCTATCAGTTACGATAAATGCTTTCTTTCTACCTTCTTCTTTAAGGTCTTTTAAACCTACTCCTAATGAACCGTACTTGAAGTAAACTTTTTCTGGAACTCTAAACCAAAGCATATTTTCTCTCCTCTCAGCAACACTCTTGATGTTTATAAGATGTTTTGGACCAACGTTTTCTGAAACTGAGTTTCCTCCCCATGACCCGCATCCAAGTGTTAATGATGGAGCTAATTTAAAGTTGTATAAATCACCTATACCACCTTGAGTTGATGGAGTGTTTATTAATGTTCTTCCTGTTTTCATTGCTGCACTAAATTTAGCAACTTTTTCTGGGTGTAATCTTGCATCTACATATAAAACTGAAGTATGTCCATATCCACCTAATTCTACTAATCTTTCAGCTTTTCTTAAAGCTTCATCAAAGTTTTTAGTTTTGTACATAGCTAAAACTGGTGATAATTTTTCATGTGAGAATTCTTCTTCTAATTCTACTGAAGTAACTTCTCCTACTAAAACTTTAGCAGTTACAGGAACTTTTACTCCTGCTAATTCAGCTATTTTATGAGCTGGTTGTCCAACTATTTTAGCATTTAAAGCACCATTTATTAAAATAGTTTTTCTTACTTTTTCAACTTCTGCTGGTTTTAAAATGTAAGCTCCTCTATATTCTAATTCTTTTCTAACTTCGTTATAAATTGACTCATCTACTAATATTGATTGCTCTGAAGCACAGATTACTCCATTATCAAAAGTTTTTGATAATAAAACTGAACTTACAGCCATTTTTACATCACAGCTTGAATCAAATATAGCTGGTGTATTACCTGCTCCAACACCAATTGCTGGTTTTCCTGATGAGTATGCAGCTTTAACCATTCCTGGTCCACCTGTTGCTAATATAATATCAGCTTCTGCCATTACTATTTGTGATAATTCTATTGATGGTTCATCTATCCATCCAATGATTCCTTTTGGAGCTCCTGCTGCTACTGCTGCATCTAAAACAACTTTAGCTGCTGCTATTGTAGCTCCCTTAGCTCTTGGATGTGGTGAGAAGATTATTCCGTTTCTTGTTTTAAGAGATATTAAAGCTTTAAATATAGCTGTTGAAGTTGGATTTGTAGTTGGTACTATTGCAGCTACAACCCCTATTGGCTCAGCTATTTTTGTTAAACCAAAAGCTTCATCCTTTTCTATAACTCCACAAGTTTTTTCATCTTTATATTTATTGTATATATATTCTGATGCAAATTGGTTCTTGATGATTTTGTCTTCAACAATTCCCATTCCTGATTCAGCTACTGCTTGTTTAGCTAAAGTAATTCTAGCTTGGTTTGCTGCCATAGCTGCTGCTTTGAATATTTTATCAACTTGCTCTTGAGTAAAGGTAGCAAATTCTTTTTGAGCTGCTCTTACTTCTTCTAATTTTGCATTTAATTCTTCTACATTTGTAACTTTTTTCACCTTCATAAAAATATCACCTTTCAATTACAACTTCTAAACACTAGACCTATCATAAAGCTTAGAACCTATAATTCCTTTCTTAAAATCTATTCTATAAATGCAAGAATAACTTTGCGAAATAACAAATTCATTTAAAATTGAATTCCTATCTTTGATAATATTTTAACATACTCGTTAAAAAAAAGTCAATGTTTAATTATATCTTTAGAACTTTCTTACAAAAAAGTCTATTTTAATATTATAAAATTAACTTTATTACATCTATTTTTTTAATTTAAATAAAGAAAACCTTTACTATTTAAAATAATTTTATTATATTCATGTTTAAAATCTATTTTCTTATACATTTTCCCTTTTAAGTATGTATTTTTTTTAACAATAACTCCACTCTAATATTTAATATCCCAAAATTAAAACATATTTTTTCATCTACTGACATAGCTATATAGGTACAAAATACTGTGACTAATGATGAACCTATATAGCTAGATAAAATACAAAGAGGATGTGTCTGTAATTCGATACATCCTCTTATTTTTTACTTCAATCTATTTATTTTAAAATTAATTATACTCTTTTAACTGTTCCTTCAAATGCATTGATATACATTTGTTTAATTTCACTTATTAATGGGTATCTTGGGTTTGCACCTGTACATTGGTCATCAAATGCATCCTCAGCCATTTGGTCTAATGAAGCATAGAATGCTTCTTTGCTTACACCATATTCAGCTATTGATTTCGGTATATTTACCTTAGCATTTAATTCAGAAATTGCATTTATTAATGCATCTACTAATTCATCATCATTCTTACCTTTTAATCCAATATATTCAGCTATATGAGCATATCTTCTCTTAGCATTTGGATATTTGTATTGTGAGAATGCAGCTTGCTTAGTTGGAGCTTCTTCTGAGTTAAACTTAATTGTATGGTTTAATAACATAGCATTAGCCATACCATGAACTACATGATGGTTTGATCCTAATTTATGTGCCATTGAGTGACATACTCCTAGGAATGCATTTGCAAATGCTATACCAGCCATAGTTGATGCATGAGCCATTTTTTCTCTAGCTTCAACATCAATTGCTCCATTTTCATAAGCTCTTGGTAAGTATTCAAATACTGTTTTAATAGCTTCTAAAGCCATACCATTTGTCATATCTGTAGCCATTACTGATACATAAGCTTCTATTGCATGAGTTAATACGTCAACTCCTGATGCAGCAGTTAATCCTTTTGGCATGTTCATCATTAATTCAGCATCAATGATAGCCATCTTTGGAAGTAACTCATAATCTGCTAATGGATATTTTTTGTTTATTGCATCATCAGTTATGATTGCAAAAGGTGTTACCTCTGAACCAGTACCTGCTGATGTTGGTACACATACTAATGTAGCCTTTTCTCCCATTTTAGGGAATTTGTATATTCTCTTTCTTATATCCACGAAGTTCATTGCTAAATCTTCAAATTCAACTTCTGGGTGCTCGTACATAACCCACATAATCTTAGCAGCATCCATTGGTGATCCACCACCTAGAGCTATTATAGCGTCTGGTTCGTACTCTCTCATTAATTCAGCACCTTTTTTAGCTACTGATAATGTTGGGTCTGGTGTTACAGAACTGAATATTCTATAATCCATTCCTATTTCATCTAAAGTCTTAGTTATTTTATCTACATATCCTAATGATGCTAAAACGCTATCAGTTACGATAAATGCTTTCTTTCTACCTTCTTCTTTAAGGTCTTTTAAACCTACTCCTAATGAACCGTACTTGAAGTAAACTTTTTCTGGAACTCTAAACCAAAGCATATTTTCTCTCCTCTCAGCAACACTCTTGATGTTTATAAGATGTTTTGGACCAACGTTTTCTGAAACTGAGTTTCCTCCCCATGACCCGCATCCAAGTGTTAATGATGGAGCTAATTTAAAGTTGTATAAATCACCTATACCACCTTGAGTTGATGGAGTGTTTATTAATGTTCTTCCTGTTTTCATTGCTGCACTAAATTTAGCAACTTTTTCTGGGTGTAATCTTGCATCTACATATAAAACTGAAGTATGTCCATATCCACCTAATTCTACTAATCTTTCAGCTTTTCTTAAAGCTTCATCAAAGTTTTTAGTTTTGTACATAGCTAAAACTGGTGATAATTTTTCATGTGAGAATTCTTCTTCTAATTCTACTGAAGTAACTTCTCCTACTAAAACTTTAGCAGTTACAGGAACTTTTACTCCTGCTAATTCAGCTATTTTATGAGCTGGTTGTCCAACTATTTTAGCATTTAAAGCACCATTTATTAAAATAGTTTTTCTTACTTTTTCAACTTCTGCTGGTTTTAAAATGTAAGCTCCTCTATATTCTAATTCTTTTCTAACTTCGTTATAAATTGACTCATCTACTAATATTGATTGCTCTGAAGCACAGATTACTCCATTATCAAAAGTTTTTGATAATAAAACTGAACTTACAGCCATTTTTACATCACAGCTTGAATCAAATATAGCTGGTGTATTACCTGCTCCAACACCAATTGCTGGTTTTCCTGATGAGTATGCAGCTTTAACCATTCCTGGTCCACCTGTTGCTAATATAATATCAGCTTCTGCCATTACTATTTGTGATAATTCTATTGATGGTTCATCTATCCATCCAATGATTCCTTTTGGAGCTCCTGCTGCTACTGCTGCATCTAAAACAACTTTAGCTGCTGCTATTGTAGCTCCCTTAGCTCTTGGATGTGGTGAGAAGATTATTCCGTTTCTTGTTTTAAGAGATATTAAAGCTTTAAATATAGCTGTTGAAGTTGGATTTGTAGTTGGTACTATTGCAGCTACAACCCCTATTGGCTCAGCTATTTTTGTTAAACCAAAAGCTTCATCCTTTTCTATAACTCCACAAGTTTTTTCATCTTTATATTTATTGTATATATATTCTGATGCAAATTGGTTCTTGATGATTTTGTCTTCAACAATTCCCATTCCTGATTCAGCTACTGCTTGTTTAGCTAAAGTAATTCTAGCTTGGTTTGCTGCCATAGCTGCTGCTTTGAATATTTTATCAACTTGCTCTTGAGTAAAGGTAGCAAATTCTTTTTGAGCTGCTCTTACTTCTTCAAATTTTGCATTTAATTCTTCTATATTTGTAACTTTTTTCACCGTCATAAAAAATACCACCTTTTTAGTTATAAATTTAATATTATAGAAATATCAAAAATATAACCCCTTTCTTAAAATTTATTCTATAAAATGCAATAATAATTTTGCTAAGTAACAAATTTAATTGTCATAAATTCTTTTTTTATTAAAATCAATTTAATCTTTGATAATATTTTAACATACTTTTTTCTTTTACGTCAATTATTCTTTGTCGAATTTTCAGAATTTTTATATTTTTTTGTTTTTTGTAACATAATACGTAACTTATTCTTCTTTGTTTATTAAATAAAATTTAAGAAAACCTTTTCTTCGTGATTATATCTACCTTCAAATTTGTTAAATTTTTATTCTTCTCTTAATATTTAGTTAACAGATGATAATTCTTCCCTTAACAATCTTTTGCTTATATTCCTTATATAATTTTTTATTCATTATTTCTCAACTAAAATAATAATGATTTTGCCCATAAGTTAATAACTTTTATACTTTAAATTTATTTTTCTTATCTTTTACTATTTAAATTAATTTGTAAATTTTTTTCATAATTATATAATTTAAAATATACTTTACTTTTAATATATCTCCCCCTTAACTGGAGTTTAATTACTAGAGAAAATCTATATTGACTTTTCCTATTAATTAAATTGCCACTAGTAAAAAAGTATCTTATTGAAAGCTATTCTCTAAGTTTTAAAAGTATATTTAAATAAACGTAGACTTAATTTTAGGAGGACTTTTTATGTTTACAGAAGATAATTTAGAAATTGAGATTAAAAACATATCATCATCACCTATATTTGGGAGCTTCGAAAGTGATATTTCATTACCTAAAGAAAAATTAAATAATGATTCTATGAATCCTCAAATAGCTTATAGATTAATAAAGGATGAACTTTTAAATGAAGGAAATTCTAGGCTAAATCTAGCTACCTTTTGCCAAACTTACATGGAAGACGAAGCTACAAAAATAATGTCAGAAACCTTCGATAAGAATGCCATAGATAAATCTGAATATGCACAAACTGCTGCTATTGAGCAAAGATGTGTAGATATAGTTGCTGATTTATGGAATGCTAATAAATCTGAAAATTATATAGGTACTTCTACTGTAGGTTCTTCTGAAGCCTGTATGCTTGGTGGAATGGCAATGAAGTTTGCTTGGAGACATAGAGCTGAAAAATTAGGTCTTGATTTAACAAAACAAAAACCTAATTTAATAATAACATCTGGTTTTCAAGTTTGTTGGGAAAAACTTTGTGTTTATCTAGACATTGAATTAAGAGAAATTCCTATGACAAAAGAAAATATGTGTATAGATCCTAAACATGTTTTAGATTATGTAGATGATTATACTATAGGTATAGTAGGACTTCTTGGAATAACTTATACAGGTAAATTTGATGATATAGAAGCTTTAGATAAAATCTGTGAAGAATTCAATAAAACTCATGAGCAAAAATTATATCTTCACATAGATGCTGCATCAGGTGGTTTATTTACACCTTTTGTAAATCCAGAGCTACCTTGGGATTTTAGATTAAATAATGTTATTTCAATAAGTACCTCTGGTCATAAATATGGATTAGTTTATCCAGGAATAGGATGGGTAATATGGAGAGATAGAAAATTCCTACCTGAAGAATTAATATTTGAAGTTAGTTATTTAGGTGGAAAACTCCCAACTATAGCTATAAATTTTTCTAGGTCTGCTAGTCAAATCATTGGTCAATATTACAATTTTGTCCGTTTTGGATTTAATGGATATAAAAGAATTCATGAAAGAACCAAAGATGTTGCCATGTTTTTATCTAGAGAAATTGAAAAATTAGACTTGTTTGAAATATATAATGATGGAGAAAATCTTCCTATAGTTTGTTATAAATTAAAGGATGATGCCAATGTAAATTGGACTCTATATGATTTAGCTGATAGATTATTAATGAGAGGATGGCAAGTACCTGCTTATCCACTTCCAGCTAATCTTGAAGAAACCTTAATACAACGTATAGTTTGTAGAGCTGATATGGGTAAAAACCTTGCTGAATCATTTTTATCAGATTTTAAAACTGCCGTTGATGAATTAAGTAATAAAAGAGAAAGAACTGGAGCATTTGGTTTTACACATTAATTAGAATACTGCCTCAAAATGAAATTACGCTCACTTTGAGGCAGTTTTTTATTTATTAAAGAAAACTCCTACCATTGTTATTGCCATTATCAAGGCAATCAGATCAGCCATTATCGCAGACCAAAGAGTGTGTCTTATTTTTTTTATTCCCACTGCTCCAAAATAAATGGTGATAGTATAAAAAATAGTTTCTGTAGTTCCCATGAAAACAGAAGCAATTAATCCAGTTCTAGTATCAGGTCCTACTGTATTGAGGATATCTGTAAATATGCCTAAAGCACCACTTCCAGACAAAGGCTTTATTAAAACTAAAGGAACTAATTGTGCTGGTAATCCTATTAATCCAACAATGGGCTCTAAAAAATTATTTATATATCCTAATACATTTGAATCTCTAAGTATCCTTACAGCAACTAACATAGCTAATAGCGATGGAAAAATCCTCATACAAACAGATAATCCTTCTTTTGCTCCCTCTAAGAACCATTCATAAACCTTTTTCCCTTTTATCATTCCATAAAAAACTATAATAACTAATATTATTGGTATTAAACTGTTAGTAATATAATTCATATTTTTTTCTCCTAAAAATATTTTTGTAGTATTTTACATATTATTATTCCAGAAAGTGCTGCTACAGCAGTTGATATTATAGCTGCTGGAACTATAGATGCTGGTGTACTTGATCCTGCTGCAGCTCTTATTGCTATAACTGTTGATGGAATAAATTGAATGCACGCCGCATTCATAACTAAGAACAAAGCCATGTCATTAGATGCTCTTCCTTTTTTATCATTAATTTTATCAAGTTCCTCCATTGCTTTTATTCCAAAAGGGGTTGCTGCATTAGCTAATCCAAACATATTAGCAGTTAAGTTCATAACAATCGCACCTAAAGCTTCATCACTTTTTCCTGCTTCCTTGAAAAGAAGCTTTAATATGGGCTTCAATACCTTGGCTAATTTTGAAGTTAATCCACTTTTTTCTGCTATCTTCATTACTCCACACCAAAAACACATCATCCCAGCTAAAGAAATTATGAATTTTGTTGTTCCTTCTGCCGATGACATAATTCCACTTGATATAGTTGGTCCTTGACCTGTAAAGAGCCCTACTATTACACCAATCACTATAATTCCAAACCATATGTAATTTATCATTTCTAATCTCCTTAACATGTTTTCTTTTTGTATAATATATGCCTTGCACTCTCCAATTAGTAGTGATAACATAAAATAAAATAGTAATTTAATTTAAGTTTAACTATCAAAGGAGATTAAAAGATGGACGAAAACAAATTAAAGCTAGCTCAAGCAGATATAGATGACGCAATTAAAACAATTGAGGACCTAGAAAGTAGCATTGATAATGAAAATTTATCAACTGATTTACTTAAGGAAAAGTTTGTATCTCTAACTAAAAAAGTAAAAGAATTAGAATTAGTACTAAAAGAAGAAGGAATAATATAGAATTGAAAATTTAAAGTGAAGAAATTTTTTCATTTTGCAATTATATTCAATTATATAAAGAAAAGGTGATGTATCTTTAATTATGATACATCACCTTTATTTTTATTAAGCTACTAATTCTTCCTTTTCTACACCTTCTAACAACTTCATTTCTCTTGTTATAAAAATTCCTGTTATCATTGATGAAAGTAAGTCTGAAGTTGGTCCTGCAAGCCACACTCCTGTTAACCCAAAATATTTTGGTAATATTATTAATAGTGGAATTAACAATATAACTTGTCTTAAAAGACTTAAAAACATTGATGTTTTTGCCTTTCCAACAGCTTGGAAATAGTTTGTGCTTATAGCTTGAAATCCTATTACAGGAAGCATTGCTAAATATATTTTTATACCACTTACTCCTATTTCTATTAATTTTGGATCGTCATTAAATATTTTTATAGCTATCTCTGGGAATAACTGAATTAGCACTCCTCCAATTGCTACAACAATAGTAGCTGCTATAATTGCATAAATGAGTGTTTGCTTTACCCTTTTATATTTTTTTGCTCCATAATTATAACCAATTATAGGTTGTGAACCTTGATTCATTCCAAAGATAGGCATCAAGAATATCATTCCTACTGATGAGATTATAGCCATTGCTCCAGCTGCTAAGTCACCACCATAAGTTATTAAAGCTCTGTTAGATACAACTTGAACAAGACTTGCTGCCATTTGCATAGCACATGGTGCCATTCCTATAGCAAATATACCAAGTACTAAAGGCTTTTCTAACTTTAAAGTTTCCTTTTTTATTTTTAAATTTGATGACCCCTTTGTAAAATAATATAATACACATACCGCAGATACAGCTTGAGATAAAATTGTTGCCAACGCAGCACCTTGTATTCCCCATTTAAAAACAAATATAAATAATGGATCTAAAGCTATATTTAATCCACAACCTATAAGCATTGTTGTCATAGCTACCTTAGGACTTCCATCTGATCTGATACTTTGATTTAATGAAAACCCAACTAAATTAAATACAGTTCCAATTAATATTATTTTTATAAATTCATCAGCATAACCAATAACACTACTACTTGCGCCAAATAACAACAGAATATTTTTTGAAAACATAATTCCTAAAACAGTAACTATAACACTAATAATTAAAGATAAAGTCAAAGCATTTCCTAATAACTTTTCAGCTACCTTCTTTTTTCCCTGACCTAGTTTAATAGATATAGATGCTGCTGTCCCAACTCCAACTAACATTCCTAATCCTAGAATAACATAGACTATTGGCATAGTTATACCAACTCCGCTCATGGCTATTGAACCTACCCCTGGAATACGTCCTATAAACATCCTATCAATAATTGTATAAAGGGAATTAACCATCATAGCTATAATAGCTGGTACTGAATATTTTGTAAGTAATTTTATAACGGAACCTTCCCCAAGCTCCTTTTGTTTATCCATTAATTTGTCCCCCTTTTTTATAATGTGTCATCCACTAAATTTATTATAAAAAAATTAGGACTATATTCTTTTTTTAATATAGTCCTAATTTAAATACCAAACTTTTTAAATTTACTATGCTCTATTATTGTTCACAGTAGGTAAATTATAATAAAATACTACTGATGCTATTACACTTATTGTTGTAAATATTCCTGATACTAATAAAACAATAGCAAAAAAACCTTGATTTATTTGCTTTACTCCCGTTAATCCAGTAATTAAACACATTACTAAAGCTGTTGGAAGAGAAATAACAAAATTTAATAATATATTTTTTATTAAAACATCAACTAAATTTTTTGAAACTATACTAAAACTTGCTTTTGTACTTCCAATCATATCCATACCAGATAAAACAGCAAATTGGATATTCAACATTACAAGACTTCCAAAAAGTGTAGCTATGAATCCACCACCAAACATAGTTACAATATTTATTAATAAACTTTGCATTAAAAATGCACTTATAGCTAATATTGGATTACTGAAAGTCTTTTTAATGGCACCTTTCCATCCTATCTCTTCACCTTTTGCCCTTCTATCAATTAAAATTGTAATAGCAGCCATAGAAATAGCTGTGCAGAATATATTAATCAAATTGGCTATTATCCCCCTAAAGCCTATCATTGTCATTAAAGCTATAGGTAAAGCAAATAAAAATCCTATTATAAAAATATCTTTTAAATTGGTCTTAAACAAATTAAAAACTACACTGAAATGTTCTTTAACTGACATCTTCCCTTGTAAACACCTATTCATTAAATTAGCTGTTTTTACATTTTTCATCTTAATGCCCCCTTAATAACTTTTTCATTTGATTTTAATTTTTTATAAATTCTTACTTATATAATATCAAATTAATTTATGAAATTAGACTTTGTTTCAATTTATTAGCAATTAATTTTCCATTTATTAATATACTTCTATTTATTAATATACTTCTATAGCAAAACTATTTATTATTTATAACAAAGGTCTAAATAAGCTTGAATGATATTATGCTACTTAAATACAAAAAGACTATCTCCAAAGTGGAATTTTATTTCCCTTTAAGATAGTCCTTTTAATTATCTTATTTTAGATTAAAAATTTAACAACTTTCTCTTTCAATAAGTTCATAAGGTAATTCAAAATATTCTTTATCAAGTTCTTGATTACCTAATAATTTTATTAACATTCTCATGGCAACTGATCCCATATCATACATTGGTTGTGCTATAGTTGTTATTCTTGGGTAGAAATTTTTAGATAATTCAATATTATTAAATCCAATAACTGAAACATCTTCTGGAACTCTTAGCCCTTCTTCTCTTAATGCATTCATTACACCCATTGCAATTTCATCTGAAGCACAAACAACTCCATCTACTTTTTCTCCTCTATGAAGTATTTCCTTAATTCCTTCATATCCACTCTTCGGCTTTAAGTTTCTAAAATAACACATAGATTCTTTACACTCTATGTTATTATCTTTTAATGCATTTTCATATCCTTCATATCTCATTCCCCAAGCATTTTTTTCACCTTTTTCAATTCCTATGAAGGCAATATTTTTTCTTCCCTTATCTATAACATACTTTGTTGCATCGTAGCTAGCTTTGACATTATCTATTGTAACACTTGGTAGTGCTCCTTCTTTATCACTTGTTTCAACAAGAATTGTCTTTATATCTAACTCATTTATAAGATTTAAAGTATCTTCTTCTAGTGATGAACTCATATAAATTACACCATCAACCATTTTTTCCTTAAGCACTCTTAAATACTCTTTTTCTTTCTCCAAATCAAAATCTGAATTACAAAGCATTACATTATATTTGTATATGTTTGCAACGTCCTCAGCTCCTCTAACTATTTCAGGATATAATTGACTTGATATATCAGGTACAACTACACCTATAGTTCTAGTTCTTTGAGTTTTTAAACTTCTTGCTACTATATTAGGTCTATATCCTAATTTTTCTATAGCTTCTAAAACCTTTTTCTTAGTTTCTTCATTTACAACGTCTATGTCATTAAGTACTCTTGATACCGTTGCTATTGAAACACCTGCTTCTTTAGCAACGTCTTTAATTGAAGTCGCCATCTCTTACCATCTCCTACAATCTTTATTTTATCAGATAATACAAAAATATTGTTTGTGCTATCACTAGATAATTTTACTTAATTACAAGTATATATTTCCTTGGATTTACTTTTTCCAAGCTACATACTTTCACTATTGAACTTAAAAAAATAAAATTCAGCAGTAGACTATAAAACTGTACTTATGATAAGTATAGCTTAAATAAAACAATATTTAGAAACTACAACTGAATTAAGTTTGATTTTACTGTTCAGTAAGCCCAAATGCAATAAACTCAACACTTTACCTTATCTATCTTAAATTAATTATATGAAATTAATATGACTTTTTCAATAAGTTTTCACTTATATAATGCTTTTTATCATAATAAAATAATTTTAACAACTATGTTTATTCTCTTATTTTATATACAATTAATCATCTTTTTTTCTTCTAAACCAAAATACTTTTAACACAAAATTTTATTAAATGTTACAATTAACATAGTAAATATTTTTAAAATTAATCTTTACTTTTAAATGGAGGTGCTAACATTGAAAAACTTAGAATTAAATGAAGTTTGTGAACTTATAAAATCTGAAAAAGATTTATTTATATTAGATGTGAGAACAAAAGAAGAATTTAAAGAAGGTCATATAAAGGGAGCTTACTCACTGCCTTTAGCTAAATTAGCTATCAGTGATGATGACATAATAGAATATGAAGATAAACCAGTATTAGTTTACTGCGAAAAGGGCTTTAGGAGTGTTCAAGCTTCAGAAATTCTTGAGAATAATGGTTTTTCTGATTTATATCATCTTGAGGGTGGCTTTTCTAAATTCAAAAATTATAAAAATTCTAGTGAACTAATTGAGAAGTAACTTCTACATAAAAAGCTAGAGAAGTAATACCTTCTCTAGCTTTTTTATATTCTTCATTGGAGATTAAGTCTTCTCCGTATTAAATTTACTATTATCTTTTTTCAACAGCCATTTGAAGTTTTTCACCATTGATAGTTACTTCAGTCATTGAAGTTCCTTCATTATATCTAACTTCTTCTGTTAATGTTTCTCTCTTAATTATATCTTCGAATTTCTTGATTACGCCTTCAAGCATTTCGTTTCCTGATACATAAAGATTTATTTTGTCTGCAACTTCAAATCCACTTTCTTTTCTTGCATTTTGGATTTTTGAAATCATTTCTCTAACGTATCCTTCTTCTTTTAATTCTTCAGTTATTGTTTCATCTAAAACAACACCTATTGAACCTTCACCAGCAAATGCAAATCCTTCTAATCCTTGCATTGTTACTAAGATACTTTCTGAATTTAACTCTATTTTAGTTCCATCAACATTGATTACTTCAACATTTCCAGCACTAATTTTTTGAGCTAATTCCATTTGATTTCTTACAGCAATTTCTTTTCTTATTCCTGGTATTAACTTACCATAAGCTTTACCTAAAACAGGTAAGTTAGGCTTGATTTCAAAGTTAACATACTTAGAAACGTCAGCACCAAATTCAACTTCCTTAACATTTAACTCATCTCTTATGATTGCACCGTAGTACTCTGGAAGAGCTGTAGTTGAAATTGATAATTTTGAAAGTGGCTGTCTATTCTTGATGTTAGCAGCATTTCTTGCACTTCTACCAAGTTTAACTATTTTGTATGCTAAATCCATTTCTCTTTCAAGTTCTGGGTTAATAGCACTTTCATCAACTGTTGGCCATTTACATAAGTGAATACTTTCTTCAGCATCCTTATCTAATCCAACAACTAAGTTTTGGTATATTTCTTCTGTGATAAATGGTACAAATGGAGCAGCAACCTTTGATAAAGTAACTAATACTTTATGAAGTGTCACATAAGCACCTATCTTATCATCAGTTAATTCTTCTGACCAATATCTAGCTCTATTTCTTCTTACATACCAGTTTGATAACTCATCTGTAAAGTCTTCTATCATAAGAGCAGCTTTAGTTATATCATAAGTTTCAAGTGATGCATCAACATCCTTAATTAAAGTATTAAGTTTTGATAACATCCATTTATCCATAACATTTTCTGATACGAAATCTTTGTAATCATATGGATTGAAGTTATCTATATCAGCATAAAGAACGTAGAATGAGTAAACATTCCATAGAGTTCCTAAGAACTTTCTTTGTGCTTCTGCAACGTCATCTACTGAGAATCTAGTTGGTAACCATGGTGCACTAGCGGTATAGAAATGCCATCTTGTAGCATCTGCTCCTACTGAATTTAATACATCAAATGGGTCAACTACGTTACCCTTAGATTTTGACATTTTTAAGCCCTTCTTATCAAGAACGTGACCTAAAACTATACAGTTTTCAAATGGATTTCTATCAAATATAGCAGTTGAAATTGCTAATAATGTATAGAACCATCCTCTTGTTTGGTCAACAGCTTCTGATATAAATTGAGCTGGGTAGTTTTGTTCAAATAACTCTTTATTTTCAAATGGATAGTGAAGTTGAGCAAATGGCATTGACCCTGAATCGAACCAACAGTCAATAACTTCTTTAACTCTTGTCATTTCCTTTCCACATTTTTCACAAGTTAAATGAACATTATCTATATAAGGTTTGTGTAATTCTATATCTTCTGGTACATTTACACCCTTAGTTTTTAATTCTTCTATGCTTCCAACACAATCTCTGTGACCACATTCACATTCCCAAATTGGAAGTGGAGTTCCCCAATATCTATCTCTTGAGATTCCCCAGTCAATAACATTTTCTAAGAACTTACCGAATCTACCTGTTCTTATGTTATCTGGTAACCAGTTTATCTTATTATTGTTCTCTAAAAGATTGTCTCTTAAAGTACTCATAGCAACAAACCAGCTTGCTCTTGGATAGTAAAGAAGTGGTGTGTCACATCTCCAACAGTGTGGATATGAGTGAGTATGCTTTTCAGCTTTTAATAATAGATTTCTTTCTTTTAAGTAATCTACTATTTCTTGGTCACATTTCTTAACTAACTTTCCAGCCCATGGAGTAACTTCGTCTACAAATCTTCCTTGAGTATCAACTAAGTTTATGAATGCTAAACCATTTTTCTTACCGATTAAGTTATCATCTTCACCATAAGCAGGTGCTATATGAACTATACCAGTACCATCTGTTAAAGTTACGTAATCACCATGAACAACTTCGAAAGCTTTTCCTTCAGTTGGAGCATGGAATGGTAATAATTGCTCATATTTAGTTCCAAGTAATTTTGAACCGTTAAATTCTCTAACTATTTCAGCTTCTTCTCCTAAAACTTTTTCTACTAAGTCTTTAGCAAGAATTAAAGTTTCTTCTCCAACTTTAGCTTCAACATAAGTGTATGCTTTATTTATACATAAAGCTACGTTTGAAGGTAATGTCCAAGGAGTTGTTGTCCAAGCTAAGATATATTTGTTTTCTTCACCTTTAACTTTGAACTTAGCTATAGCAGTTAAGTCTTTAACATCTTTATATCCTTGTGAAACTTCGTGTGATGATAATGCTGTTCCACATCTTGGGCAGTAAGGCATAACCTTATGACCTTTGTATAGTAAGTCTTTATCCCACATTTGTTTTAAAGCCCACCATACTGATTCAATGTATGAATTATGGTATGTTACATATGGATCATCCATATCAACCCAGTAACCTATTTGTTCAGTCATTTTTTCCCACATACTTACATATGTAAATACGCTATCTTTACATTCTTGAACAAACTTTTCTACACCGTATTCTTCTATTTGTTCTTTACCTGAAATACCTAATTTCTTCTCAATTTCAAGTTCAACTGGAAGACCGTGAGTATCCCATCCTGCTTTTCTTATAACTTTATAACCCTTCATAACTTTATATCTTGGGATTATATCTTTCATAACCCTTGTTAAGATATGTCCAACGTGAGGTCTACCATTTGCTGTTGGAGGTCCATCATAGAAAGTGAAATATTCACCATCTTGGTTTAAGTCAAAGTTTTTTCTAATTACATTTCTGCTATTCCAAAGATTAGCAATTTCTTTTTCCATACCAACGAATCCGCTAGTAAGTTCAACTTTTTTGTACATTAGTTTTTCTCCTTTCATACTATGAAATTATTTTTTACTTCAATCTAAATCCTATTACAAGGAACTCTATATTTACTCTTCTCTAAACTTTTAGAGAAAATAAAAAAACTCCATCCCAAAAGGACGAAGTTGAAATTCGCTATACCACCTAAGGTTTAAAGCCCTAAAATATCAAGGCTTAAATTTTCAAGTACTTACATACTCTATCCATTAACGCTGGCAAACGGGTTAGCTTAATTGAAAAATCTTTCAGCCTTCCAACTCATAGGTGATTTTCTTTAAGGTTCTTTATAGCTTTGCACCAAACAGCTACTCTCTGAAAAAGATGATCTTAAGTACTTTTCCTACTCATAGTTTTTTAAATTTAAATCTTCTTTTATTTTATACTATTGATTTTATTTAATCAATAACTAAAAAAATGTTTTTTTCATTTATTGATAAATTTAAAAATGAAAATTATTTATATATTGTTTACCCTATAGTAACAGTCTATATACTACTCTGTGATTTATATCACATATGTTAAAATTATAACATAGTAGAATTATCTTGTAGTATTATTAATTTAATATACAGTAAATTATAGTGTAACAAACTGAGACTTAACTCAGAGAAAATACACTTTATTTATATACATATAAAACCTATTTTTCAATAATCTAAGGGGGTAGAAATATTGGAAAAACATCTAAACAAAATAGAAAATCATCCTATGAAGAAATATCTCGATAAATTAGAGAATTATCCTATAGGAATTTGCGGAACTGTTTTAGGACTTATTACAGTTAGCAATGCATGGGCTATTAACAAAGTTACTTTTTTAAAGCCAATATCAATTGTTTTAGCTATTATAGTGATTAGTTTAATGGTTTTAAGATTAGCCTTATTTCCTAAAAAAATAGGAGCAGAACTTAAAAATCCAGTGGCAGGAAGCTTTTATCCTACTATTGACATGTCTTTATTCTTAATAGCTTCATTTTTTCAAAAAAGTTCTCCAAAACTTGCTAGTGCTTTATGGCTTTTTGCAGCAATACTACACTTTAGCTTAATAATATCTTATACATTCTTTAGATTAAATAATCGTAATTTTTCTGAAGTTATTCCAAGTTGGTTTGTTGTATATGTTGGTTTAATTACAGGAAGCTTAGCTAGTAAAGGAATGGGCTATGATAAATTAGCTAAATTCATGGTTCTTTTTGGAACAACAGCCTTTCTAATATTATGGCCTGTTATGCTTTATAAAATATTTACTAATAAAGTAGATAAGGATAAAATAGCAACTTGTGCCATAATTGCAGCTCCTGGTAGCTTAGCACTTGCAGGAGTAATTACAATGTTTAAAACTGCAAACTTATACTTTGTAATCTTTTTAGGTTTTGCTTCTATATTTAATGTTTTAATTGTTTATTATTTTGCATTTAAACTATCAATATATAAATTCAAACCTAACTTTGCAACATTTACTTTCCCACTTGCTATAAGTGTACTAGCTATTTATAAATTTAGTGAATTCTTAGCTGGAAGAAATCTATACACAGCATCAACTATAGTAAAATTCGTAGGGCATTTTGAAATAGTAGTTGCCACTACAATAATATTATTTATTTTATTAAATTTTATAAAAATGTTTATTACAGCATTAAAAGATGCTTAAAAGCTTATATAATAGCTATTGGTCCTTCTAATCAATAGCTATTATTTTATAGTAAAAAATGTTTTTTAATATTTTTTATAAATCAATGTTGACTTTTTCTATCTGTTATCTTATAATTAACTCATAACAAATTAATTCCATTTCCCTTTATAAATACATAGTTTTTCTGAATATTAAAATGAGTTAAGAAAAAACTATCCATAAACAAATTCAAATTCATTTTAAGGAGAAATGTATGTATGGAAAATAACAACAATCTAAATCAAGAAGTACTTGATAAAATCACTAAAGTTTGCTTATGTAAAGCAATCTCAAGGAAGAAAATTAAAGATGCCATATCAGAAGGTGCTAGCACCTATGATGAGGTAAGACAAAGTACTGGTGCCGGTACAGGTTCCTGTAAAGGTGCTAGATGTAAATATAAAATTGAAGAGCTTATTGAAAAAGCTCAAAATTAAGTATTTACTATTATAAAATGAAAATTAAATCTTAATTTACATTTTGTATCTCCCTATTAAAAATCTAAACATATAAAAAAGAAAGGTGCCCTCACCTTTCTTTTTTTGCTATTTTAAATTTTCTTCATGTTTATAATTATATTTAATTTTTTTCTAAATATTAAATATTGATAAATTAAAGTTAACTATCTGTATAATTGCAATATTTATGGATTGCCTATGTTATAATCAATTTTAAATAGACTAATTTTTTTTGCATAAGGAAGGGGATTATTATGGCATTATTAGTTAGTAAAAGAGGCGCTCGTGTTTTAGGAAATGAAATTGATAAAGTATTAAGAGAAATAGACCAAATAACTCAATCAGAAATAGATAGAGTTTGTGATAAAATAGATGCTGAGTTAAATTCATGTGGAAGAGAATTATCTAATTCTATAAGAACTCTTCAACAAATTGAACCACTTTTAAATAGGGTAATGGACCAAGTAGCACAAAATGCTCCTGACCATGTTCAAGTTTTATTAGGATCAATAACTCAAGAAATAGCTTCTAAAGTTACTACTTCCATAGATAATCAATTAGAAGTTCAAAAAAATATTAAAGATGTTGATAAATATACTAATCAAATAGATGAATTAACAGATAGAATAGATGTAGCTACCAATACTATTGATAAGTTAACAGATAAAATCCAAAACTAAGGAGGAAATTCTATGTTTAATAATACTGAACAGACTCAATATATGAGTTGGAATGGTACTAATAGAAATGTTGCTAATAATATAGACCATATAGCTGATAAAATAAGCTTTACTACAGAAATGATAGATAATTCATTACTTAATTTTGATGCTATTGAAAAAGAATTAATGGCTATGTCAACAGCACAGATACCTCCACAACCAGCAAACTTATCTGCTATGGCTTATAGGATTAATAGCAGCCAAATACAATTAAAAAATGCTCTATCTAAAATAAGAGAACTTAATAAAGATATAGATAGATTAACTGATATTATTCAAAATGGTAATAATGGTTGGAGATAATAATTTAGTAAATTAAGCAAAATAAAAAATTGAATTAAATTATTTTAAATAGTGACTATATAATGCAGTTAAAGAATAAGAGGATGTATCAAAATTTAGATACATCCTTTTATTCTTTACTTATTTTTAGAAATTTTCATGATTGCACTCATTGGAAATACTGCAAGTGCTATTATATTCATTAATCCATCAATCCCTGATGTAGTTAAATTATATATTATTGAATAAAGCCATACATTCATTCCAGGAGGAGCATATTCTCCAAAGAAAACAGCACCTGACACTGTATGTGATAAAATATTTAAAACTATAGCTAGTATAGCACCTAAAATCAATTTATACTTTTTATCATTACCAAAAATTCCAGCTAGTCCTAAAGGCATAGCTGCAAGGCTATAATCTAGTAAAAATTGAATTGGATTTATAACATAAGAATCATTTATAAGTTCTAAAGCTCCAAATATTAAACCTGCTGTAAGTCCTTCCTCTTTTCCAAACATTGCTCCAAGTAACATAATTGGAAGAAAAGCAAATAAATTTATAGTTCCTCCTTGAGGTAACCTAAATAGAACTATTAAGTGTAAAACAAAGGCTACAGCAACTGTTACACCTATTCTTGTAATTGATTTTGTGGTAAATTTATATTTTCTTATAACTAGAATATACCACAACATTAGCAAAATACTTATAATCCCTACTACATATACCATTGTAAAAGTCCCCTTTATATATTTATTAATTTTGAAATTTTGCCTAAGGAGCCTTCTTTATAAGATATAAAATAAAAAGCTGTATTCATATAGAATACAGCTAGATCTTCATCTTTATAGTGCTTTCCTACGCTGGTATTACCCAGATCAGGTGTGAGGGTTAATAGATTTTATATCTATTTCTCAGTCAAAATGACACCCCTAGCCAACATTCCAATTAAATTATACATCTATTTAAAGTGAATTTCCATAAATTTTTGTACTTTTTATTTATATTAACAATTTATCAACCTTTACTTTAAAAGGATTTTAACCTATTTTTAAAGCTTTAAACAAAAATATTTTTAGATATTTTCTTTTGTTCCCTTCTAAAAATATACTTCATCTAAAAAACATATATATTCCATTTAGTCTAAATATCAAAAGATACTAATTCATCACTTTCTCTCCATGCAAGACAATGTTTTGGATATCCATAAGTAGTTAAAGCTCCTACCACATATAAATCTTTAATATCCTCTGTATTAATTTTTATAAGTTTATAACCCTTTAATAAATATTTTATTCTCTCATCATAAATTGACTTAATCCCTCTTGGTGCCTCTCCCCAAGCCAATACTATATAGTTACTTTCTATCATAGATTGAAATATAATCTCATCATTTTTTATTATATTATGATTATGATAAAAGCCATTATTTCCAACAGTGAACATTTCTCCTTCCATTGCTAAAACTGTTTCTAAAGTCGAATACTCAAATTCTATAATAGGAAAAAGAAAAACTATATCAATAAATCCTATATCTTTAAAATATTCATCCATATTTCGCTTTATATATTTTATAATTCTAATTGTCATTGAATTCTCACCATTATACTCACTTATCTTAGGAGCTCTAGTTATAACTAAAACTCTTTTCTTCCCTGAATTTTTAAGTGGTAATGTTAATTTAAATAACCGTTGATTTTCTACATCTTCTATTTTTTCTATATCTTTTATATTTATAAACTTAGGATATTTTATTTTTTGCATATTAGTTACCTCTTTTATAGTTTTGTACTTTACTAAAATACATATTTATGTTATTGAAAATGTATTCTAGTTTTTTACTATATCTTATATGAAATAAAAATCCTAATCGTTCCATCTCTCTAATTTAAAATAAATAAAATTAGATATATTTCTAATTTTATTTATTTTAAATTTATATTACATTTTCATCTGCCGAGATGGCTATATAGGTACAGAATACTGTGACTATTGAACTAGTAATTAAAAACTCTTCATTTCTGATAAAAAGTTGCCTTAAGAAATTTCCATTGTGTGAACGAAGTGAGTTTGGAAATTTTAGCAACTGTTATAGAAAAAATGTTAGAGTTTCTTTACGTAGGTGAGTAGTCACAAATGTGGAACCTATATAGCCATCTAAATGGCAGTGGGGATGCATCATAATTTTAATACATCTCCATTTTAAATATTTTATTTATTTTTCTTGTTATTTTCTATTTCTTCTGCTAGTTGATTTAAATATTCCCATCTTTCATATTTAAATTCTAGTTCTTTCTCTGTTTTTTCTTTTTCTTCTATAATTTCTTGAAGTTTTGAATAATCAGAAGCATTTTCTCCCATTGCTTCTTCTAATTTTTCTAGCTTTTCTTCTATTTTTCCTATCTCATCCTCAATGCTATCAAATTCTAATTGTTCTTTATATGAAAACTTTAATTTCTTTTCATTGTTTTTTCCTGAATTCTTTTCAGTTTCTTTCTTTGGTTTTTCTATAGTTTCAGTATTATCATTTTTTTCAATTTTATTAGCCTCTAAGAAAATTAAATAATCACTATAGTTTCCTGTATACTCTCTGACTTTTCCATTTCCTTCATAGGCAAATATTCTTCTACAAACTCTATCTAAGAAGTATCTATCATGAGATACTGTTATAACAGCTCCACTAAAATCATCAAGGTAATCCTCTAATATTTTTAATGTTTCAATATCTAAATCATTTGTAGGCTCATCTAATAAAAGAACATTAGGAGCTGACATTAAAACTCTTAATAATTGAAGTCTTCTTCTTTCACCACCTGATAATTTTCCTATTAAAGTGTATTGCATAGTTCCATCAAATAAAAACTTTTCACACATTTGTGAGGCAGTTATTCTTTCCCCTGTTGCAGTAGGAATGTACTCAGCAACTTCTTTTATATAGTCTATTGCTCTCATATTATAATCCATTTCATCACTATCTTGTGAGAAACATCCTATCTTAACAGTTTCACCTTTTACTATTTCACCACTGTCTGGAGATATTTTTCCTTCAATCATTTTTATTAGTGTTGATTTTCCTACTCCATTATCTCCAACAATACCTATTCTATCATTTCTAACCATAGTATATTCAAAGTTTTCTATAATCTTTTTATCTCCAAAACTTTTTGATATATTATGAAATTCTATTACTTTCTTTCCTAGTCTTGTTCCTGCAAGGGATATTTCAATATTTTCATATTCCTTAAAGCTTTCCTGTTCTGATAATTCATGAAATCTATCTAATCTAGCCTTTTGTTTAGTTGATCTAGCTTTTGCTCCTCTTCTAACCCAAGCTAATTCTTTTCTTAAAAGGTTTTGTCTTTTAGCTTCTGAAGACCTCTCCATTTCTATCCTTTCCATTTTCTTTTCAAGGAACATAGAGTAATTTCCTTCATAGCTAAACATTCTGCCTCTATCTATTTCTAAAATTCTATTTGTAACTCTATCTAAGAAATATCTGTCATGGGTAATCATAACAAGTGAGCCTTTTCTATTATTTAAATATTCCTCAAGCCATGATATAGTTTCATTATCTAAGTGGTTAGTAGGCTCATCTAATATTAAAAGTTCACAAGGCTTTATAAGTGCTGAAGCTAAAGCAATTCTTTTTCTTTGTCCTCCAGATAAGTTTTTAACTTTAGCTGTAAAATCACTTACTCCTAATTTTGTAAGAACCATTTTAGCCTCACTCTCTAAATCCCACAGATTTAACGCATCAACCTTTACCTGTAAATTCATTAATCTATTATGTAATCCTTCATTATTTGGTTCTAAATTTATTCTTTCAAGAGCTTCTTCATACTCTCCAAGAACCTTCATTTCTTCAGAATTCCCCTTAAAAACTTGTTCTATTACGGTAGCATTTTCATCATAGTCTGGACTTTGAGATAAATATTCTATTCTCACTCTATTTCCTTTTATTATAGTTCCTGAATCTGGTTCTTCAATCCCTGCAAGTACTTTTAAAAATGTAGATTTTCCAGCACCATTAACTCCTATTATCCCTATTTTTTCACCATCATTTATTCCTAAAGATATGTTATCTATTAAAACTTTCTCTGAAAAACTTTTACTTATATTTTCTAAAGTAATTAAATTCACAAAAATCCATCCTTCACTATCAATTTGCATACTTAAATAATAACATAGATATCTCAATTTAAACAAAACCAATTCATTAATGATTATTTTATAAATTTCCAACTACTCTGATTCTCAAAATACTTTATATTTAGTGTATAATAAGTTAAACAACTGAAAACAAATGACTAAGAAGGAGGTTACTAATCGTGGTATTAGTGTTAACATTTCTTTTATTTATAACATTTTTCTTAATTATAGTTGATTTCTTTACAATACTATTTAGACTTACTGGAATGCCTATAGAAAAAGCTAGATTTCAAGTTATCTCTTTACTTACATCAACGGGATTTACAACCAAAGAAAGTGAAACTATAACTCAACATCCCGTAAGAAGAAAATTAGCTGCTTGGTTAATGATTTTTAGTTATGCTAGTACAGCAACTATTATATCTTTCTTAATTAAAATATTATCTACAATGGTTTTAAATAAAGAATCTGTAGGTTTTACTCTAGGTTCTATAATTGCCTTTATAATCATAGTTTATGTTTTTCAAAAATCATCACTATTAGAAAAAGCAGAAGGTTATCTAGAAAGATTAATAAAGAGTTCACGTCGTTTTGGCGCTTACTTTGATGATAGAATTCTTGTAAATATATCTACAAAAAAAGGATATGGAATATTTGATATTTACCTTAGTGGATCTAGTGACCTTATTGGTAAAACAATTTTAGAAAGCAAATTAAAAGACCAAGAAATTCAAGTTCTAAACATAGATAAAGGAGATAAATTAATCAATTTTCCATCAATAGACTATGTATTCTCTAAAACAGATAAGATAACAGTTTATGGAAATGTAAAAAATATAAATAAATTATTCCGTCATGTTTCAGGAAAAAAATAAACATTTATAACTACAGATATCAAATTTAATAATTAAATTTTTTATTATATGTTATACTTATTAATGATTTGAAATTACGGGATTTACTTTAATATTAAGAAGATTTCTTAATTTAAATTACATATAAATAAAGTTATAACTCACATAAGGAGGTTTTTATGTCTAGTAAATTTTACTTACATAAAGGAAAGAACAAAAGAGCAGAACAAGGAAGACCATGGATATACATTGATGAAATAAATGAATATGATGGTGATTATGAAAATGGCGATATAGTTGAAGTTTATAATCACAAAGGATACTTTATAGGGAAAGGTTACATAAATGACCAAAGTAAAATAACTATAAGAATTATGACTAGAGATATTGATGAAGAAATAAATAGAGATTTCTTTCTTAAAAGATTTAATGATGCCTTTGAATATAGAAAAACTGTTATAGATACATCATCTTGCAGATTTATTTTTGGTGAAGCTGATTTTCTTCCGGGATTAACAATTGATAAATTTGAAAATTATTATGTTATCCAAATTTCTACTCTAGGAATGGATAAATATAGAGATATAATTGTTGATATACTTCTTAATGAATATAAAGCTAAGGGCATATATGAAAGAAGTGACATAAAAACACGCGAAATTGAAGGTTTAGAACAAGTAAAAGGATTCCTTAGTGAGCCTTTTGATACCAATGTAGAAATTATTGAAAATGGAGTTAAATATATAGTTGATTTAGAAAATGGTCAAAAAACTGGTTTCTTCTTAGACCAAAAAGAAAATAGAGCTGCAATTCATAGAATCTGTAAAGACAAAGAAGTATTAGATTGTTTTACTCATACTGGCTCATTTGCTTTAAATGCAGGAATAGCAGGTGCTAAATCTGTTCTTGGTATAGATGTTTCAGAACATGCTGTAAATTGTGCTACTAGAAATGCTGAACTTAATGGACTTCAAGATGTAGTTAAATTTGAATGTCATAATGCTTTCAATGTTCTTGGAGACTGGTCTAGAGAAGGAAGAGAGTTTGATGTTGTAATATTAGACCCACCAGCTTTCACTAAGTCTAGAAACACAGTAAATTCTGCTATTAGAGGTTATAAAGAAATTAACCTAAGAGGATTAAAAATGGTTAAAAAGGGTGGATATTTTGCAACTTGCTCATGTTCTCATTACATGACTGAAGAATTGTTAAAAAAGACAGTTGCTGAAGCTGCTCATGATGCTAGAAGAACTTTAAGACAAATAGAGTGTAGAACTCAAAGTTCTGACCATCCAATACTTTGGAACTCAGATGAATCTTATTATTTAAAATTCTTTATATTCCAAGTATTTTAAAAGTACTAAAAAAAGAGAGAAATATCTTTTACTTGATATTCTCTCTTTTTATTATTTAAACATATTCTAATCTAATATTCTATTAAATCTAAAAACCTTATTTATCTTAATAAGATAATAAATAACTGTAACTAAAGCAATTAATGTTATAACAAAATAACCTGGAACACTAAATAATACTAAAGTACTTAAGTATCTTCTTACCTCTGAAAGGATAAGCACCAACATGATTGTTCCAAATCCAACTTTTAAAAAGCTTTTTCTATTAACTGCATCTTTATTTTTTAAATAAAATATAACTAAATAAACTATTGGTATCACTATAAAAGCTGATACTATAGGAGATAAAGTAAATGCATATCTCATTTCATTTAAAACTTTAATATCAAAAGTTCTAATTCCAAATATACAATTTAAAGCTATAAAGAAAGGAATCATTGCTAAAGTTAATATAAACATATCTTTATAGTCTATTTTTAAAATATCAGTATTTCTAACTGTTATTCCAACTTTTCCTGTTGGTTTTATTTTACTTTTTCTCGCAATTTTATTTAATTTTTTTCTTTGGTTTCTTTCTCTAATATCCTTATACATGTTACCTCCTTAGTTAATTCATTATTTAGTATTCTACTTAATAAGTACTTTTATAGTCCCCCATCTTTTCTAGACTTTCCTCTTATAGAAATACTATTCTTTATCTTAGTTTCTTATATGTTTTTCAAGTAAATGTCCGTACTGTTTTATACATATTCTTTAATTTAACTCGATTATATCATTTTTTTTCCTATAAATTAGAAAGTTCAATTTTTGTTTACATTAATATTAAAATATTGTTTATTTCTTCACTTACTCTTAATCTTTCAGTGGTAACCCACTCCATATCAAGAGTTAAATTAAACAACTTAGAAAATGAATAATATATATTTATTTTTTGATAATAAAGCTCTAACTCATCTAAAGCTCCAGTAAAACATTGAGGTTTAGTTAATGTTTTATAATTTAAAATAAATACCTCATCTACATAATTTAGAAATGTCTCCATTAAATCATCTTTTGTTATATCAAAAGCTACTTTTAATAAATTCCATTGGTCTTCTTCCCTTAATTTATATTTTTTTATTCTATCTAATATTATTAGATAATCAGTAATATCCATTTTTCTATAGTACTCTAGTGATTCTTTTCTTTCTTTCCATAAAGCTAGTTTTTCTTTAAGTGATAATCCTTTAATAGTTAATATAGCATCTGATGGGCCTATAACTGCTGATGTTATATCATCATCCTTATTTTCTATTTTACTTTTTATAAAGTTTTGATTTCCTGTAACTGTAGCTACAAAGCCTTCATTGTATATACCCTTTCTTCCTGCTCTTCCTGCTATTTGCTTCACTTCTTGAGAAGTTAAATCTCTAACTTCTTCTCCATCAAACTTTCTAGTATTCATAAAAACTATTCTTCTAATAGGTAAATTAACACCCATTCCAATAGCATCTGTGCTTACAAGTATCTTACTTTCCTTACTTAGAAACTGTTCATATTGCTTTTTTCTAACTTCTGGTGGTAAATCTCCATATATCAAACTTGACTTAATTCCATTTTTTGAATATGTTTGTGCAAGTTCTAAAACTCTTTTTTTAGAGAATAAAACTAATGCATCTCCTTCTTTTACATCATTAATTGTAAAATTTTTTTCTTCAACTATTAAAGGAGTATTCCTTTCATATTCTTTTATTTCATATTCTTCTCCAATATCCTCTAATATTTTTATTAAAAGATTTTTACTACTCATAGCACCACATACATGAATTTCAAAAGCTGGCATCCCTAAGAGTGCTCTACTCCAAGCATCACCTCTTTGGTTATCATTTATTATTTGTATTTCATCTATAACTGCTACATCGCAGATTTTCTTTATATTAGCTTTTTCAATTGTACAACTAACATGGTTTGCACCTTCTTTTAATATTTCTTCTTCACCAGTAGCTAAATTACATGGTACTCCTAAATTATTTAATTTCTCAAAATTTTCTAAAGCTAATATTCTCAATGGAGACAAGTACATTCCACTCTTTGCTTTTCTAAGCGCTTCCATAGCATTATAGGTTTTCCCTGTATTAGTATCACCTAAATGTAAATAAAATTTTCTTTTTATTTGTCTTGCTTTTACATATTCATCTTTAGGATTTTTAGGAAAAGCCCTTTCGAATTCACGTGCTATAAGCTTTGGTATATGCTGTTTAGTTAAAATAGTTATTATCCCTGAGTTAATCAATTTTTTAAAGTTTTCACCTATAACTTCTTCAAAGGTAAAATTACTATTATTTTTTCTGTTATAATCATCTAATAATGCTTTAGATACATACTCTAAAAGACCAGTATATGCTGCTTTTACTTCAGAAAAATTTTTAAATCCTTCCCTTTCCATTTCATTAAGTAACTCTACCTTTTTTCTTAAAGTTAATTCATGTTCGAAAAAAGAATTAATTTTTGAATTATAAACTATTTCCTCAATTTTCTTAAGTTGCCCTTGTAATTTTTTAAATTCTCTTTGTGCTGCATTTCTTTTCAATATATCTCATCCTCTCTCTGGTAAAGTTCTATGATTTTTTCTTTATCTAAACAAAAAATTAGCTATAGATTTATTAATATTCTTAACAAACTTATAGCTAATTATATTCAACTATATTATACTTTTTCCTTTATAATTGCTGATTTATTTTAAAATAATAAATTCGCTTCATTCACAGCATCTTCATGATCTAAGAATTCATCTTCAGAATATTTATAGAAATAATTTGCATATTTTATTTTTTGAATTCTAGTTATCCCTAAGTCACCTGATATATTTTCTAAAAATTCTACTTCACTTATCCTATAGTCAGAATCAACAAGTCCTAATCTTATAAGCTCAAAATAAACTATATTTCTAATTCTTTGAGTACTTTTCTTTAATTCATCTAAAGCTTCATCTAACTTTAAAACATCTAACTCATTTTCTATATTCATCTCTTTAAAAAACTTATCAATAAGTTTTTTCTCTTCAATATTAACTTCATCATCTGCCATGACAAATTCAGAAATCAAGTGCATAAATGCAATAGCTTCTCTTCTGTTTAACTCATTTAAAAACAAAAAAACACCCCATTTAATAAATTATAGTAAACCTTAAATCAAAAATTGTCCTATTTCAATTTTTGATTTATTTTCCTAATTTAAATTATATAATCATATTCCTATTAAAGAAATATAAATTCAGAAAATTATTCCAATTTATTAATTTTGTATTTTTTTATAATTCCATTTTCATATTTTAAAACAATATCATAAATATTTTGATTTAAACAGTATTCAATATCCTCTTCTAAACTTAATGCTTTTAAAACTTCATAATGTTTAGCTTCTTTTAGTGCAATTCTTAAATTTTTATTGTTTTCATAAAAATCTTTAGCAACCTTACTGATATCTGTTAATTCACAAGTAATTTCTTTAACTACTTCACTTATGATATAACCACCACAAATAAAATCATCCATAGAAAATTCACCATTAGTTCCTGAATTTACGATAACAATATCCTTATTAAGTCTTATAAGCTCCTTAGCAATAGCTTGTCCATTTAAGAGAGATGCAATTAATACAACTTCACCACCACTACAACTATTTAATGCTCTAGTCCCATTAGTTGTACTAAATATAATAGATTTATCTTTAACTTCCTCACTCTTATATTCTAAAGGTGAATTAGTAAAATCAAACCCTTCTATTTTTAACGCTTGTCTTTCTCCCCCTAAGATAACTTCTTTTCCTAGGGAAAGAAGCTCTTTTTTCTTTTCAAAGGCTTCTTCAACAGTAAGAACTGGAATTACCTCCTTAGCTCCATTATATAATGCAGTTGTAATAACTGATGTTGCCCTCAAAACATCAATAATTACAATAACTTTATCTTTCAATAAAGACTCCTTTATATGATCTGCTGAAACAATAACATCAATCTTCATAAAAATCTCTCTACCTTTCCTTTCAATTTAACAATTAAAGTTTTTTCCTTGATATATATCATTATCTTCAAGAGCCTTGTCTATAGCGTTCAAAACTTCCCATTTTTTTAAACTCCACATAGGTCCTATTAATAGATTTCTTGGTGCATCACCTGTTAGTCTATGTACAACCATATCCTGTGGCACTCTGGCTATACCTTCACAAACTAAATCTATATATTCTTCTTGTGTTAAGAATTTAAGTCTTCCTTCCTCATAATCCTTTACCATTCTTGTATGCTTCATTAGATGCAATAAGTGAAACTTTATCCCTTGTGCTCCTGATTTAGCTACATAATCAACAGTTTCAAGCATTTGTTCTTTAGTTTCTCCTGGCAATCCAAATATACAATGGACAACTGTATCTATATTTCTAGACTTAAGCCCTTCCATAGCCTTATCAAAAACATCTAAATCATATCCTCTATTAAAACTTCTTGCTGTCTCATTATGTATAGTTTGAAGACCTAACTCAATCCAAACATAAACTTTCTTATTTATTTCTTCTAATAAATCTAAAACTTCTTCATTAATACAATCTGGTCTTGTTCCAATAGCCAAAGCAACAACACCTTCTTTAGCTATAGCTTCTTCGTATTTTTCTCTAAGCACTTCAACAGGTGCGTAAGTATTAGTATATGCTTGGAAATATGCTATATACTTTCCTGTTTTCCACTTTTTATTCATCATTATTTTTATATTATCAAATTGTTCTCCAATTGGTTGAACTCTTTCTCCAGCATAATCACCTGATCCACTTGAGCTACAAAAAGTACATCCTCCCTTAGCAACCTTCCCATCTCTATTAGGGCAAGTAAATCCTCCATCTAAACTTATTTTAAAAGTTTTTTCACCAAACTTATTTCTCAGGAAATAATTTAAACTATTATATCTCTTTTCTCCCCATCTTTTTTTAGTTTCCATATAAATATCACCCTTTCACGATTTGTATCTTTAGTTAACATATAAAAAATTATATATAAACTCTTTTCAATTCACATCTATTTACAATTCTTAACTTTCTGTTCTCCACTATTAACTATGAAATATTATAATATATTTTCACTCTTTTATGAATAAACATAATCTTCCCTTTGTATATTTAATTGTAGGCTTTGTAAACCTAAACTTAATTTAGGTAGAATTTCAATATTTAATTAAACTTATCTGTAAATAATGCAAAATCTAAAAAACTTTAAATGCAATATTCAAAAAACATAAAATAAAAAAGAAAGGGGGAAGTTACCAAAAAATAAGGATATTGCACTAATAGCTTAAATCTAAGACTCAGACACTATAAAAAACAAAATAAACTCTTTGATTTATATAAGTTTTTGGTAACAAATTAATTTGAAAGATATTAAACAAGTATTTCAAATAGCCACTATTTTTATAGGTACAATAGTTGGGGCTGGTCTCGCTTCTGGAAAAGAAATAACTCAATTTTTTACTGTATTTGGTTTAAGGAGTGTCTTTGGAATAATTTTTACTGGTTTATTTTATATTCTATTATGCTCTGTAATATCAAAAATTAGTATAGAAAATAATCTAAATTCTTATGGTGAGATGATGTCTACAGTTAGCCCATTCCTAGGAAAATTTATAGGTTTAATAACTACTCTTTACTTAATTTCTAGTGCTTCTATTATTTTAGCTGGTAGTGGCGCTTTGATTAATCAATTTTTTGGAATTCCTAAAATAATCGGAACCTTAATTATGGCATCTATAGCAATTCTTATACTTCTTAGAGGAACTAATGGACTTGTTGAAATAAATGCTATAATAGTTCCAGCATTAACTATTACAATTACTATAATAACTTTACTTTATATATTTTTTTCAGGTAATTCATTAAACATAAGTACTCTTTTATCAATTCCTCCAAAGAAGGAAAGTGGTTGGGTTGTTTCTACAATTCTTTATGCAGGATATAACATTTTATGTTGTAGTGGAGTAATTGTTCCAATTAGTACAAAATATAAAAGCAGAAAAACTATGCTTAAGGGCATAGCTGTTGGAGCTACTATATTAACTTTAATCTGTATCGCCATAAATCTTATGCTTACAGCTAATCAACCATATATATACGAATATGAAATTCCATTATTATATATTGCCAATAGATTTGGAAAACCAATTCAACTTTTACTCATGATTGTTATCTTAGCTGAAATGTTCTCTACAGAAGTATCTGATGTCTTTTCTATAAGTCAAACATTAAAACAAAGCTTTAAAATAAGATTCAAAACAGGAATTTTCCTAGTTATGGCTATAGCACTACCTATTTCTCAAATAGGTTTTTCAAATTTAATAGAAGTTCTCTATCCCTTCTTTGGGCTAATGAGCTTACTATTTGTATTTCAATGTCTCCGATACTTCTTTAAAAATTGCAAATAATTTAAGCAACTTCTAAATCCTTAATTTTATTATCTACCTTTTATCTAGCTATATAGGTTCATCCTTTGTGGGTACTCAATTACGTAAAGAAACTCTAGTATTAATTTAATAATCACAACAGCACCTATATAGCTATCTTGGCAGATAAATAAATACACTTATAAAGATAAACTTAATTAAAATGGAGTTTTAAAATTTCTTACCACTTAACACGTGGAATATTATTATAAGTTTCATTCACTACTGGTGGATAAAATGTAAATCTTTCACCTCTACCTGGTATAACTAATTCTGCTAATTTTAATATAGCATTATATATATTAGACATAGAGTACCAAGTTGTTCTATCTATTATACCTGTCTGAGGTAAATTAAAAATACTTTGATAAGTCTTTACTGCTGCTGCTGTCTTAGGTCCATAATTTCCATCAACAATTAACTTAGGAAGTTTAGGATAGCTTTTTGAAATTTTATTTATTTGATCTTGTTTCTTTGCAACATTAGGTCCCTTTGTTCCTATAGTTAAAGGAACTCCTGGAAATGATTTAGGGTCTCCTTGTACCTGTGGTGCCATTTTTAAATTTATAACATCTCCATAGTATTTCCTTAATATTTCTGGAGCCGAGTAACCTTGCTCTCCTAAATATTGACTTCCCCATTGACTTAACCATCCAGGACAGGTAACTGTAGTTCCATTACAATACTGTGCTAAAAGTGGTTGTGTTTGATCCCTAACTTGTATATAAGTATCAAATAATTCATCAACAATAGCACTAACATTAGTAGAAATATTTCTACCATAACTAAAAGCTTGATCATATGCTGTAGAACTTGTTATAGTAAAATCTTTACCCTTACCTGTATACCACTCTGTATAAATCCTATTTAAAGTAAAAGAAACAATACAATTTATATTTGCCCTTAATGTATTCTCAGTCCATGTTGGATACAACTCACAACAAGCAACATTTTTTATATAATCTCTAAAACCAATAGTATAATTTTTAGCATTTTTATTATTAGGTACACCTGCATGAACTGTAATTACTTCTGGAACTAATACATCACTTAATACAGAAAATGTTCCATCCTTATTCAAAGTCTTAATTGGAGCTTCAGGTATTTTACTTGGAAAATCTCCCACTTGCCTATGTGGTAATATTTTTATTACATTAGGTCCCTCTAAACCATCAGGATCATATTCAAGTCTACATTGTTGAAAAGCGACTCTATCTGGAAAAACCTGAATTCCTTCTATAACTAAAGGTCTAAATCCAGGTTTACTAACTTCAATATTATAAGTATAATATGGAACTAACCCTGGATCTTCACTAGCAGATATTAGTGGTGTTTCTAACTCTATCTCATCTGTCATTCCTATATTATTACTATATATTCCTTCATAGTTAGTTGCATAATTTCCTTGTTTGTCAAACTGACTAACTCTAATTTTTGCTCTATATATAGGTTGTGCTGTATTCCCAAGTAAGCATTGAAATTTTAATTTTCCTTGCCCAGCCATTAAACTTCTCCTTGAAAAATTTTTACTACAATATTATATGAATTTAGTAACTCTATGTGATAAAGTAGCACTTAATTCAACTAAAGTTTTAATAAAGTATTAAAAATTGAGTATTTTCTAAGTACTTTCAAGAAGTTTCATAGTACCTTCAAAAGAAATAATTCCATATCCTTCTTCAATATTTGGATATTTAGTAAATCTGTTTCTAACTGCCCCTATTTGAATATAATATTTTAACTTACTTCCATAAAGTTCTTTATCATATCCTCTAACAATTCCCCATTCCATAAAAAGTGCTACAATTCCAGATACCTCTGCTGTTGATAAAGAAGTTCCTGATTTATAAATAAGTCCATCTCTTGAAACTACTAGAACTCTTTCCCCTTGTGAAATAATATTAGGTTTTATTTCAGAATACTCTCCCCACTTTCCAATACTAGAAAAGTCAGAAGGTATATAATTTTCATCACAACTACCTACTGCTATAACACCTTGGCTTACAGCTGGTGCAACTATAGTTCCTTCTTCTGTTGCATTAAAAAACCTAGTTTCTTCATTTATACTTTTAGAAATAGGAAACCATAAGTCAAACTCATCTCTAAATATTACTCTATTAAAAAATTCTACGCTCCAAACTCCATCACTTATAAATTGTTTTTTACTTTCAAAAAATATCTTTATATATTCTAACTCTTCATTAAATTGATGCAGTTCTTTATAAATCTCTATTTTCATTTCATTTAATGAAAAATACTTATATTCATTATTACTATTAAAATTTAAAAAATTTCCTTCAGGAAAATTTATTTTTATATCTACATTGTCTTTTCTCCCTTTTGTTAAAGTCATTAATATGCCCTGTTCTCCTAGGGCAACATTCCAACACACTCTATTATTTTTTGAAAATAATCCCTTAAAGTGTTTCTCTCTATTTCTGTTGTTTCCAACGGAAGAAACTATAGTTACATTTTTTAAATTTCCTATTTTATTTATATACTCATTTAAAAAATCAGCATTATTACTATTTAAGCTTAAATTTATAACTAAAGGCATTTCTAGTTCCTTAGCTCTTTTTACTAAAAACCTTATTCCCTTCATAATTTGAATTTGCCAACTATTATTGAAAACTCCCTCTCTACCCATTTTAGCCATTAATATAGTACTTTGACTTGCAACTCCATAAAACTTTCTATCTATTAATCCACCTGCACTTGCAACTGAAGCTACATTAGTTCCATGACCGATTACATCTCTTTCTTCTAAAAATTCAAATGGTTCTTTCTTTTCTAATGCTTTATTAATATAAATCTCATCGTAAACTTTATTTTTGACTATATTATAGATATTTTTTATTCTTGTTCTATTATAAAAATTTTTAAAAGCTGGATGAGTAAAATCTATTCCACTATCAACAAAACCAATTAAAACCCCACTTCCATTCAAGTTATACTTATTATCTTTATATTCTCTTTTAATTTTTTCAAAATTCTCTTTATAGCTAATAATATTACTTTCATCATTTTCTATATTGTAAAATAATAATTTAGGTGGCTCTATAGCTTCAATATTCCCAATACTTTTTAATTTTGCTATATCTCTAATTTTAATAGTTACTATACCAAAACCTTCATATAAATCTAAAAAAGTTGCATTTATTCTATTTAGCTCATCACTTATTTCTTTAGCCGATTCTTTAAAAATAATTATAACTTCGGCAAAAATATCTTCTATTAGCTCTTTATTTGTGCTATTATTGTTAATGTGATTTTTTAAAATCCTTAAATACAAATCTAAAGATTCTATAATAATCTCCCCTTAAATATTACTTAGAACTATAAACTATTCTTGTTTATTATATTCAAAATCATCCCCAAAAATTTTTTATTATTATCCACAAATCATAATAATGAATTTAATCCACAATAAAAATTATTAAAAATTATCCACAACACAAAAAAATAAAAGTTATCCACAGTTTTTTAATAATATTTTTTCTGTGGATAACTTTTCACTTTATTTATTGTGGATAAAAAAAGAGATTTATCTAATTGTTTTGATAAATCTCTTTAAATATTATATTGAGAATTCTATTCTATATAATGTTCCTATAGGTTTTATTTCTTTTATGTTTGCAGTTTCAGTTCTCATTGAACCTCCATTGCTTATTAATAACACTTTAGTATTATCTAATTTTTTTATTTGTCTTACAACTCTTTTATTATTAAATTCTACTAAAGCAATTGTATTATTTTCAATTTCTTTTATGCTATAACATAAAGCTAAATCATTCTTTTCTATTCTAAAGCCAGTCATATCATTTTCTTCAATTTTTAAATAAAAAACTTTATCATGACTATGACCATCTATTTTATTTGAGCTCATAGGTAGTTGTTTATGACCTAAAACTTTGGATAAATTATAATCATATATTGGAACATTTTTTAGAACTGAACCAAAAGCTTGATTCCAAACTTCATTAACTTCTGTATTTGGCTTTGTAGGTCTTTTAGCTTCTTGCTCTCTAATTAAAGCTTTTTCTTTAGCTAATTCTTCATCAGTACCTAACATACTAACGTCATTTAAATCTACATTTAGAACTTTTGAGATTTTAGAGATTAAGCTTTCATTTATTATTTTTCTTCCAAGCTCAACATCATTTATAAATTTCTCTGCAACTCCTAGCTTTTTTGCTAAGGCTTTTTGAGTAATTTTTTGACTTTCTCTAGCCTCTTTTATACGTTCTCCCACTCTATTCTTGTTCATGTGTGAAAGTTCCTTTCTTATTAGACTTATGCCATTCTCTTTCTTCTATTAAATGCTCAATTAATTGTTCAAAACTCCATTCTATTGAAGTATCGGTTACAACAGCTAAAATTGGCTTTTTCTTTATAGCTCTTTTAGTTAAGTCTATTAATAATTTTAATTGTACATCTGGAACAGCATTGAAAACTAATATTTTTTCACCTTTGAATCTATCATTAGGTTCTGATACTTCATTTTTTTCTGCTAATATATCAAAAACTTTCATATTTAGCATAGTTTCATTTACTGGAAGCATCTTTATATTAGATTTTTTCATTTTAGCCATTTCCTCTGCATCTAATCCATAAACTAATATTTTCTTTTCATTTATCATATTTTCACCTCCTATTTTTTAGCTAATTACTGTAATACTTTCATAAAAAAAAATGGAAGTATTACATTAATTAACACTTCTAAATGATTTAAAGTAAGAATTCAGCGGCAATTTAAAAAATTGCCCTTGAATTAAATCTTACCTTACTACTCACTACATTGTTACTACTTCTGGAATGTCTTCTGCATTTTCTACAGTTACTTTAAGCATAACTTGGTCTTCAACTGGTTTATCCATTCTATCTCTTTTAGTTAAAGCAATTTTATCTGCATATTCCATCCCTTCTATTACTTTACCAAAAGCTGCATATTCTCCATCTAAGTGTGGTGAATTTTCAACCATTATAAAGAACTGACTTCCAGCTGAATCTCTAACCATTGTTCTAGCCATTGATAAAACACCTTTTGTATGTTTTAAATCATTTTTAAATCCGTTAGAACTAAATTCTCCTTTTATTGTATATCCAGGACCCCCAATACCTGTTCCTTCTGGGCATCCACCTTGAATCATGAATCCAGGTATTACTCTATGAAATATTTTTCCATCATAAAATCCTTTTTTAATTAAGCTAACAAAGTTTGCTACAGTATTTGGAGCTATTTCAGGATATAATTCTGCCTTTATAGTTCCACCATTGCTTAATTCTATTGTAACTATTGGTTTCATAACTATATTCTCCTTCCGAGTGTAAAATTTAATAATATTTCCCTAAGTGATATTATATATTATTTTCATAATGATAGAAATATATAATACTATTTTTTTAAACAATATAAAAACAGAGTATTGAATTAATTTAAACAATACTCTGCCTTATAAATAGAATAAACATGCTTAATATTCCTTTCTAACTCACTCTCTTCTTCCGTGCCTAATCATTAAGTCAATTAGAAAGTTGTTCCTCTTACAACCCTTGAATAATCATTTATATTTGATAAATTTTTAACACCAATTTTTGTAATAATAGTGTCTCTTCCCATTTTATTTATTAAATCATTAAATAAACAAGTTAAAAAAGTTGTAGATACTCTACTTAATCCTTCAAAATCTAATTCTACATTTTCGTTTAAGTGCTTAGCTATAAAATCTCTTAAAACAATAGCATCTTCTACATGAAAATTTTCCCCTAAAAAGTCTTTAACTTTTATTAACATAATATATACCCTCCTATTGACCATTATATTTTTAAATTTTCTGAATATTCTCTCTTAATATTATAATAGCAATCTAACTCATTTTTGTCAATATTTTAACAAAGTTTTTTTATATTTTATTTTTTATATTTTATTTTTTATATTTTATTTTTAATATTTTATAATGTTTCTCAATACATAATAAACATAGATTTAATTCATGTGGAATTCTAACTCCATCTGAATACTTTAGTTGTAGTTATTTAAAAGCTAGAGCCTGTTTATCTCCTACTTAACTTGATTTAGTTATAGGAATTTACTCATGGATCAATGTAAGTGGAGTTTCCTATAGAACATAGGAATATTACAGACTCTAGCTATCAGATAAAAAATAAAAGTAAGACTGTATAATCACAGCCTTACTTCTCTAATAATTCTTTACATAAATTAATCATTTCATTATTAAGTGAATTATATATTTCTATAGTTCCTCTATTATTATTTTTATTTAAAAGATTTTTCTCCTCTAATCTTCTTTTTATCTCTTTTGATGTTCCTAAACTTCCATCTATAATATTAACATCATTTCCTACTACCTTCTTTATTGCATCTTTCACAAAAGGATAATGTGTACATCCTAATACTATACTACTAATTTCTTCATCTTTATAAGTATTTAACTTTTCTTTAAGGTATAGTTCTAAAGCTTCACCATCCACTTCTCCTCTTTCTACAAATTCCATTAATCCTGGACAAGGAAGTGGAACTATATCATCTTCTCGTTTTCCTCCTAACCTTTTTACAAGTTGATTAAACTTTCCTTCTGCTAAAGTTACTGGAGTTGCCATTATTATTATTTTTCCACTTTTTGAAGATTCAACAGCAGGTTTTAAAGCTGGTTCTATACCAACTATAGGCAAATCAGGATAAGCAATTCTAAGTTTTGCTACAGCAGCAGATGTTGCTGTATTACATGCTACTACAATCCCTTTTGCACCTTTCTCTAATAAATTTTCTACTATATCAAATGAAAGCTTAGCTATTTCTTCTGTACTTTTCACTCCATATGGTGCATTTTTTGAATCACCAAAATATATATAATTTTCATTAGGCATAACCTTTATTGCCTCTTTAAGTACGCTTATACCACCAACACCTGAATCAAAAAAACCAATTGGACTTTCCGCACTTATTTCTTTTCTTTCCATATCGCCATGCTCCTTACTACATATACTTAAAAAATAAAAATCATTAAATTTTCAATAACTACTAATTTATCAAAATTCATATTTATACAGTAATTTAAAAACAAGAAATTCGTATAAATGTAATCCTATTCAGTTATTGACTATCATTATCCCTTATGGTAGAATTTTTTTAATTATTAAACGAACGAACTTAACTGTAATATATTTGCAAAATATTCGTTTTAATTCTATTATTGGAAGGATGTGAATATAGATAATGCTACTTTTTTAGCTTCTATTATAATACTATTAAATTAATTACCATTAAATTAATCTTTTATTCAAATTAATTACATTAGGTATCTTTAATAAACATATAAATTAGCTAAAAATTAAATATCATTAATATTATAGCACTATCTAAAAAATTATGAAAAATGATTTACTTTTTACCATACCTAAAAAGTTTCATAAAAAAGAAGACTTAATAGATATTTTTAATAAACACCCAGAAATAAGATTTGTATCACTTGTCGGTATAGATTTAGCTGGTAATGATACAGATGAAAGAATTCCTGTTAATATGTTCATAAAAGATATAGATAACTTCTTATACGGTACTGCAATTCAAACTGATGGCTCCTCTGTTGTCTTACCAGGTATAGCAACTCTTAATGATGGTAAAGTTGATATGGTAGCTGATACAAACTCATGTTGGTTTGTAGACTACAACTACGATCTTTTAGATCCTATAAATTCTAACCCTATTGGTACAGTTAGAATCCCTTGTTTCTTAATGCATAATAATACCCCTGTTGATTCTAGAAGAATATTAAAAAATGCTATAACCTTAATGGAAGAAGAAATTTCAAAAATTTTATCTAATAACCCTGAAATCCTAGCTGACTATGGAATTAAAGCTGAAGATGTAGAAGAAATTTCATTAACAGCTGCAACAGAATTAGAATTTTGGGTTAAAACTCCAAATGACAAAGCCCATATTGAAGAACTTACAACTTCTGAAGTACTTCAAGAACAATATTGGACAAGAACAAAAGGTAATGTAAGATCTGCATTAGAAGAAACTCTTATTCTTATGGAGAACTATGGTTTTGAACCTGAAATGGGACACAAGGAAGTTGGAGGAGTTAAAGCTAAACTAGACTCTACAGGACACTTCAATCATATAATGGAGCAATTAGAAATAGACTGGAAATATTCATCTGCTCTACAAGCTGCCGATAATGAATTATTTATAAGAACACTTATAAAGGAAACATTTAGAAGACATGGACTTGAAGTTACATTCCTTGCAAAACCTATTAGTGGTGTAGCTGGTAGTGGTGAACATACTCATTTAGGAATAGCTATGAAGCTTAAAAATGGAAAAAGAATAAATCTATTTAACACTAATGATAAAAATCATTTCTTAAGTAATTTAGGATATGGTGCTTTAATGGGTATGTTAAAAAACTACGAAGTAATGAATCCTTTCATTTCATCAACTAATGATTCATTAAAGAGATTAAGACCTGGTTTTGAGGCTCCTATATGTATAGTTACATCTCTTGGACAAAGTCCTGATATTCCATCAAGAAATAGAACTATACTTATTGGATTAATTAGAGATACTCAAAATCCATTAGCTACTCGTTTTGAACTTAGAGCTCCAAACCCATTTACTAATACTTATCTTTGTATCGCTGTAAGTTACTTAGCAATGCTTGACGGTATCAGATATGTAGTAGATAATAAAGTTTCTAAAGATGCTTTACTAAAAGAAATCTCTAAAGAAGCTGGTGAAAAAGCTAATTATTTAGAGGATAGTAGATGCTATCGTTCAGAGGAAAATGTATATGAATGTTTCACTGAAGAAGAAAGAGAAACATTCTTTGGAAAAGCCCCTGCTACTGTTTATGATAATGTAAAAGCTCTAGATGAAGATTTTAAAGTAAAAATATTAAAGAATGATAGTGTTTTAAACGATAAATTAATTAACAGTTTTAAAAAATCTGTTTTAAAAAGATGGACAACTGAAATCGTCTATAGAATAATACCTGGTTACGCAAAAGAAATAAAATCATTCAAAGAAATTCATTGCTTAGAAAAATCTTTAGACTTAGATATTGCTAATTGGAAGAAAATACAAGATTTAAGACTTCATATAATGAAAGATTCTATGTCATCAAAGAGTTTATTTACTCGAATAAAAGATGCTATTGATATAGAAAATTATACTTTAGCTTCCGAACTACAAATAGAACTTAATTCTAAAATGGAAGAATTAAGAGAATTATATATTAACTATAAGAGAAATTTATTAGATATATAAATCTAAAACAAAGAGACTAAATCACAAAGTACCAGCTAATTATTAAAAGCTTTATTCCTTTTTTGATTTAGTCTCTTAATTTATTTTTAAGAGAGGTTATCAATGCGTCTAGTTCCAATTGAATGTGTTCGAGAAGGATGTTATTTAGCTAGAACAATTTATGATTCAGATGGCAGAATTTTATTAAGATGTGGTGCTAAACTTACTAACTCTTTAATTAATAGAATTAAAGCTATAAATATTTACTCTCTTTATATTTCTGACAATTATACTCAAAAAGAAATTGATGAGATTATTTCTCCAGAACTGAAGCAAAAATCAATATTATTAGTTAAGGATGTTTTTAATACCTTTCATAAAATTTCATCTGATCCTACATTAGCTAATAATTCAAAAAATAAATACAAACTTCTCAAGGAAAAGGAAAATTACTTACACTCATTAGAAGAATTAGCTGAAGAACTTTATGAAAGCATTATATCTAACAAAAATCTTATGATAGGTCTTGTAGATATAAAAACAATGGATGCTTACACTTATCAACACTCAGTTAATGTAGCCATTATTTCCATGGTTATTGGTGTTGGCTTTAAATTACCTAAACGAAAGCTTGTTGATCTATGTATAGGAGCTTTGTTACATGACATTGGAAAAATATTTGTTGGAAAAGACATTATAAAAAAACCTGGAAAACTAACAGATATGGAATTTGAGGCTATAAAAAAACACCCCAAAGCTGGATATGATTATATACATAGCAATAATAGTATAAATGCTAACTGTAAAATTGTTATTTTACAACATCATGAAAAAGTTGATGGTACTGGTTATCCCCGTGGTATAAAGGGTGATGATATAAATCTTCTAGCAAAAATTGTAGCCGTGGCAGATGTATATGATGCCCTTACATCAGATAGACCTTATAAAAGGGCTATGTGTCCTAATGAAGCCTTTGAATTTATATTATCAAAAGCTGATTCAATGTTTGATTTTGAAGTAACCCAAATATTCTCTAAAGTTTTAATACCGTATCCTAAAGGCTCTCATGTTAAACTTAGCAATGGTGACGTTGCAAAAGTAAAGAAGCTTCATCAATACTATCCTCTAAGACCATACTTAGAAATAATTGAAAGTTTCGAAAAGAACAAAGTAGGAAAAGTATTAGACTTATCTAAAGAACTTTCAATAGTTATTTCATCTTTTGATTTTAATTAAACTGTGGACTTAATTCAACTAAAGTTAAAACTTTAATTGAAATTTAATAGTCATTCTTTATGATTCTGTATCTGCTTACCTCTAATTTTATGGTGGATTAAAATATTATAAACACTAGTTATTAGATAAAATAGATATATCTAAACTCAATATCTTTATGATATATTTTATCTGCCGAGATGACTATATAGGTACAGAATGCAGTGACCATTGAACTAGTAATTAGAAGCTCTTCATTTCTGATCAAAAGTTGCTAAAAAACTTTCCACTGTGTGAGCAAAGCGAGTTTGGAAATTTTAGCAACTGTTGTAGAAGAAATGTTAGAGCTTCTTTACGTAGGTGAGCGGTCACAAATGGTGAACCTATATAGTCAGCTAAAAGGCAGAGGGAATATATCTAAAACCATATATCCCCTCTTATCTTTATGAGCATATTTTATGTTCACCCTTATTGAATATTTCACATGAATATAATTTACTTCCCATAAAAGGATTATTATAAGCTAATCGTTCTGCATCTTCATAACTATTAGCTTGTAATATAAGTGAAGCACATCTTCTTTTATATGTTCCTCCCCATAGAACATATTTTGAAGAATCTATCTTTGTATATTTTTCTTTATTTTCAGCTCTATACTTTCTTAAATTTTCATCTACACTATAAGTTATTTTCAATAATACAGTTCTCATAGCCAAACCCTCCTTACTAATCTACATAATAAATATATTATGTTTTTCTAATTTTATTACATTATTTCAATTTATTTTTCTTTTTTAAGTTAAATCTGTAGATGCTTTTTTCTTTCTCTTTTTATACTTTCTTTTTTTCTTTTCTTTTTTAAAGGTAAAGTAGCCTAGGTAAATTCCTATAACATTAAAAAATATTTCATTTATATCAAATATACCCACTTTTAAAACATATTGTGACAATTCAACTGATAATTCAAGTAATAAAACTATTATTAAAGTTCTTAACAGTTCTTCACCTTTTAATAAGAACCCTATTGGAATGAATAAAACCATATTTTTTATTAAAAATATAAAGAATTCAAAAAAGCTTTTATTTACTGTTTTAAAAGGATTAAGATTAAATCCATTAATGTTTCTCTCTAAACCAAAATTTAACACAAATAAAAGTAAAAAATAATAAAACCACATTACATAATAAAAAAAATTAGGTAATTTATTTTCTAACAAGAAATTTAAAACTAGATATATGAAAATCATAAAAGAAATCATTATAAATATACTTAATATATCTCTAAAATTTCCTTCAGGTATCCTACTTGGTAAAATATCTGATCCTACAAAGTAATAAGCTAAATAGCCTACCATAATAGAAAAAATTATTACCCAAAAGTTATTGAACCTTCCATTACTACTCATTTTTTCTTCCTCTTAACTTTACATAATTTATTTATCGTTATTATTTTACCATTTATTGTAAAAAATAATTGGTTTTTTTTGTCTTTTTATTCAAATTTTAATTCAAAAAAAAACTATGTCTTTTGACATAGTTTTTAACATATTTTTAGACAAATTGTCGTTTTAATATTTCTGTATTTTTTCTTATATCCTATTATTTACTAATTTTAAAAATAATAAAAAAATACTTATTTGTATATTTCATTTTTTTTATTATTAAAAATTAATTCTTTAAAGTAGCGACCATAATAGCCTTTATACTATGCATTCTATTCTCTGCTTCATCAAATACTACTGAATTTCTACTTCTAAACACAGCATCTTCCACTTCTCTTATATCAATATTTAAGTTATCTCTAGCATTTTTTGCAGTTTCTGTTGTAAAGTCGTGGAAAGCTGGGAGACAATGCATAAATAAAACATCTTTATTTTCTGTTTTTCTTAATATTTCATCAGTTATTTTATAATCTTTTAAAAGTTCTACTCTTTCTAAAATTTTCTCTTCTTCTCCCATAGATACCCAAACATCAGTATAAATAACATCTGCTCCTTTTACACTTTCAATATCATCAGTTATAATAATTTTTCCGCCTGACTTATTACACTCTTCCTTAGCCCTTTCTAATATATCATTATCTAAAGTTAATTTTTTAGGTCCTAAAGCTACAAATTCCATTCCCATCTTAGCTGCTCCATACATAAGGGCATAACTCATATTATTTCTTATATCACCAACAAAAACAAATTTAACTTCCTCTAAAGGTTTATTAATTTTTTCTTCTATAGTCATAAAATCAGCTAAAACCTGTGTAGGATGATCAATATCAGTAAGCCCATTCCAAACTGGTACTCCTGAATATTTGGCTAAATCCTCTAATAATTCTTGACTAAAACCTCTATATTCAATACCATCATACATCCTTCCAAGTACTTTAGCTGTATCTTCTATTGATTCCTTTTTTCCCATTTGCGAATTAGTTAAATAAGTTACATGAGCTCCTTCATCTAAAGCTGCTACTTCAAATGCACATCTAGTTCTAGTAGATGTTTTATCAAATAATAATACAATATTTTTTCCTTCAAGAGACCTCCCCAAAGTCCCTCTTTTTTTCTTTTCTTTTAATTCATGAGCTAAATCTAATAAATATCGTATTTCCTCCTTATTAAAATCCATTAAGGTAAGAAAACTTCTTCCTTTTAAACTCATAAAAATAACCCCCTTTTAAACACTTACCTAATTATAACATTATTTGGAATATATTTGAATTAAATACTTGTATATTTGAATAATGCTTTAATTACTTTCATTTAATAAGATTAAAAAAATTTTTTTGAGTTATAGCTTTAGTTATAATTTATTATTATTTTTTTTACATGACCTCTTCAATTTTCTACATAAAATTTCCACAATATAATTCATAATATACACATATAGAAAAATACAATTAAATATAAAAGAGTATTATTTGTAAAAAACCTATTACTTTGTAACAATGAAATAATTATCAGGAGGATTTATGCGGGGACTCAAATTTAGATTATCCTTATTTCTTAAACATAAGAAACTAATATTATTAAATTTTATATTTTTAGCTTATATGAATTTTATTATTTTAAATAACAAAAATGAACCTTATAATATAACCTTTTATTTTAATTTTACCTTTAAGCTCATAGGATACTACTTATTAATATCACTCATTAATGGTTTTATTATTGGAAATATAGAAATCAACAATAAATGTAAAGATATTTTCCGAACTATAGAAGATGCAAAAAAGTTAGTTATAAATCAAAAACTTTATATAGCTTTTTTTATTAGCTTTTTAGTTTGGTTACTTGAAATTTTAGTATTATTAACTATTGCCTTATACCATAAAGATGATTTATCTATTATTTCTGGTCAATTTACATCCACTTTAATTTTTATTTTGTTTCCTATTGTAATAGCTACTATTATTGGAGTCTTTATTGGGGATAACTTAAAAAAAGAAAAAGCTTATTCATTGATAACTATAGTGTGGATTTTTATAACACCTTTAAATGAATTTTTTTATAATACAATATCTAATTATTTTAAGCTTCCTACCTTAAGATGGAATTTAACTTTAGGTTCAATATATATGAATTCTTTTGATGGTATATTAGGGTCACATATATATGATTATGAAATAGCAAAATTAGCAATATTTTTAACTATTCTATTATCTATTTATAATGTTTATTACATAAATAATAAAAAAAAGGTTTATATAATATGCTCTATAATTCTTATAGCTTCCCTATATATCATAAATAGTAATAAATATAATATATCAGATGCTATGATGATACAAAGAACAGGTGAATTTTATTCTACTGAAGCTAAATTAGATTTAAAAAGTAAAAACATTTTTGATAATTATAACATAGAGAATTATACAATAGATATTTACCCTAAAAATAAAGCTAAATTTGATGTTAATTTAAAAATAAAATCTAATGAAGATACAAACTTTTTAAGTTTAATTTTATATAAAGGTTTTGATATAACTTCTCTAAAAGATATTAAAGGTAATGATCTTAAATTTGAAAGAGATGAAGATTTTCTTAATATTAAACTTAATAATAAATTAGAAAAAGATAAAGAACTATTTTTAAATCTTTCTTATGAAGGATATTCTGGTAAAGAATTTTTTATTAATAACAAAGGAGCTAATTTAAATAGTAGATTCCCTTATATTCCATCTAATAAAATAAATAAAGTTATGGATACCTCCGGATTTTCTTCATTCTTTGATTTATCAGTTAAAAGTAATTATGAAGTAACTATCCATGATAATAAGACTTTTTATTCAAACTTAGATGAAGTTAAGAAAAATACCTTTAAAGGCAAAGCTGATGGATTATTTTTGCTTTCAGGTAATAATATAAATTCTTATGAGCAAGATGGAGTTAACTATTACAATGGATTTTTATATAGAAGTTATAGTGATAATCCTAAAGAAATAGAAAAAGTTAAAAATATCTATCAAAATTCTTTAGATTGGATTAATGAATTTTTATATGGAAAAGAAAAAGAAAAAATAAAAAAAATATTTACTTTATATCACAATGATATATCTACAACTGATATATTCAATAATACTATTATCTCTTATTCAGAGATAAATACTGATTTAACAGAAATAGATTTTATAAAAGATATCTTATTTCAAAAGTTAAGTTCTTCAAATAATGAAAATGGAGAAAAACTTATGATAATTAACATTATTTTCAAAGAATCTCTTGATCATTTTATTAACAATACACAACTCACTAATACAAAAATAGAAATGTTATCTAGTGAATCTCACCAAAAAAGTTATGAAAGCTATTTAGAAATTGTTGAAAATCTAGAAGATCAAGATAAAAAAACTTTCTTTAGGGAATTTTTTAATCTTTGCTTAGGTGATGTTACTTTTGATACTTTCAATGAATTCTTAAAAAAATATAACTAAGGTGGTTTTGCATGAATAAATTAATACTAAAAAATATAAGTAAAAACTATGGTAAAACTAAAGTTTTAGATAATATTAACTTAGAAATTAGTAATGGTATATTTGGCTTATTAGGTCTAAATGGTGCTGGAAAAACTACTCTAATGAAAATTTTAACAACTGTATTACCTTTAGAAGAAGGTTCTATTAATTTAGAAAACTTAGATTGGAAAAAAGAAAATGAAGTTAGAAAATTTATTGGTTATTTACCACAACATTTTTCGATTTATGAAAATATGCGAGTTATAGATGTATTAGAGTATATTGCTATATTAAAAAAAATTCATAAGAACTTAATAAAAAAAGAAATTGAAGAAGTTTTAGAAAAAACTAATTTATTAAATGATAAAAATAAAAAAATATCACATTTATCTGGAGGAATGTTGAGAAGAGTAGGGCTAGCTCAAGCTTTAATAGGAAATCCTAAAATTTTAGTAATAGATGAACCAACAACTGGGTTAGATCCAGAAAATAGGATAGCTTTTAGAAACCTATTAAACAATTTAGCAGAAGATAGAATCATAATAATTTCTACTCATATAGTTGAAGATATTGAAGCAACCTGTGATTACTTATGTGTTTTAAATAAAGGTAAAATATTATTTAAAGGTTCACTTAAAGAAATTAAATCAATAGTAAAAGATAAAATTAAAGTTGCAGTAATAGAAAAAAATGAATTTACTAATATAAAAAATAAAATAAACTTAATTTCATTTAAAAGAGAAGATAATTCTATAATTCTAAGATATATAGATAATGGTTCTATTTCTTTAAATGGACATAATGTTGAAGAAAATGTTGAAGATTCTTACTTTTATTTAATTGGTGATAGACATGATAATTATTAGAAAAAATATATTAGAAGCCAAAATTTTAAAACAAGGTTTATTACTTCCCCTTCTACTTACTATATGCATAATTATAATGAATTATATAAATTCTATAAACTATGATTCTATAGAATTTCTAAATATAGCATTAGTTTATATTTCTGTATTTAACATAATAATAGTATCTTGGCTAGGTTCATTTATATTAAAAGATTTATTAGAAGATGATAGCAAAAATGTAATTGCTACTTATAGACAAAGTGTAACTAAAACTGCCTTTAGTAGATTATTAAAAATTATAGTATATTACTTAATTTTAACATTATTTATTAGTGTTAGTCTTTATAGACTGTATACTAACAATAATTTAATAATAAATTTAAATTCCTTATTTTTAAAATTTACATTAGAAGGTTTAGTTATTCTAATAAGCTCTTATTTATTAATGATTATTATTAAAAAATTTGCACTAAGTTTTTCCCTTGTTATCTCTTTTTCTTTATCTTTTTATATGATTTTACATGATTTTAGTATAATAATTACTGATAATTTCAAAAATATAATAAACTTTTATATAGATAATTCTTTAATATATGGTAATCCTATAGAAATTCTTAATACATCACTTAAGAACTACTTGTTTATATTACTCTTTCTCATAATATCATATATTCTTTTAAGAAAAAGAATCCAATTTAATTAAATTAATACCTATATAATTATAAAAAAGCGATTTTCATTTTATAGAAAATCGCTTTTTTAGTTTATTTTTATCACTAACTTTATTCTAACTTAAATTATTTTACTTGGTCTAAATCAAAAACTTCTAAGTCTAATTCATGAACTCCAGCTTTTTGTACATCTACTAATGCTTTTAAAGTATCTAAAGCTGTTATTACTCCAATATTTCTTTCTACAGCCGCTCTTCTTATATGGAAACCATCTCTCTTTGAGTCATTTCCCTTTGTTGGAGTATTTACTACTAAGTCTACTTCCTTCTTAGTTACAACATCTAATATATTTGGATTTTCTTCATTTATTCTTCTAACTACTTCTGCATCTATTCCAACTTCTTTTAATTTCTCAGCTGTTCCCTTTGTTGATACAAAGTTATATCCAAGCTCTGAAAGTCCTTTTGCAATTTCAATAAATTCATCTTTTTGATGGTCATTTACTGTAGCTAGAATTTTCTTACCTTTGCTTGTGAACATTCCAGCTGCTATAAATCCTTTATATAAAGCTTCATGTACATTTTTACCTACACCTAAAACTTCTCCTGTTGATTTCATTTCTGGTCCTAAACTTACCTCAACTCTTGGAAGCTTTTGTGTTGAGAATACAGGTACTTTAACTGATACCATTTCAGGTTCTTTGTATACTCCTGTACCATAACCTAAATCTTTTAATTTTTCTCCAAGCATTATTCTAGTTGCAATATCAACTATAGGAACATTACTCACCTTAGAAATATAAGGTACTGTTCTTGAAGCTCTTGGGTTAACCTCTATTACATATAAGTTTCCTTCAAACTCTATGAACTGAATATTTATCATTCCTTTTATTCCTATAGCTAACGCTAATTTCTCTGTGTACTCCAATATATCTTTCTTTATTTTATCTGATATATTTTGAGCAGGATACATAGTTATACTATCTCCTGAGTGAACACCAGCTCTTTCTAAGTGCTCCATTATTCCTGGTATTAACACACTTTCTCCATCTGAAATAGCATCAACCTCTATTTCTCTACCCATTAAGTATTTATCAATTAATATTGGATTTTTACTATCTTTTTCAAAGGCATTACTTAAGTAGTGTCTTAACTCATCTTCGTCATGAGTTACTTCCATTCCTTGTCCACCTAATACGAAAGAAGGTCTAACAAGTACAGGGAATCCAAGTTTAAGTCCTTCTTTTAATCCCTCTTCAACATTCCAAACACCTTTACCTTTAGGTCTAGCAATCCCAAGCTCCTCTAAAAGCTCATCAAATTGTTCTCTATCCTCAGCTAAATCTATTTGGTCTGATGTAGTTCCTAAAGTTTTTATATTCTTTTCCTTTAAGAATTTAGCTAATTTTATAGCTGTTTGACCACCAAATTGAAGAATAACTCCATCTGGATTTTCCTTTTCAATTATATTTAAAACATCTTCTTCTGTTAGTGGCTCAAAATAAAGTTTATCTGATGTATTAAAATCTGTACTTACTGTCTCTGGATTGTTATTTATGATTATAGTCTCAATTCCTTGCTCTCTTAAAGATTTTACACAGTGAACTGAAGCATAATCAAACTCAATTCCTTGTCCTATTCTTATTGGACCTGAACCTATAACTATAACTTTTTTCTTATCACTAACTTCAACTTCATCATATTGATCATAAGTTGAATAGTAGTATGGTGACACCGCATCAAACTCTCCTGCACAAGTATCAACCATTTTATAAACAGCCTTAACATTCCATATATTTCTTAACTTATAAATTTCCTCTGCACTAACCTTTAGTAAATCTCCAATTGCCTTATCTGAGAAACCTTTTTTCTTTAATCTATATAACCAATCCTTAGTTAAGTTTTCTATACTTTTACTTGCTAGTTCCTCTTCTTCTTTTACTATGCCATTAATTTTGTCTAAGAAAAATACATCTATTCCTGTTATTCTTGAAACCATATCTATTCTATAGCCTCTTCTAAGCATTTCAGCTACAGCAAATATCCTCTCATCATCAGGAACTATAACTTTCTCTCTTAGTTCTAACATTGATAGTTTTTTCATCTTTTTATGCTCTAAAGAATACTTACCGATTTCTAATGATCTTATCCCCTTTAAGAAAGCAGCCTCAAAGTTTGAACCTATAGCCATTATTTCACCTGTTGCCATCATTTTAGTTCCTAAGGCTCTATCAGCCGCTTGGAATTTATCAAATGGCCATTTTGGTATTTTTACAACTACATAATCTAATGATGGTTCAAAACAAGCATAAGTTTTCTTAGTTACTGAGTTTAATATTTCATCTAAACCATAACCTAAAGCTATTTTAGCTGCCACCTTAGCTATAGGATATCCTGTAGCCTTTGATGCTAATGCTGATGAACGAGAAACTCTTGGATTTATTTCTATTACTGCATACTCAAATGAATTTGGATTTAAAGCAAATTGAACATTACATCCACCTTCAATTCCTACAGCATTTATTATATTTATTGAAGCTGTTCTAAGCATTTGATATTCTTTATCTGATAAAGTTTGACTTGGTGCAACAACTATAGAATCACCAGTGTGAATTCCTACTGGGTCTATATTTTCCATGTTACATACAGTTATGCAGTTTCCTTTAGAATCTCTCATAACTTCATATTCTACTTCTTTCCAACCTTTAACACTCTTTTCTAAAAGAACTTGACCAATGGTACTTAATTGCAGACCTGAAGCTAATATTATTTTTAATTCATCCTCATTATTAGCTATTCCTCCACCAGTTCCACCTAATGTATAAGCTGGTCTTACTATTACTGGATATCCTATTTTCTTAGCAAATTCTAATCCTGCTTCAAATTCAGTTATTATTTCACTTTCTATAACAGGCTCATTAATTCTATTCATCATATTTCTGAATAGTTCTCTATCTTCTCCCTCTTTTATAGATTCAATTGAAGTACCTATGACCTTTACATTATATTTATCTAATATACCATGATCATATAATTCTACTGCTAAGTTTAATCCGGTTTGTCCACCCATTCCTGCTAAAAGTGAATCTGGTCTCTCTTTAGCAATAACCTTCTCAACATATTCTACTGTAAGAGGTTCTAAATATATTTTGTCTGCTATCTCTTTATCAGTCATTATTGTTGCTGGATTTGAATTTATTAAAACAACCTCTATTCCTTCTTCTTTAAGAGATTGACAAGCTTGTGTTCCTGAATAATCAAACTCTGCTGCTTGCCCTATAACTATTGGACCTGAACCTATAACTAAAACCTTTTTTATATCTTTATTTAATGGCATAAACTTTTCCTCCTATAATGCATACTTCATGAATTCATCAAAAATATATTCGCTATCCTTAGGACCAGGACATGCTTCTGGATGATACTGCACTGAGAATATTGGTAATGTAGTGTGTCTCATTCCTTCTACAGTATTATCATTCATATTAACATGAGTAATTTCCATTCCCTCTGGTATTCTTGAAACATAATAACCATGGTTCTGTGCTGTTATATGAACTCTATCATTTATTAAATCCTTAACTGGATGATTTCCTCCTCTATGACCAAACTTTAATTTAGAAGTTTGTCCACCTAAAGCAAGAGCTAATAATTGATGTCCAAGACATATTCCTACTAAAGGCTTCTTACCTACAATAAGTTTTATTTGCTCTATTACTTCACCTAAATCCTCTGGGTCTCCAGGACCATTTGATAGAAATACTAAATCTGGATTAACTGATAAAACTTCTTCTGCACTACTGCTATATGGGAATACTGTTACTTTACATCCTCTTTTTGAAAAGTTTTTTATGATATTTGTTTTAATACCAAAATCCATAATTGCTATATGTTTTCCAGTCCCAACAAGGTCATACTTCTCCTTTGTTGAAACTTCTGCAACAGCTGTGTTATTTGAAAAACTTGATATTTTAGCTTCTACATCATCTAATGTATTAGCTTCTACAGATATAACACCTTTCATAGTTCCACTATTTCTTAATATTTTAGTTAAAGCTCTTGTATCTATACCCTCTAATCCAATTATTTTATTTTGCTTTAAATAATTTTCAAGTTCTAACTCACATCTGAAATTATTTGGGTATTCACATTTCTCTCTAACTATAAATCCTTTAACCTTTGGAGAGTTTGATTCCATATCTTCAAGGTTTATTCCATAGTTCCCTACTAATGGGTAAGTTAATGTTACGATTTGTCCATAATAAGATGGGTCTGTAAGAATTTCTTCATATCCTGTCATTGATGTATTGAATACTACTTCTCCTACAGTTTCTTTAATATATCCAAAGGCCTTCCCTTCAAATATAGTACCATTTTCTAATATAAGCTTTGCTTTCATCACTTTAGACCTCCTAATATATAGCTAGTAAAAAACACTTTAAGGGTCTCATTCTAAATGATTATAACGAATTTTTATAAAACAAAAGGTAATAGGAGGATTAAATCATTAGTCTAATCCCCTATTACCTTTATATATAAAATTGGAATACGTTAAAATCCAAAGCTATTCTATTTTTAAATGTAATATTGTTGTTTAATAAATCCTTCTTCATATTCTTATACCTCTTTCTGGCCTCACGGGACCAATTTAAAGTGTATTTTTACTAAATTCTTATTTCAAATTGTAATTTAAAATCACTAAATAGTCAATATACTTTTTCAAATTTAACATTATTACAAGAAAAAATCTTTTAAATTTAAATTACTAAAAAAGCTCCTAAAATACTTAAAGCCCCTAATATCTCTATTAGGGGCTTTAAGCAATTTCAACCTATTTACCTACTTCATTGTCCTATTGAAGCAATTTTAATTATCATATATAGCGAGAAATTTGTCAATTAAATTTTTATTAATTTACAATTATTACGCTAAATTTTCTCTATTTATTATATCTGCAACTATACCAGCAACTTCACCAGTTATTGATATACATTGCTCTTTATGTTCTCCACATCCCATATCGAATTTTCTAGTTAAAACTCTACAGCATGTACTTTTTCTACTTTCTTTAAATCTATCATGTAATTCAGCACTATATTTTAAAGTATCTTGTACTCTTGGATCCTTACCTTCTTTTCTTCCTGAAACCATACCTAAAGCCATTACTCCTCCTGATACAGCTCCACAAAGACAACCTGATCTACCTATACCGATTGGGAAACCTGATGCCATTTTTATTACATCATCTGAAAAATCTAATCCATAAGCATCCTTTATAGTTTTAACAACTGCCTCTGAACAGAAAAAGTCTCCATCTCTATAATATTTTTCAGCTCTTGCAATTACTTCGTTTACATCTACTTTACTCATCATAAATCTCCTTAGTTAATTATTTTCTAAAAACAAAAACTTAGATGAATGATAAAACTTCACCTAAGTAATTTTTCTATAAATACAGTATATACCCCTAATACTACAGAAATCAATAAATAATATTTATTTAAATTTAAGTATTTAATAAAATTTTTTAATTATTGTTTATATTAATCTTCATCTTCATCCAAAAATTTTTCTATATCATTTAAATCATTGTCAGGATTATACTCTTTAGTTTTCCTAACAATTCTTATAGTTCCTGCAATAACTAAAACAATTAAAATAACTCCAGTGCCTAAAGAAATTATAGTAATAATATTACTCATAAAAATCTCTCCATTTAAACCATATAATAATTTATTATATTCTCTATTCTTCTTAGTTGTGATTGTTTACTATTAAATAAAAAAAATAGCCTTAAGGCTATTTTTTAGAAACATATTTATTACCCTTAATATAATATCTCCAAAGGAAATCCTTTGCTTCCTCTGCATAATCTATACCTATTCTTGTAGTTTCAACTACTTCTCCTACTTTATAATCAAAATCAGCTATGTATAACTCATCACTACTTAACATATCTACCTTATTTTCTTCCATTGTTATGTTAAAAGCTTTTGTAAGTTTTGCAGGTCCATTTGTTAATCCTCTTTTTTGAGCATTATTTAGCTCCGTATAGCTTTTTTCAAATCTTCTCTGACTTAAGTATTCAAAATCATTTAATGGCTCTAATGCTCTAATTAATACCCCTTCTGCCACTCCTGATTTATTTGTTATAACATTGAAACAATTATGCATTCCATAAATAAAATAAACATAAGCTGTTCCAGCTTCACGATATAAGGTTTCAGTCCTTTTTGTTTTCCTTCCACCATAGGCATGGCTGGCTTTGTCTATAGAACCTATATAAGCCTCTGTTTCTACTATTATACCCTTTAATTCTTTTCCATCTGTTTTTCTCACTAAGACCTTTCCCAATAGATCTTTTGCTACTATTCTAGCATCTCTATTGAAAAATTCTCTTTCTATTCTCATTGAAACACCGCCTAATATATAAATTTTAAGTTTATTTAAATTATGTGTTAAAAATAATTTTAGTAGTTTTGTAAGTAAAAATCAAACATAATTTTATTTATTTTCATAAAAAAGAAGCCTAAGAATAGGCTTCTTTTAAATTACTCTTCTTTAGCTTTTGCAGCTTCTATAGCTTCATCTTGAGCTTTTACATCTCTATCTGCTGCTACCACGACAAATGGAATGTATATAATAATATCTATAATTAGTAATATTATTGATAATAAAGCACCACGCCATGAGTTAGTAGCTAACCAACCACTTATTATTGGTGGCATTGTCCAAGTAACTTCTAATTGAACTAAAGGTACAAAGTGCCATGCTAATGCAAAATAAGCAATAACTGCATTAAGTAATGGTACACAGATAAATGGTATTAAGTATATTGCATCAAGACATATTGGTAAACCAAAGATTATTGGTTCGTTTATATTAAAGATACCAGGTACTCCTGCTAGTTTTGCAAGAGTTAACTGAACTTCACTCTTCCTTTTCCTTGTTTTATTTACTATAATTATTGCAACAATTAAGCAAATAGTTGCTCCTGCTCCACCAAAGAAAACAAATGAGTTTAGGAACTGGTCATTTACAATATATAAAGGTTTTAAACCATCTTTTACTCTGTTCATATTATCTATTGTTAATGGGAATAATACACCTTGAACAACTGGTAACATCATATTTGAACCATGTAATCCAAAGAACCATAGTATTTGAATAACAAATATTAAAACTAATACTCCAGGTAAACTACTAACTATACCTTGTAAAGGCGTTTGTATACTAGTCATTACAAGTTGTGGTATAGTCACATGAATATAATGTTGGTATATAGCTTGTACAAGTCCTGCAATTCCTAAAATTATAATTGATGGAAATAAAGATGCAAATGATTTTGCAACTGCTGGTGGTACGCCCTCTGGCATTTTAAATACAAGTCTTTTGTTTCCAAGAAGATATGCCATTGCATCCCCAACTATAAGTGCAAGGATAATAGCTAATAATAATCCATCAGTTCCAAAGAATTTTGTATTCTTTGCTAAATCTCCAAAGAAAATTATGAATGTACCAACTGATACAAGACCACCAGCTAATCCATCTTTTCCTCTTGATTTAGTTAAGTTATAAGCAATAGTAAATGCTACAAGTAAACTCATTATAGCATAGGAACCATTCCATACTGCTCCTCCCCAACTCTTCCAGTCCTTACCAAATATATGTTCCATTAATGGTTGGTAACCTGGAATAGCTAAGTTGTTAATTAAGATTGCAAAGGCACCAGCCATAATTATTGGTATTATAGCAATAAATCCATCACGTATAGCAGCTAAGTGTTTTTCTCCACCAATTTTAGCGGCAACTGGAATAAAATACTTTTCCATAAAGCCAATAAATTTTTGCATTTGTTAATCCTCCCTCTTTTCTTAAGAAGTAGTTTTTTCCTTCGTTTCTTACACCGTTTAATCTACATGCATTACTATTTTTAAATATGTTTATTATAATTGCTTAAAAGATTTTTAATAATACTACTTCTCTTTTTGTATTTATATTTAATTGTTAATAAAAATAATTAAATATAAATATACTTCTTTATAAAAACCTTTTCACTTAAACATTATTTAATTAATTTTCTACACTATTAATTATAAGCAAATATTATGCCAAATATGAAAATTCTTTGAAGTATATGAAATTCCATTAAATAACCTAATATTCTGTTTACAACTTTTACACATTTACTATGTAATCTGTGTAATTTTATACATTTCTTATCTTTACTATGTATAAACTATTGCACTAACTTAACACAAATATCACTTATATAAATTATTATAATGTTATCTCTTTTAGAAAACTCGTTTTGAATCACTAATACTTATTTTGATAATTAATTAATATTTCACTTTTCCTTATATAGCTATACATATAATTATGGTACTTTTACTATTAGCACTACAATATATAAGGGGGATCTATGAAAATACAATATACAATTACCAAAAAAGAAACTGCACTTGAATACTCTAACTTTTTCAAGCTAAAAAAATTAAAATATATGAGCTTAAGATTTATCGATAAATTTAATGACTATTCTTCACAAATTGAATTATTACTATTAAATGACTCATTAAAGATAACTGAAAATGATACTACTATTGAATTACCATTTTATAATATAACTAATTTAATTGTAAAAGATAAATATATATTTATCGGTACAGATTTCTTGTATAAAATATTTATTCCTATAAATGCATTTGAAAATAATGAATCCAAGAATCTTTTTATTAATATAATTAAATCTAACATAAACAATAATAAAAGAAAAAAATTTACTTATTGCAATGAAAATATAGTTATGGATTCTAAATACTCTTATATACTTTTAGTGATTCTTATGCCACTTTTATATTCAATTTATATAAACTTTAACTTATTTAAACAAGAACCTTTTAATGAATTTCTCTCATCAGTGCTATTAACTTCCTCTTTAATGTTTTTAATAATTTATTTTGTTTTTATAAAACTTCAGAAAAGATATATAAAATTAAAAAATCTAGATAATAGCTTTTCATTAAATCTAGACAACAATAATATAATAATATCTAGTGATAAATTTAAAATTATTAATAACCTAACTCATGTAAATACTATTCAAATACTAAAGAAAAGTATTTACTTTTATAATAAAAAAAACATTTTACTAAAAAATTTTTTCATACCCAAAATTTACTTTAATAACAAATCAGAATTATCCACATTTATAAATTCTATAAAACATAAGGAAAATTCTATTAAAATAAAAAAACATATGATTTTTTATAGTACTTCCTTATTTGCAGTATTTTTTTCATTAGGTATTTTACTTCTTATATTCCCATATATCACTGATATAATGGCATCAATTATTCTACTATTCATTTTATTAATTTTTAAAATATTCATGTATTTTGTAATGTTCCTAAAATCTATATTTGATTTATTATTTTAATAATTTCTATATAAACTTACATATACCTTTTAACACAAAAAGGACTGTCTCAAAGTGGAATTAGATTCCACCTTTGAAGACAATCCCTTTTTTATTTATTAAGCTATTGAACTTTCTTCTTGTTCAGCTTCTAACTTTAATTCTTGATTTGTTGCCATTCTTACAAAAGGCATGTAGATAGCTACTGATACAGCTATACATAATATTGCAACTAAAGCTCCTCTTATTGAGTTAGTTGATAGGAATGCTCCTAATACTGGAGGCATTGTCCAAGCTGTTAGTATTGTAACCTTAGGCATAAATCCTATTAAAGTTAATACATAAGCTATTGTTCCTGAAGCTACTGGTGCTAATACAAAAGGTATTAAGTATATTGGATTTAATACAAGTGGCATACCAAATATTATTGGTTCATTTATATTGAAGCAAGATGCTGCTCCACCAATCTTTGCAATAGCCATTTGAGTTTTACTCCTTCTACCAACTAGTAAAATTGCAATTATTAAAGCAATTGTAGTTCCTGATCCACCCATATTAACAAATGAATCTAAGAATTGGCTGTTTACTATATGCTCTGGAGTCATACCAGCTTGTACTGCTGCTGTATTAGCTTCAGTTAATGGTAATAATACTGCACTTATAATTGGTGCTAATATATTTGAACCATGTAATCCAAAGAACCATAATAATTGTTGTACAATGATTAATATTATTAATCCATAAAAACTTCCTACAACACCTTGTAATGGTGCTTGTATAGCATTAAATAAAGCTTCATGTATGTTATGAATTCCAACATAACCAAATAATAATTTAGCAAAAGCAACTATTGCTAATATTATAATTGAAGGTATTAAAGCTGCAAATGATTTTGATACTGCTGGAGGTACTCCTTCAGGCATTTTTACAACTAATTTTGAATTTCCAGATAATTTAACAAATAATTCTGTTACTATTAAAGCAACTATAATAGATACAAATAATCCTGAACCACCTAAGTAAGTGTTTGGTATTGAACCATCTGCATTAGGTGTATAAAGTAACATTGTTGAACCTAAGGATAACATAGCTGCTGCTAAACCATCTTTTTCATAACCTTTAGCTAAATGATATGCTATTGTACATGATGCTAATATTGCTAATATTGCAAATGAACCATTATATATGTTCCCACCAAAGTCCTTCCAATTTGAAGGTAACATGGCATTCATCATATTTTGATACCACTTAAATCCTAAGTTATTTATTAATACTGCAAATGATCCTGCCATTATTAATGGACTTATTGTAACGAATCCATCACGAATTGCAACTAAATGTCTTTGTCCACCTATTTTAGCTGCTACAGGAACAAAATATTTTTCCATGAATTCTAAAAATTTGTTCATCTTTTTTCCCCCTTATTAAAACGTTTTCTTATCACTCTAAAGTTAAAAACTTAGTGTTCATAGGCATTTTTTTGCCTATGAACTAAATTTTTTAACCAATCAATTAGTCTATTTACTAAAGTGCTCTTTGAATTGTGGTAAATAATCCTTATGAGCTTCTAATAATTCATCTACTAAAGTCTTAGCTAAAGCATCTGATGCTACTAATGGATTTACTGTTAAAGCAAGAACTGCTTTTTCATAGTTTCCTTCTACCGCAGCTTCAATAACTAATCTCTCAAAAGTTTTAATCTCTTGAATTAATCCTCTAACTGCTATTGGTAATTCACCTATTTCAACTGGTTTTGGTCCATCCTTTGTGATTACACAAGAAACTTCTACAGCTGAATCATTATCAATCCCCTTAATAGCTCCATTGTTTATAGTATCTACAGGTTGAATATCTCTTTTATCATTATAGATAGAAGTTATTAATCTACAAGCTGCATCACTATAATAAGCTCCTCCCCTTTTCTCTAATTGAGGTGGCTTAATTGCTAAATTCGAATCTTTATATAAATCAAATAAATCCTTTTCTACACCTTTAACTACTTCAGCCCTTGTTTGCCCCTTTGAAAATTCTTTAAGTTCTTCATCAAGCATCTTATCTCTTTGGAAATAATACTTATGGTATGGACAAGGCATTACACCTAACCCTCTTATAAACTCTGCATTCCAAGAAAAATCTGAAATGTTCTTAACTATTTGTCCAATTTCACCCTTTGCTAAAGCTTCTATTAATTCATCAGTTTTATCTTCACCTTTAACTGAAACTTTAGTTCCAAATACCATATGATTTAACCCAGCAAAAGTCATTTCTAAATCTTTATGCTCTACATTTAATACCTTTGCTGCTGCCATTTCCATTCCTATTGGAACATTACATAGTCCTATATACTTACCATTTTTTCTAGTACCATATCTCATTAAAGCTTCAGTGACCATTCCTGCTGGATTAGTAAAGTTTATAAGCCAAGCATCTGGACAAAGTTCACTCATATCCTTATCAATATCCAAAATTACTGGTATTGTTCTTAATGCTTTAAACATTCCTCCAGCACCATTAGTTTCTTGTCCTATAACTCCATAGCTTAAAGGAATTCTCTCATCCTTTACCCTTGCATCTAAAAGGCCAACTCTCATTTGAGTAGTTACAAAGTCTGCATCCTTTAAAGCTTCTCTTCTATCTAAAGTTAAATGAACTTCCATAGGTAATCCTGCTTTTTTAACCATTCTCTTAGCAAGATTTCCTACTATATCTAATTTTTCTTTTCCTTCTTCTATATCAACAAGCCATAATTCTCTTATTGGCAATTCATTATATCTTTTTATAAATCCTTCAACTAATTCTGGAGTGTAGCTTGAGCCTCCACCAATTGTTACTATTTTAATTCCCTTACTCATACGCTTTCCACCTCTCCACATTTCTTTTATTATTACGTAAATATATATTAGCAATAATCGTGCCAAAATTTATTTTAAAATTAAATTCACTTCAATTGGCTATTTAACTAAGTTTATACACAGTTTTAATTTTACACACTTCGACATTTTTTTCGTGTATTTCTGTGTAATTTATCAATTTATATAGCATTTTATTAAATAATATATAATAAAAATAAGTATATTTTATTAAATTAATTAATCTTCGATTCATTTTATTTACCCAATAGAAATATTAATAATATTTTGTTCATTATTTCCATTGTCAGGATACAAGTTATTAACAAATACAAGTGTGTAATGGTTAAATCACTTAATGTAAAAAAAATAAGGTCGTATCTTTATAGATTTAAAATCCTTGATACAACCTTATCTTATTATTTTATTTAACTTTTACTTTTCTTCAAAACCAAAACTCATCCATGGTTCAATATAATCTAATAAGAATATTTCTTCTTCAACAATTCTTCCTACTACGCTTGTCTTACCATAATTCTTCATATCCTTAATAGCAACTTGTAGTTCTCCTGCATATCTAGTATACAAATCTGAATCAATTAATATATCTCCTCTTTTTATATCCCTAGTATTTTTAGGAGGGAATGGTGTTCCTTTGTATTTAACTCTACTTTGAGTACTTCTTATCATATATTCTGAAACATCTCCTCTATTAAAGTGATGTTCTTCTAATATAATTTTCTTTTCTATTTCTGAAGCTTCATCATATATTTCTACATTTAATGTTATCATTTCTTTATTTAATTCACTTAAAGCTTTTAATTCTTCTTCTGAAGCAAAAGCATTTGCTATTATAACATCATCTATTAATCCTGTAGCAAATAAATGTTTAGCTTGTACCACTATAGGAAGATTTCTATGTTCTTCTAAAGTACATAAACCTTCTGATACTGGCCATGGACCATGGTCTGCTGATGGTGAATTAACAAAAGCAGCTGTTCTTATGCCTAAATCTTTAAATTGCTTTGAGCATTTTATGAAATGCTCATAGGATAATCCAGTATAAATATGTGGATAGAAGTTATGACAACCATATAAATTTTCTTTATTTGGTTGATATGAAAGTATATTATCTAAATACTTAGTTCCATTACTTACATTAAGCTCTATTTTTAATCCATATTTGTTATATGTCATTATTGCTTCTTCATGTCCACTAAATCCCATGTCTAATCTTATTCCTCTTAATCCTATGTCAGCAAATAATTTCAAATCATGGATTGATGCATTTAATCTTTTAAATACTGTTGGATCTAAATCTGCAATAACTTCCATACCCTCTGCATTAGCAGCATCAAGCATAACTTTAAACTCTTCAACTATTTCTTCAACAGATTTATCCTCTGCTGATAAAAGACAAGTGAAAATTCTTTTAAAACCATATTTTCCTGCTAGATGAATATAATCAACAATCTCATTTATTGGTTTGTGATTTGGATAAACTGAAATACCTAATCTTCTCATAATTTTTACCTCGCTTTTCAATTAAATAGTTTTTTTATACATATAATAAGCACCTTTAGCTGCTGAAACATCATCATCTATAAATGAAATAACATTTATATTTTCATTTAATGCTTTTTCAAAAGTAGCTCTAAATATCTTGCTCTTTCTTACAACTCCACCAACAAGTCCTATAGAACATTTTTCAAATCCTAATTTCTTATAAACATTTTCTGTAGTCTTAGCTAAAGCTCTTGCTTCATCCTCTAATATTTTCTTTGCTAGAGCATCTCCTTCTTCAGCTAACATTGATACCACAGGTGCCCCTACAGCAATCTTATCTTTAGAAGATGAATAAACAAAATCTATAATTTCATCAACTTCTTTTATATTAAGTTTTTCCATTAACTTAATAGTTAATTTTGATTTTTCCAAGGAATTATCATATTCATAAATCATATTTTTTATAGCTTCAATTGATAACTTATATCCACTACCTTCATCACCAAGAATATGACCCCAACCACCACATCTTGCTGATTTATTTTCTTTAATCCCAAAAGCTATAGAACCTGTTCCTGCTATAGTTAATATTCCATCTTCACCTTTTAGCATAGCCCTTAAAGCGAGTTCTCCATCATTAACAACTACAGGTGTGATTCCAATTTTTTTATTTATTTCTTCTTTTATAATGCTAACATTATTTCCTGTTTCAGCTCCTGCTATGCCTAAATATAGACCTTTTAAATCTTTCAATCCATATTCATTAATTAATCTCTTAATAGCATCAACTATATTATTTAAAGCCTCTTCTTTTCCGTTAATTAAATTAGCAAATCCAGTTAATGATTTATCTAAAACATTTCCATCTAAATCATAAGCTACTGCTTCTGTTTTAGTTCCACCACCATCTACACCTATGATATAATGCATATTATTCACCCACTTTCATTAAACTTCATAATTTAATTTATCTGATTACTAGTGTCTATAATACTCACTATTCTATAATCTAATATAAAAATCTACATCCCTAGATAACTTTATTAAAATTCATCTATAATTAAAACAAAACTATAGTTTATTATTTCATCAATAACCCTTATATACATATGGGCTGTACCATCTTCTCTTTGGTACAGCCCTCTTTGAAGGAAAAATTATTTTGAAGCTAACTTTTCATGTAAGTCTATTATTTCAGCTGCTAAATCTTTAACAACCATTGATGTCATTAAATGATCTTGAGCATGTACTAATAATAGTGAAACTTCTACTTTATCTCCACCAGCTTCTTTTTGAATAAGAGTTGTTTGAGAGTGATGAGCTTCGCCTAATTGTGTTGCAGCTTTTTCTACTAATTCTTTTGCTTCTGCAAATTTTCCGGACTTAGCTAGTTGCATAGCTTCCATAGCGTAACTTCTAGCTTCTCCACTATGTATTATAAGATTCATTACCATTTCTTCCATGTATCTTTCACTCCTTTAAATTCCCTACTTTTTAGCATTACACACATTTATTTAATATATAAAACTTATATAAGGAAATCCAAAAGTGATTTCCTTATATAATTTATTTCTAACTAATCTTAATATTAACCTATTAATTCTAATGCTCTGTTAAGGACTTTTTCACCATTCATAGTTCCATAAGCTACAGTATCAATAACTTCTACTGGAAGTCCTTTTCCTACTGTTAAATCTTTGAATTTATTTAATAAGAATCTAACTTGTGGTCCTAATAATAAAACATCTACATCATCTATTTTATTTTTAGCATCAGCTTCTGCTACTGCTTCTATTGAAACTTCTATACCTTTATCTTTTGCAGCTGCTTCCATTTTAGTTACTAATAAACTTGTTGACATTCCTGCTGAACAAACTAATAATATCTTTTTCATAATTAATTCCTCCTATATTGTAAATAAATTAAATTTCTCAATTTAATATTTTTTCTTTTATTTTTTCTTATGCTATATATTATAGCAATAACCATGCCAAAAAAAATTTACACATTACTATTATTAAATCTAGTATTTTTCTCATTTTCCAGTAGTAAAAATTTTAAAAAATAGTGTGTATTTTATAACACACTATCTTTTTGATACACAGTTTTAATTACTACATAATATTATTTTTAACCATCTTTACAACATAAGCTAAATCATTATCAGCTATATGAATTTCATAATTAATTTCTAATATCTTTAAAGCTTTTCTTATCATTATAAATTCTTTGCTATTTTTATCTCTATACTCATTAAGTCCATTAAAAGTTGTTTCCTTTCCTCCTTTTTTAAGCTTATCAATCAAGAAACAAAAATGCATTATAATACCTAATTTAACATCTTCAGCTATACTTATTTCTAAATCACTTTCTATATTATATAAAGCTGTTCTACAATCGTTTATTAAGTCATAACAATTTATTGATTTAATTTGCTCTTTTAATGAATCAGCTATATTTAAATAATTTATTTCTCTATTAATTAAATTATTTAATTTATCTTGTCCTTCTTTTGTAAATATTTCAGCAGCTGAAATGAAAGGAATATTTTCTGTATACAAATTAACAGTTCCTACTATAGATAATATGGAATATTTATCCTTTAGTTTTTCCAAATTTTTATAAAATTCCTCCTTATCTATTATATTCATAGGAATAACTTGTATAAAATCTTCCCTGTCTATTTTTTCTTCTATTAATTGTTTTAATTTCTCTGCTGAACCTTCACCTGTAAAACAAGTTGTTACTATAGCTAGCTTTTTCTCTTCATATGTAGTAGTAGCACTTTTTAATCCATATCTATTTATTTCAATACATGAATTATATATAGAATTAATATCTCTTCCATTTAAAGCTTTTCTTCCTGCTTCAATAACTGCTAAAGTACTAACCATATCTACAGTTCTAGTACATATTCCTGTTTCTTCTTTTATTATATCTCCAAAATTAACTAATGAACCCATGTCGGCAAGTATTATTACTCCTTTACCTTCATCTATTTCCTTAACTTTTTCTTTAACAGCTTCATACATGACTTCAGCTTTCATAGTTAAAGGCATATCTAAAGCTTTAACCCAATCATCTTCTCCAATTAAAGTATTAGCAACTTCAACCATACTTGTAGCTGTAGCTCTACCATGCATTATTACTAAAACTCCAACCTTACTATCATCTTCCTTATATAATTTATTTGGATTTGTAGCTAAGAACATTGTTATATATCCAATCTCGTCTAAGGATATTTCTACACCAAATTTCTTTTCTATAATACGAGCCATTTCCATAGCTACCATAAACTCATCACTATAATTAGTTTTTATAGCATTTAATTTAGGATGATAGATTCTTCTTCCATTCATTATTCTTTCTATACTACCTTGAAGATGTAGGGCTAGTCCAAAATAAACTTTTTCATCAAACTCTCTATTTAATCTCTTGGACGCATAAGCTAATGAACTCTCTACAATATCTATAATTTGTTCGCTTACTATTTTAGATATTTCTTCTTTTCTAAAACTTCCTTGTAAGCTACTTATATATTTTCTAAAATATCCTTCTATATCAAGATTTAAAATATCACTAATTTCTCCATCTTGTAATCCTTGTTTTTTTAACTTCTCGATTTTATTTTCAATAACTGAATAAAAATAATCATTTTCTGAGTTATCTACTTCATTTTCTAGTTCTAAATTCTTTTTCTTTGTTTCATCCTTGTATGAAAAACAAATTACATCGTCTAAGTTATTAAATAAAACATCTAATTCAGCTCTATAATCTTTAAGCTTCATTATTCCTTTTTTTATTCTACTTTGAAGATCATGTTGTTCAACAATTATTATATTTTTTAAATTAGACTTATAATTTAGAAAAGCTTTTGCACAACTCAACTGTAAATCACTTTTTAATTGTCCTATATTATTTGAACAATCATATAGTAAAAATGAAATTAGAGAATTTTTATTAAAATATATACTCTCTCCAAGTCTTAAGGATTCTGCTCTTATAAATTCTGCTAAGAGTTCATACCTCTCTTTTAAACTTCTTTCTCTAAGAGGTGGAAGAATTATAGTCATAGGAATTCTTCTTGTAAATGTCTTAAGTAAATAAGATTTAGGATCTTCAGTTGTAGCTGCTATTATTTGAAGCTTTACACTAATTTGTTTTTCAGTTTCTCCTAAAGGTCTGAAAAATCCTTTATCTATGAATGTAAATAACATTTCTTGCCCTTGTGGCGATAATCTATGTATTTCATCTAAAAATAAAATTCCACCATCTGCTTTTTTTAACAGTCCATCTTTATCTGCATCTGCTCCTGTAAAAGCACCCTTTTTCACACCAAAAATCTGAGCTATAACAAGTTGAGGATTATCTGCATAATCTGCACAATTGAATCTTACAAAAGGTGCTTTTTCATCTAATATTTGAGATTCTTTCGCAAAACTATACATAGCTTCTGCAAACATTGACTTTCCTACACCTGTTTCACCTAAAATTATTGTATGTAACCCTGTTGGAGGATATAATATAGCTGCTTTCGCCTGTTGTATAGGCACTTGTAAAGACGAATCTGCTCCTACTAATTCATCTAATGAACTTTCTTTTATTAAATTATCAACTTTATTAGTAGTTAAAACTTCTTCTTTTTCAGCCTTTAATTTCGATTTTTTTACATTATAAATAACTGGGCGTCCTTCTTTTTTGTCTACCTTTCCAGCAACATATAATTTATTTAAATATCTGCTAATATTGGCTCTATCAAGCCCCATATAATCACTAAGTTCGCTTGCAGTTATTCCCTTTCCTTGACTTTCTTCAAGTTTCATGGCTGCTTTTAGTATATCATCTATCTTGCTCATCTAAAGCTCCTCCAAGTAATAAAAAAAATTTCTTTTACTAATTATTATTATACAATATTTGATTGTTTCTTTTACAAAGTAAAATACCTATTTATCATAAATGATAAATAGGTAAATAAATCATTAATATTAAATTAATTTATCAAATAAACCATAATATTACAAGGTTAATTTTTATATTATCTACTTTTTATTTCATTATATACATTAAGAATTTCATTCTCTCCCTTAAAATTCATATAAATATCTCCTTTTGTAGATACTATCTTTAAATAAGGTCCATAATCTTTTTCTAAGTATAAATGAATTCTCTCATTCTCTTTAGTTAAAAATATTCCCTTTTTATACTTCCATATAGAACTTCCATTCTCTTTTTTAACAATAGTAGGTATTCTATCTACCAAATCTATAGACTTAAATTCTTCATTACTAAGATTTATACCATACATTCCCTCAATAGTTACTCTATCCTGTGTTACTTCAACCTTATTCTTCTCAGTAGAAGCTGCCAAAACTACAATGAAAATAAGTACAGGTATAGCTAAAATCACAACTAAACCCAATTTTTCACCTTTGCTTTTTTTATTACTATCAAACCTCTGACAGTAGATGACAGTTCCTATTGTAATTATAAGTATAAAAATACCCATTAAAGAAATAATATTCGGAAAATAAGGCTCAAGTAAACCAGAAACAATAATAGTACAACCTATCCCATATAACAAAAAAGATATGGCTCGAGCTAGCCCCTTAATATCCACATTTTCCTTTTCTTCATCACTAGCCATATTGTACCCTGAAATAAGCCAGTAACATTTGAACTTTCCTATAGCAACACCCAAAACAAAAAGTAATATACCTATAACAAAAATAAAAACACTCCTCATAAAAATCCCCCTTAACCCACAGTTATATTTTAATATTTTTCCCAAAATAAATCAAGTATTAATTAACTCTTTTTATAATTATATTTATCCCTAAATAAATTATGTATAACCACTTATTTTCATAATAAATTATGTAATTCCTAAAATTTATAATACTACTTCTTCCTATAAATTAGAGATAAAGAACACCATTAAACATAAAAGAGACTTAATTTTAGATATGACCTAAAATTAAATCTCTTAATATAAATATATACTTAACTTCTAAATAATACACTTTCCTTATTAAACATATATCTAGCAAGTAATACTGCTAAAACAATGTATACTATTGACCATCCAAAGGTTAATGCCATATGAACTGGATTATATATTCCTACTATTACTTCTTTCATTAGAAGCACATCATTAAATATAGGAATATTAAACAATATGGATGCTGCTCCTTTTGTGTCTATAGCCATTGAAACATAAGATATTATCATTGGTGCAAATAATACAAATCCTAAGTAAGTTTGTGCTTCCTTAAAGGATTTAGCATATACACTTATTGCAAGTTGTAGTGCACTAAAACTTAGAGTTATTAATATTGATAAAATAGCTATAACCCCAACAGCTCCCCACTCTAATGCCATTCCTCCATTTAGCCTCATCATACTATTTGGAACAAAGAAAGCAATTATGACCCCGGCGAGTCCAGATATGGTTGATAATATTCCCATTACCGTTATAGCACCAAGTTTGCCAATTAATATAGAACTTCTACTTGCTCTAGTACTTAATAATGGTTCTAAAGAACCTCTTTCCTTTTCTCCAGCACCTAAATCTGTTGCTGCTGCTATTCCACCTTGTGCAGCATAAATAAGAACAAACATAGGTAGTAACATAGATATCATTTGAATAGATTTTGCAGCAGCTTCATTTTGTGCCCCAATTCCCATAGATTCTATAGTTACTGGTTTTAACATAGAGTCTTTAACTCCCATATTTTTAAGTCTTTTTGAAACAACTTCTGTGTTGTATTCATTAATTAAATTTTCTATACTACCCATGGCAATTGATGATTTTTGGCTAGTATTATCAAAGTATATCTTTATTTTTGAACTACCTTCTTGGCTATTTACAGTACTTTCAAAATTATTTGGAATATCTATATAAAGATAAATTTCTTCATTATTTAAAGCTTCCTGTGGATTTTTTACTGGTATTATATTTACGTTAGGATTAGCTTTAAGCATACTCTCAAGTCCTGTATTTTGCTCTCCAACTATAGCTATGTTAAGTTTTGATGTAACATCCTGCTGATTTCTAGAAAGAGCTGTTCCTATAATAAACATTATTGCTGGGATAAGTATTATTGGTAATACTACTGCTGATAAAAACGACTTTCTATCCCTAAATAAATCTGACATTTCCTTTTTAAAGACTATCCAAGTCATACTATTCATCTTTATCACCACCTATTAATTGAACAAAAATTTCTTCTAAATCATTATTATTATATTTTTCCTTAAGTTCAGCTATAGTTCCAATCTCAACTATATTTCCTTTATGAATTATAGCTACTCTATCACATAATTTTTCAACTTCATACATACTATGACTTGATAAAATTACAGCCTTATTTTGTGCTTTACAATTTAAAATAAATTTTTGAACAGATCTTGTTGCTGAAACGTCTAACCCTGTACTTGGTTCATCAAATAACATAACCTTTGGATCATGTACTATAGACCTTGCTATTGAAACTTTTTGTTTCATACCTCTTGAAAATTTTCCTGCTGGTTTATCTATATATTCTTCCATAGAAAAATCTTTTATTAGTTTGTCTATGTTAGTTTTAGCTTCACTTTTTGATAATCCTCCAAGTTGAGCAAAATACATTATATTTTCTCTTGCTGTAAGCCTATCATAAATTCCAACTTCTCCACCGAATAAGATACCAATATTCCTTCTTACTTCCTCTGGATTTTTATTTATATTATATCCATTAACTATAGCTTCACCATTTGTTGGTTTAAGCATTGTTGCAATCATTCTTAATGCAGTTGTCTTTCCAGCACCATTTTCTCCGAGAAGACCTAATATTTCTCCTTCATTTACATGAAAGCTAATATTATTAACTGCTGTAAAGTCTTTAAACTTCTTTGTTAGGTTTTTCACTTCAAGTAACATCTTTTCCTCCTTTTTTGTAACTATTTTTAAATAAGATTTAATACACTACATCTATAATCATTTTAACTTTTGTTCCTATATATTTATATCTATATAGACCTAAACTTAATTTAAGTAAAGTTTTTATTCTACTTGAATACTTAATCACAGTTCTCTAAAAATATAATATATTTATCTTCTACTTCGTAAATAAGAAAATATTGCAATTTCTAGTTATGATATAAAATATATAGTCTTCTTTCATTATAATGCTTTCAAAGGATATAATCTATTTTATCCATTTATTAGTAAATATAACTTATTTTTTTACTAATTACAACTATTAAATTTAATTTTGTAAATTAATTGAATATTTAATTGATTTACTATTGAAATTTAATTGTTTTTATTATATCATTTCCTTAAATTTACATTTATTTTGTTTATAGTTGGAGGTTTTATTATTATGTTTGATAAGAATGTAGAAAATTTATTAAAACACTATGAGGCTATGCTTGAATTAAAAAGAAGAGAACTTGAAGAATTAAATCATGAAAATAACTCTATGTCACCTATTGATAAATCTTTAGAAGCTGCGAAAATATCTGGTCAATCTCAATATATTAAATTCTTTATTGAAGATTTAGAAAAACTATCAAAATAACCAAGTGTATCTCTAAATTTATAAAAAATAAAAGTTTACTTCAATTAAATTTCTATTTATCTAGTTAAAAAATAGAGAGGATGTACCTATAAGTTAGATACATCCTCATTACATTTCACTATTTTTATTAATTTATCTGATAACTGCGACTAAGTATTCAGATGAAGTCAAAACTCCATCTTAATTAAGTCTATGTTTATCTCACTTGTCCGTTTCCATAAATTATATATTTACTACTAGTTAATTCTTTTAGTCCCATAGGTCCTCTAGCATGAAGTTTTTGAGTGCTTATGCCTATTTCAGCACCAAATCCAAATTCTCCACCATCAGTAAATCTAGTAGAAGCATTGACATAAACAGCAGCTGCATCAACTCTCTTTAAAAATTCTTCTGAATTAAAGTAATTAGTTGTGACTATTGCTTCTGAATGCTTAGTTCCGTGTTCATTGATATGTTCAATCGCTTCTTCTAAACTATTAACAACCTTAACGGAAAGAATATAATCTAAGAATTCTGTATAAAAATCTTCTTCTGTTGCAGTTTTAACCCATGGTACTATTTTTTTAGTTTCAGCACATCCTCTTATTTCAACTGATTTGTCTCTTAAGGCTTCTAAAGCCATAGGTAAAAACTCTTCCGCTACATTTTTATGAACTAAAAGACTTTCTGCTGCATTACATACACCAGGTCTAGATGTCTTCGCATTTATTATTATGTTTTTTCCCATTTCTAAATCTGCTTCTGAATCTATATAAATATGACAGTTTCCTGTTCCTGTTTCAATTACTGGCACTGTAGCATTCTCAACTACAGCTCTAATAAGCCCTGCTCCACCTCTTGGAATTAATAAATCTAAATACTTATTTAACTTCATAAAAGCCGTAGCTGTTTCTCTTGATGTATCCTCAAGTATTTGAACTGATGCTTTAGGGAGACCTGTTTCCTCAAGTGCTTCTTGTATAATTTCTACTATTTTAATATTAGAATTAAAAGCCTCTTTTCCCCCTCTTAAAATAACAGCATTTCCTGTTTTTAAACAAAGTGCTGCTGCATCAGCTGTTACATTAGGTCTAGCTTCATATATTATACCTATCGTTCCTATAGGAACTCTTTGTACACCTATCTTTAATCCATTTTCCATAAGTTTCATTGATGTAACTTCTCCAACAGGATCATCTAATTTAACAATATCAGAAACGCCCTTTGCCATAGCTCTTATTCTCTCTTCAGTTAAAGTAAGCCTATCTAAAAGTGACTCTGAAATTCCCTTTTCTTTAGCTAAATCTGTATCAATTTTATTAGCATCTAATATTATTTCATATTTCTCAATTAATTTTGACGCAATATTTTCTAAGGCTTTATTCTTTTCTTTTGAACTTGAATTTCCAAGAACATAAGCAGCTTTTTTTCCAAGCTCACCTTTTTTAATTAATTCATTCATTACGCTTCTCCCCTTTTACCTAAAAATAAAGTTCCTATTTCTTCTCCGTCAACTAATATTTTTTCTAGTATTTCTGGATGCTCACCATTTGCGAGAATCATAGAAATCCCTTTGTTTGTTACTCTTTCAGCAGCCATTATTTTAGTAATCATTCCACCTGTTCCTAAAGATGAACCAGCTCCTCCAGCACAGCTTTTAATTTCATCAGTTATTTCTGAAATTTCTTTTATTAACTTACTATTTTTATCTTTTCTTGGATCACCATCATAAAAACCATCTATATCTGATAAAATTATTAATAAGTCACTTTCAACTAAAATAGAAACTATAGCTGAAAGATTATCATTATCTCCAAAATTGCATATATTCTCAATTTCATCTATAGATACAGTATCATTTTCATTAACAATAGGTATAATTCCTTGTTCTAATAAAGTATGAAAAGTATTGCAAACATTGTTTCTCATTCTTTTATCTTCGATAACATCTCTTGTTAATAATACTTGAGCAACTACATGACCATATTCTGCAAAAAACTTACTATAAATATTCATAAGGTGGCATTGACCAACAGCTGCCGCAGCTTGTTTTCCTCTTATAGTTTCTGGTCTTTCTTTAAGTCCTAATCTGCTACATCCAACTCCAATAGCTCCTGAAGAAACTAGAACAACTTCTTTCCCCATATTTTGAATATCTGAAAGAACCCTAGCTAATTTTTCTATTCTTCTTAAATTAATACTTCCATTATCATGAGTTAAAGTAGATGTTCCAACCTTAACAACCACTCTCTTTACATCCTTTAAATTACTTCGCATTTAATAAATCTCCTTTAATTTTGTCTGATGACTAGTATCTACAATACTCCAATTTAGTATAGATTTAGAGGCAAATAAATACCTATTCCTAAATAACTTTCTTTAAAATTTATCCAGAATCAAAACTCTACCTCAATTAAATTTTAGTTTACAATAAACTATCATACTTTATCTATTATTTACATTATACAATTAACATTTCAAAAATTAAAAGCTAGAATTCTAAATTATATCAAAATAAACATTTTAGGTGTTAAGAAATTCCCCTCCATTCACATGTATAGCTTCTCCTGTTATAAATGAAGCTCCATTAGAAGCAAGGAAAACATAACTTTCTGCAAGTTCTACTGGTTGCCCTGCTCTTCCTATAATTGTACTTTGACCAAAATTACTTATATCCTCACCTTCAAAAGATGATGGAATTAAAGGTGTCCATATTGGACCTGGGGCTACAGCATTTACTCTTATTCCTTTTTTCGCTAAACCTTTTGCTAAAGACCTTGTAAATGTTGATAAAGCTCCTTTAGTAGCTGCATAGTCTATTAATTGTTCATGTCCTCTATAAGCAACTATAGATGTTGTATTTATTATGCAAGAACCACATTCCATATGCTTAACAGCTCTTTTAGTTAAATAAAATGCACTAAAAAAATTACTTTTAAAAGTCCTCTCAAATTGTTCATCACTAATTTCTTCAATATCATCACAAACAAATTGCATTCCTGCATTATTAATTAGTATATCTATTTTAGAAAACTTTTCTATAGTTTTATTAACTACAGACTCACAGAATTCTGGATCTCCTAAATCTCCAGATAACAATAAACATTGTCCTCCTCTTTCTTCAATTAATTTTTTAGTATCATTTGCATCTTCGTGTTCATCATAATAAACTATAACAACTTTAGCCCCTTCTCTAATATAAGCAAGTGCTACAGCTCTTCCTATTCCACTGTCTCCTCCAGTTATAATTGCTACTTTATTTTTTAATCTTTTCCCTTCATTTATATATTCATCTAGTTCATAAATAGGTGAAGGATTCATCTCTCTTTCTAATCCAGGTTGCCTATTTTGATGTTGCTTTGGTAACTCATCAGGGAATAAATGATCTTTTTTCATAAAATAATCCTCCTTGAAAATTTATATAAATTATTTTTTCTTATTTATTATTCCCTTATCTTATTAAATAAATTTTATTTTTGCTTAAATTCTTTTAGTTTTATAGCTTTCTTTTGAATTTTCTTTACTACTTTTGAATTTATAACTGTAGGCATAATTTTTGATAAAATTATTGCTACCTTATTCATAGTTCCTGGAATTATTATAGCTTTATTTTTCTTCAATCCCTTAAAACCTACTTCAGCTACTACTCTTGCATCCATAGCCACATTTAAATCACCTTTACCTGCTCTTTTACTAAATTCAGTTTTAGTTGCTCCAGGACATAAACAAGATACTATTATTCCATAATCCTTAACTTCTTCTCTTAATGCTGCTGAAAATGATAAAACATAAGCTTTTGTTGCATAGTAAACTCCTATAAACGGACCTGGTTGATAAGCTCCAGTAGATGCAACGTTTAATACTTTTCCATAACCTCTACTTTTCATCATTTCCAAAATTCCATAAGTTAATTTACTTAAGGACTTTATGTTTAAATCAATTATATTATTATGCTTTTCCCAACTTATTTCTAAAAACTCACCATTAAATCCAGCACCAGCATTATTTATTAAAATATCCACTTCTAATTTTTCTCCCTTTATATTTTTTAAAAGCATATCAACATTTTCTAAAATACTTAGGTCTAAAGAAAATATATGCACTTTCACCTTAGAAAAATTAGTTTTTAATTCTCTTAATTTTTCTATATTTCTCCCAACTAGTATTAAATTATAACCATGTTTATAATAAACTTTAGAAAATTCTAAACCTATTCCACTAGTTGCTCCTGTAATTAAAACATATTTACTCATTACATAGACTCCTTAAATTCCAATTAATACATATATTATATAACATCTCAAAATTTTTAATTTTTACTTATTAATTTTTATGATATAATACCATTGCGTCTCTTGACGTGGGTGGGTGAGGGAGCTTTACAAATGAGGTTCATGAAAGGATGGAAAAATTTTTTAAATTAAAAGAACACAAATCAACATTTAAAATCGAATTAATGGCAGGATTAACATCATTTTTTGCTTCAGTTTATATTGTAGCTGTTAATTCTAGCATCTTAAGTGATGGTGGAAAGGAAATGCAAGCATTAATAATAGCTACAGTTTTAGCTTCTGTAGTTGGTTGCTTATTAGTTGCTTTTTTAAGTAATACACCCCTTATCACAATGCCCGGTATGGGTATAAATGCTTTATTTACTTACACTGTTATTCAAACAATGGGATTATCTTTCTCACAAGCATTAGGAGCAGTGTTAGTTGCTGGAGTACTATTTACTATAGTAGCATTAACACCACTATCTAAAGTAATAACAGATGCAATTCCTGTATCACTTAAAAGTGCAATGACAGTTGGAATTGGATTATTCATTACATTTTTAGGGTTACAAAAATCAGGGTTAATTATATCTGATAAATCTACCCTTGTTAAATTAGGTAATATTGCTAACATTCATATTTTAATATTCTTAGCAACATTAGTTCTTACAGTTATACTATTTGTAAAAAATGTTCCTGGTAACTTCCTAATATCTATAATATTCGGAACTGTTCTATCTCTAATTTTCGGAACTATTAAGTTCTCAGGACCAGTCTTTGCTATTCCTAATTTTGCTAGCTATAAAGACTTATTTTTCTCATTAAGTTTTGATCAATTTTTGAATCCAAACTTTTGGATAGCAGCATTTTCATTAGGATTAGTTTTAATATTTGAAAATATAGGTTTATTACATAGTCAAGTTGGTGGATTATTAAATCAACCTGAAAAAATACAAAAAGCACTTAATGCAGTTGCATTGTCAACAATAGTTTGTAGTTTATTAGGAACAAGTCCAACTGTATCAACAGTAGAAGGACAGGCTGGTATAGTATCTGGCGGGAAAACAGGTTTAACATCTGTTGTAACCTCTATTTGCATATTACTATCCTTATTCTTTATACCTGTATTAACAATAATACCTAATGCAGCAATAGCACCTATTCTAATAATAATAGGTTCATTAATGATGTCTCACATAAAAGATATAAATTTTGAAGATTTTACTGAGTGCTTCCCTGCATTTATTATAATGATTTTAATACCTTTTACTTTTAGTATAGTTGATGGAATTGCTTTTGGATTTATAATTTATCCTATAGTTAAAATAGCAGCTAAAAAAGGAAAAGATGTTAGTATTCCGACCTATATAATAGGTTCAATATTTTTAATTTATTTCATTCTTAGTGCAATGCATATGTAAAAAATATGTGATGTATAAAATCACCACATATTTCTTTAACTAGGTAAGCAATCACAAATAGTGAGTCTATAGCTTACTAAAATAGAGAAAGGAGCTGATTTAATACAGCTCCTTACTTTTTTTATATAGGTACATAATCACAACAAATAGTGAACATATATATCTACATAAAAGGTAGAAAGGATGTATCTGTAATTGGATACATCCTCTCTTTTTATTTATATATATATTTATTTACAATTCTTATTAGTCTAAGAATATTTTCATATCTGAATCAACATCAGTGATTCCAGCTATTCCAAAGTTTTCAACTAAAACTTTAGCCACGTTTGGTGATAAGAATGCTGGTAATGTTGGTCCTAAGTGAATGTTTTTAACACCTAAATGTAATAATGATAATAATACTATTACAGCTTTTTGTTCATACCAAGCTATGTTGTAGTGTAATGGAAGGTCATTTACTGTTTCACATCCAAATACTTCTGCTAGTTTTAATGCTATTACTACTAATGAGTATGAGTCATTACATTGTCCAGCATCTAAAACTCTTGGAATTCCGTTTATATCACCTAAGTCTAATTTGTTATATTTGTATTTAGCACATCCAGCTGTTAATATAACTGCATCTTTTGGTAATCTTTCAGCGAATTCAGTGTAGTAGTTTCTTGACTTAGCTCTTCCGTCACAACCTGCCATTACGAAGAAGTTCTTAATAGCTCCTGATTTAACAGCATCTACAACTTGATCTGCTAAAGCAAGTACTTGATTGTGAGCAAATCCACCGATGATTTCTCCTTTTTCTATTTCTGTTGGAGCTGCACATTTCTTAGCATGTTCGATTATTGCTGAGAAATCTTTGTGTCCATTTTCATCTTGTTCTATGTGAGTTAATCCAGTAAATCCAACTGCTCCAGTTGTATAAACTCTATCTTTATAACTATCTTTAGGTGGTACTAAACAGTTTGTAGTCATTAATATTGGACCATTAAAGCTTTCAAATTCTGTTGTTTGTTTCCACCAAGCATTTCCGTAGTTTCCTACAAAGTGATCATACTTTTTGAATGCTGGATAGTAGTTAGCTGGTAACATTTCACTATGAGTATATACGTCTACTCCAGTTCCTTTTGTTTGTTCTAATAATTGTTCCATGTCTTTTAAGTCATGTCCACTTATTAAGATACCTGGATTATTTCTAACACCTATATTAACTTTAGTCATTTCTGGGTGACCATAGCTTTCTGTATTAGCTTTATCTAATAATGCCATACCATCAACACCAAATTTACCTGTTTCTAAAGCTAAAGCAACTAATTCATCTACTGATAAGCTATCATCTAATGTTTTAGCTAAAGCAACTTGCATAAATCCGTTGATTTCTTCGTTTATATATCCTAATTGTAATGCATGCTTAAGGTATGCTGATAATCCTTTAAGTCCATAGATTATAAGTTCTCTTAAACTTCTAACGTCTTCATTTTCAGTTGAAAGAACACCTATTTTAGGAGCTTTTTCTTCCATTTCTTCTCTTGTAGAGCATGTCCATGTAGCAGCTTCTGGTAAGTTTGTTAAGTTTCCACCTTTAGCTAAAACTTCTTTCTTTAAAGCTTCTCTTAATTCTATTGCTTCTTTTACTCTAGCTACAAAAACTTCATTGTCAAAGTTAGCGTTAGTTATTGTAGCAAATAATGATTCTATTATAAATTTATCAACTTTTGCATCAACTATTCCTACTTTTCTAGCTTCTGCACTTACTACTGATAAACCTTTACAAGCATATATTAAAAGATCTTGAAGACCTGCTAAATCGGATGTCTTACCACAAACACCTTTAATTGTACATCCTTTATTTCCAGCTGTTTCTTGACATTGGAAACAAAACATTTTATTATCCATGTTAAAATCCTCCTGCAAAATTATTTCATTCAAAGTTTTATATATAATTTAATTTCTGATATTCTTCTTAAATCAGGGAATGTTTTTATGCCCTTTACAGTTTTTATTATATAAAATAAACATTTATAAATCCGTAACAATTGTTACACAATATATTTTTTTTATTTTTCATAAGCTTTTACTATTAAAACTCTCTGAAATTTAGAAAAAAATCATACTACTTACTTTCATTATACGTTAAATAAATATACAAATCTAAACATTACTCAACATTTAATTTATTCATAAATAATGTGAATATTTATACAAAATTAATAAATTTTTATGCACTTTTTTTATTGATTAAACTATTTTCTCCTTATATAATTATATTATACTTATAAATAATTTAGGGGGGATAAATTTTATGAATGCTAAAAATCAATCAATAACTACGAAGTTTTCATTTATTCAGATATTAAAGTTTGTTATTCCATCATTAATAGGTATTCTATTATTCATGGTTCCTATAAACACAACAGAAGGTATGACAATTCCTGTTGCTTTTGTTTCTGGTAAAGTTAATGAAATATTAGCTAATCAGTTACCACTAATAATTACTATATTAATTTCTATAACTGCAACACTTTCATTAATAACTAAGCTATTTAAGCCTAACTTCATCATAAAAAATAGTTATTTAAATTCTTTATTTAATGTAAGTCCGTTATGGTTTGCAGTAAGATTACTTGGTGCCTTTTTTGTTATTCTTACTTATTTTGAAATTGGACCTGCTTTTATATTAAGTGAAAATACTGGCGGATTAATTTTAAAAGATTTACTACCATCTTTATTTGGAGTTTTTTTATTTGCAGGATTATTACTTCCTTTACTTTTAAATTTTGGACTATTAGAATTTTGTGGGGCTATGCTTACAAAAATCATGAGACCTTTGTTCGGATTGCCTGGAAGAGCTTCTGTAGACTGCATAACATCTTGGATTGGAGATGGAACAATTGGAGTTTTACTTACATCAAGACAATATGAAGAAGGGTTTTACTCTGAAAAAGAAGCTTGTACTATTGGAACAAATTTCTCTGCTGTATCCATAACTTTTACTTTTATAATAATAGCTCAAGTTGGATTACAGCATATGTTTATACCTTTTTACTTAACTGTTACTTTAGCTAGTATAATTGCAGCAATAATATTACCTAAAATTGGACCATTAAAAAATAAATCTGAAAAAACCTTTAATAATCAAGAAAAGAATACTACAGATGAAATTCCAGAAGGTTACACTTCTTTTTCTTATGGTATAGAATTGGCTACTAAAAAAGCTTTAACTAACAAAGGTATTTTACCTATAATAATGGAAGGATCTAGAAATGTATTAGATATGTGGCTTGGAGTAATTCCTGTGGTTATGGCAATGGGTACAGCTGCCTTAATTTTGGCTGAATATACACCTATTTTTAAAATATTAGGAATACCATTTATACCAATTTTCTCATTACTAGGAATTCCAGAAGCTACTGCTGCTGCTCAAACAATATTAGTTGGTTTTGCAGATATGTTCTTACCTTCAGTAATGATTTCTAATGTAGCAAATGATATGACTAAATTTGTTGTTGCATGTGTATCAGTAACTCAGCTTATTTATATGTCTGAAGTAGGAAGTATCTTATTAGGTTCAAAAATTCCAATTAACTTCAAAGAACTTTTTCTAATCTTCCTTCAAAGAACATTAATAACACTACCTATAATAGCTATAGTTGCACATTTACTATTTTAATGGCAATAAAAAAATACTTTATTTAAAATAAAAGGAGCATCTCAAAGTAGGAATAAAACTTCCACTTTGAAATACTCTTTTTATTTTTTATGTAAGACTATTTTACAATTAAAATATATCATCGATTAACTCATCTTCAAAAAGCTCATCTTCTTCTCTTCTAATCATTCTATCTTCTAGAATTTCATCTTCCATAAGCTCTTCATCTGCTATTTCTTCTTGAAATGCTTCTTCTCTTTCAAATTCCATTTCTCTTCTGCGCATTTCATCCATTTCTAACTCACGTCTACGCATTTCTTCCATTTCTAATTCTTCTCTACGTACTTCATCCATTTCCATTTCTTCGAAAAATCCATCTCTTCCAAACATATTGATTTCCTCCTTAGTCATAACTAATTAAACTATTAATATTATGTAATTTTGATTAAATTATCTAATAATATATCATTATAAACTTTAATAGTCAATAAAATTTATATATTATTATTGTGCTTTCCATCTAGGATTTTTATTAGTCTTATTTATTAAGTATAAAGATAAAATCAATGGAATTATAACAACATAATTAGGTAAACTTCTAAATAATACTTTAATAAAATATAACAATGATTGACCTATGTTATCAATAGTAAATATAGCCCAAAATAAATTAAATGGTAATATTAAAATTAAACAAATGGTCATTACTTTGAGCAACCCTTTATTTTCCTCACTTTTATCGATTCCTTTCCAGTACCTTCTATTTAGCAAAACTAAATAAATTATTATTAATATAAGTTCTATTGAAAATGTAACATTAAATATAATTACGTTATAGCTATAATTTAAAATTAAAGATGATAAAATTATGAAAAATAAAATAATTGAACCAAATAATCCTAATATATATGCAGATTTTTTCATAACATATTTTCCTTTCTTTATATTTTTTTCATTTATAGTATTTGAAGTTTTATAACTTAAAATACTATATTCAGCTATAAAATATCTTATTTTTATTAAAAATAATAAAGTGACATATAGAAATCATATAGTTAATATCCTAATCAACTAGAATTCCATATATCACTTATAATAATTATTTAAAACTCTTCTATTCTTATTAAATTATCTATTTTATTTACTGACTTTAATTCATAAAGACTATCAATAGAACTTATTATATTTGTCTCCTTAGTTAGATATGTCTCAAATACTAATGTTACATACTGTCCTGAATGTCTTCTTCCTCTTTGAATAACTGAACGTAAACTAACCTTATTTTCTCCAAAGACTGTTGTTATTTCTCCTAAAACTCCTGGTTCATCAATTACTGTAGCTCTTATATAATATCTACATGTAACTTCACTCATTTCTTTAAATTCTTTTTTCCATAAATTATTTTTTACTACAGGTATTTTATTTTCTCCTTCTACATCTTCTCTAAGAATTGCAATAATATCACTAACAACAGCACTACCTGTTGGCAAATCACCAGCACCTCTTCCATAAAACATTAATTCTCCTACAGCATTTCCTTTTAAGAAAATAGCATTAAAAGAATCATAAACTGCTGCTAAAGGATGTTCTTCTGGAACCATTGTAGGATGTACTCTAAGTTCTAATTTATTGTTATAATTTTTAACTATAGCTAATAATTTTATTTTATATCCAAGTTCTCTAGCATATTCTATATCTAAAGATGATATATTAGTTATTCCTTCCCTATAAACATTACTCACATCAACCTGTGTTCCAAAAGATAAAGCAGCCAAAATTGCTAATTTATATTGACTATCAAACCCATCTACATCAGATGTAGGGTCTGCTTCTGCATATCCCTTTACTTGTGCTTCTTTCAAGGCTGTTTTAAAACTAACCTTCTCTAAGTCCATTTTACTCAAAATATAATTTGTTGTTCCATTTACTATTCCATATAAATTTTCTATTTTATTAGCTGTTAAACTTTCATTTATACCATTTATTATAGGTATTCCTCCAGCAACACTTGCTTCATATCTAAACATTACTCCATTCTCATCTGCTACCTTAAATAATTCATCTCCTTTTGTTGCTAAAAGCATCTTATTTGCTGTAACTATATGTTTTTTATTTTTTATTGCATTGAGTATATAAGATTTAGCAGGTTCTATTCCACCTATTACTTCAACAACAATCTTTATATCCTCATCTCCTAATATATCCTTAAAATTTGTTGTTATTATCTCCTTAGGAACATCTAATCCTCTATTTTTCTTTTTATCTCTAACTAATATTTTACTAATTTCAACTTCATAGCCTGAACGTTTTTCAATTTCATCTTTATTCATCTGAAATATTTTCCAAACCCCTGTACCAACGTTACCTAATCCTAATAATGCAATTTTTATTTTTTTCATCATAAATCCCCCTTTTTAATTACTACCCCAAAATACTGAAATCATATTTACTTTAATATGATTTTAATAATTCTATTATATATTCTAAATCAATATTTTTCCATATATTTACACAATTAATTAATAAAAAAAGGAATTAACTTGAAAAATCCAAAAAAAGATTTTTCATCTTAATTCCTAAATATTGCTTAAGACCTAAATAAAAGCTCCTATAAAAACTATCATTATTAAAATAGGTGCTATATATTTTAAATTAAAAATTAATATATTGCATAAGCCCTCATTTTTTATAAGTCCTTTATTAGTTATTTGTTCTATTATTAAATCTTTATTTATAAAATATCCAACTAAAATAGCAACTAATAATCCATTTATAGGTAATATAAATAAGGATGTTGCTTTGTCATAAAAATCAAAAAAGGTTAATCCTAATATTTTAATGTTACTTAATATCCCTTCTGGATGAGCTGATAAAGCTGCAAAAGAGCCAAATCCCATTACAATTATTATGTTAATTACTTGAGCAAATTTTCTATTTAACTTTAATTCCTCTGTTAAAGCTGCTGTTAAAACCTCAAATAAAGATAGCATTGCCATAGTTGCTGCCATAGCAGTTAATAGAAAGAAAATTATTGTTAGTATACTTCCTCCTGGAATTCCAGAAAAAATTAGTGGTATAGTTTCAAATAATAATCCAGGACCACTTGTTGGTTCAAGTCCAAAAGAAAAAACAGCAGGGAATATAGCTAGTCCTGCTATTAGTGATACTCCTGTATCAGCTAAAGCTACCTTTAATCCTGTTACTGGCAAATTATTATCATCTGTATAATAGCTGCTATAAGTTATCATAGTTCCTGTTCCAATACAAAGCTTAAAAAATGCCAATCCTAAAGCTGATAAAATTACAGCTAGATTTATTTTTGAAAAATTAGGCTTAAGCAAAAATTCAACCCCAGCAAAAGCATTAGGTAAAAATAAACTTCTAATTGCACAAAATATTAATAAACCTATTAACACAGGCATTAAAATTTTCGTCATCTTCTCTATTCCACTTTTAATTCCAAATACCAATATTCCACAAACAATCAATACAGAAATAAGCTGCCATAGTAATGGTGAAATTACTCCTGTACTCGTTTCCTTAAACACAGATGCAACAGTATTAGCATCCATCCCTATAAAAGTTCCCTTTAAAGCCTTAAACACATAAGAATAAACCCATCCAGCTACCACAGTATAAAAAAATAATATAAATGATGTAGATATTATTCCAAGAATACCTATAAACTTAAATACCTTCTTATTCGTTAAAGACTTAATGGCTCCATATACATTTTTTCTAGTTCCTCTTCCTATTATGAATTCTCCTAATAATACGGGAATTCCTATGATTAATACACAAATAAAATATGTAACAATAAATGCAGCTCCACCATTTTCTCCAGTTATGTAAGGAAACATCCATATATTTCCCAAACCTACAGCAGAACTTAATGTTGCTAAAAACACTGCAATACTAGAAGAAAACTTTTCTCTTTCCCCCATAGATTCACCTACCCTCTTATTTATTTTCTAATTATATACTAATTAACTTATAATTTACAATAAAAACATAAAAAATAGTCAATATTATATTCTATAGAAATATATATTGACTATATTAATATAAACGTAGACTTAATTTAGGTGAAGTTTTGACTCTAGCTATCAGATAAAAAATTCACTTACTTAACTTTAAGAATCCAATCTTCAAAACTCTTGTCACTAAATAAAACAACCCAATCTACTACTGATTCAAACTTTGTTTCTCCCCATTTTTCTACAAACACTACACCGCCTAAAATATCTTGATTTACTACACCTATTATATTGCATATTATATGCAATTCAAATTTCCTATCATTATTTATACTCACAGGATATAAATTAACAATACCACTTACTGAACCTTTCACTGGCGCTTTTAATTTTCCATTTTTATCATACAAACTATTTAAATATGCCTTTTCTTTATTAGATATATCTAATATAAATTCTGCATTTGATGTTCCAACAACTACTTTAACTTTTTCATTGTCTAAATAATTAACATCATACTTAATGTTTGTATTAAATTCCTGCCAATCAAAAATTTTTTTAAGTTCTCTATCTATATAACTATATATATAATAAAAATAATATCCTCCACTTCCACCTGACCTCATAGATATTAAAATATCAAAATAACCATTTCCTGTAAAATCATATAATCCTATATTAGGGCTAAATCCATAATTAACATCTAACTTAGTCCTTGCTTTAAAATTTCCATCAACATCTTCTATGGTTAAGAATAATTCTTGCGCTAACTGATTTCCTTTTTCATATTGCTCTGCAACTATACATATTTTTGACTTCTTTTCTAATGATGTAACATTACCTTCAGCACAACCTAAAACAATATTTTTATTTGCTAACACAGCACCAAGACCGCTGCCTACTACACTTCCTAAATATCCTTTTTCTTTTTTATCATTATCATTAACATTTTTAGAAACCTTCTCCCATTCTACCTTTGTTCCTTCTACTTCATTTTCTGTCTCCTTTGCTTTAACCCCCTTATTTCCAATTAACTCTTGCCTATCAACAAAAGCAAAGTTATCTTTATTTCTTACTGCAAAGTTATCTAATATTTCATCACAAACTTCCTTTACATACCATTCATTCTTATCTAAACCAAGTATCATTGTATAGTCCTTAGAATTAAAAGTATAATTTATAACTACTTCCTCAGATCTATAATTTTCATCTTTCATTTTTATACTCTTTATATTTGAATCTCTAGGTAAAAAATTTAAAACTAAATTTTTTAATTGTATGTTATCCATTAAATAATAAACCTCAAAATAAGTATTAATTCTATATATTATATGTTCTAAAATAATTTTGTTTAATTTTATTTTATTAATACAACTAAAATAATTCCCTAAAACTAGAGGGGATGCATCTATAATCGTGATACATCCCCTTAATATCTATTATTGATTTACTTTTGGAATATAACTAGGTATTATAGTAAAATTAGGATTAACTTTATCTAAACCATAATTATCTGGAGGTCCATCTCCTCTTGATATTACCCTTTGTTCAAGAACTGCAAATTTATTTTTATCATTATCCCATGCTATTACATATACTAAGCCACCTAATTGGTCATCATCAGCAATTCCAAGAATATGACTTACAAAATGTAACTGAAACTTTCTATTATTATTTATCGATATTGGATATAAGTTTACTATACCACTTACAGAACCTTTAGTTGGCTTTCTTAACTTACATCCATCATATAATTTGTTTAAGTATAAAATATCTCTCTGTCTTATATCAATAAAATATTCGTAGTTCATTACTCCACCATTTACTCTAACGGCATAATTATCTAAATATTCTACATTATAATTAACATCTCTATTAAATTGCAATGAATCAAAAATTTTAGTTAATTTATTATTAATATATGCGTATGCATAATAAATATAATATCCTCCACTTTCTCCAGACTGCATTGAAATTAATATATCTTGAACTCCATTAGCAGTTAAGTCAAAAAGTCCTATATTAGGATCATAACCAAATCTACTAAGCTTCACTTCATCTCTAAATGTTCCATTTATAGTTTTCACAGTTAAGTATAATTCTTTTATAGTTTTGCCATCCTTTGTGCTACTTCTTTCAACAACACAAACTTTTTCTGTTCTTCCTCGTCCTGTAACATTACCATCAATACATTCTAAAACCTTATCACCCTTTAGTCCTATATATGCTGTATCACCGGGATATTCATTGTCAATCATAGTATTTATTTTATCTATTTCTTTTTGCTTATTTATTTCTTTTTGCTTTTGTATTGCTTCATTCCCCATTAATGTTTCCTTCGGAACCACTTTAACTGGAGTTTTAAAAGTAACTGATGAATTTAATGGTTTTTTCTCATATCTATCTTCTTCATTTGTTTTAAAAGTCATTTCATCTCTCATTTCTGATCTTACATCATAGGGTCTACCACCAAATGAATCAAATATTTCCTTGATATACCACTCCTCATTTTCATTTTCTAAAATCATGGTATATTCTCCAGAACGAAAAATATATTCTACGATTACATCTTCTACTTCAGCTCCTCTGAAGCCATTTTTTTCAACGTCAACACTAACTACCTTAGAATTCCGCGGAAGAAAACTATTAATAAAATTCATAAGCTCTACGCTATTCATAAATTACCTCTATACCAATTAATTTAGTATAGTATATGATAAGGTTCTTGAAAATGAAACTTTATTATTACTTAAATATTTCCTTGGCAATATTTACAGCTTCTTTTGCGTCCTTAGAGTAATAATCAGCTCCTATTATTTCAGCATAGTCTGGAGTTAAAACAGCACCACCTACCATAATTTTAGTATCTATTTTTTCTCTTCTAATAGCCTTTATAGTATCTTCCATACTTTTTAGAGTTGTTGTCATTAATGCACTAAGACCTACTAATTTAGGCTTTTCTGTTTTAGCTATTTCTAAAATTCTCTCTATGGGAACATCTTTACCTAAATCAATAACATCATAACCATAGTTTTCTAAAATAACCTTCACTATATTTTTTCCTATATCATGTATATCTCCCTTAACTGTAGCTAAGACTATTTTTCCCTTACTTATCTTTTCAACATTCTTCTTACTAAGACTTTCCTTCAAAACTTCAAATGCAACTTTAACAGTTTCAGCTGACCTTATTAATTGTGGTAAAAATATTATTTCCTTTTCATATTTATATCCAACTTCATCTAAGGCTGGAATCAAATAATTATTAACTATAGATAATTCATCTACAGTTTTTAACAAGCACTTTGTAGCTTCTCTTATATCATCTTTAAGACCTTTTATAACCATAACTTTCAAATCTGTATTCTCATTAATTTCTTTTTTCCCTTCACTTTCATCTTTTTCTACAGCATAAGCTTCTATATATTTTTCAGCTCCAACATCTTCATTATTTAAAACTCTATAAGCCCTTATTACATCCATCATTCCCTCTGAATTTGGGTTCATTATAGGTAAATCTAATCCAGCTCCTAAAGCTAAAGCAAGAAAGCTTTCATTTATCAATGCTCTGTTAGGCAATCCAAAAGAAATATTAGAAACTCCTAATAAGGTTTTAACATTAAATTTTTCCTTTACTAAAGTAACTGCTTTTAAAGTTTCCTTTACTTCTTTTTGTTGTGCTGAAGCTGTTAACACTAAACAATCTATAAATATATCTTCTCTTCTTATTCCATAACTTTCTGCCTTCTTTATTATTTTTTCTGCAATTGCTACCCTTTCTTCTGCTTTTGGTGGAATTCCATTCTTATCTAAAGTAAGCCCTATAACTGCCGCTCCATATTTTTTTACTATGGGAAGTATATCATCTAATACCTTATCCTCTCCATTAACAGAATTAATTATTGGTTTTCCATTATAATACCTAAGAGCCTTTTCTATAACTTCTTTGTTAGTAGAATCTATTTGAAGAGGAGTATCTATAACTGATTGAATTTCTTTTATTACTCTAACCATAACTTTTTCCTCATTGATCTGAGGAATTCCAACATTAACATCTAAAATTTCTGCCCCAGCATCAATTTGAGTTATAGCCTGCTTTAATATATAATCAATATCTCCTTTTATTAAAGCTTCCTTAAATAATTTTTTCCCTGTTGGATTTATTCTTTCCCCAACAACTCTTACTCCATCTACACAAACAACCCTTGAATCAGAACATATACTTGCTTTATATTCTATTGTCCTTTTTACTAAACTTCTATTATTAAGTTTCTCCTTTACTTCTTTAATATAATCAAATGTTGTTCCACAACATCCACCTATTATAGAAACACCTAAGTTAAAAAAAGTTTCAGCTCCTTCAGCAAATTCCTTAGTACTAATATCAAAAACAGTCTTTCCATCTCTTATTTTAGGCAATCCTGCATTAGCTTGAACCATTACAGGCAAATTAGAAATACTTGTTATCCTTTCAACTATAGGAATCAATTCTTTTGGTCCTAAAGAACAATTGACTCCTAAAGCATCTACTCCTAATCCTTCTAAAGTTAACACCATTGCTTCTGGTGTACATCCAGTAAATGTTCTATTATTACTTTCAAAAGTCATTGTAGCAAAAATAGGTAAATTGCAATTTTCTTTAACAGCTAAAATAGCTGCCTTTAATTCATATAAATCTGTCATTGTTTCTAGTAAAATAAGGTCTACTCCATTTTCTACACCAACTAAAACTTGTCTTTTAAATATTTCATAAGCTTCATCAAAGCTTAAAGTTCCCATTGGTTCTAAAAGTTCACCTATTGGTCCAATATCCAAAGCGACATAAGCTTCTTTCTCTCCAAGAGCATCTTTAGCTATTTTCACTGCTGCTTTTACAATCTCTTCTACAGAATATTTTGTATTCCTTAATTTCTTTTCATTTGCACCAAAGGTATTAGTAGTTATAACTTTCGCTCCTGCTTCTATGTACCCTTGATGAATAAACTTTATTACTTCAGGGTTCTCCACATTAAAAATCTCTGGACATTGTCCTAATTGAAGTCCTTTCTTTTGTAGCATAGTTCCCATAGCCCCATCAAAAATTATTAACTCTTTTCCTATTAATTTTTTAATCCCCACAACTAACACCCTTTCTTCTATATAAACATTTATCATAATTACTACAATCTTCACAACTTCTTTTTTTCGGCTCTCTTATTTCATCATATACACCTATTATAGCTGTTACTGACTTTCTCGGTATCAAAATGTTATTACTAGTTGAACATAATCCTATTTTTCTACTTCCTTCAACTACCTCTACAAAATCTCTTTGACATTCTATTGGCAAATCTCCATAACCAGGACTATACCTAAAAGTAATAGATTTACCTTCCTTCTTTTTACTTGCTAAAATTTCTTTCTCAATATTATCACAAAATGATTCAATTAAAGTTGTTGCACAAGCATCTAAGATTATTCCATCTTCTAAACATATTCTCTCATTTAATTTTATAACTTTGTCCACTTCTCCCCCTAAAGTAGCTACTAACAAAATAACTTTATTACATCCCTTTAAATGTCTTTTTATATCATTCCCTTTTAAGATGAAAGTACTTTTTGAAACTAATATTCCCTCCTCTACATTTTCAATATCATACTCAGCCATAGTATATCTTGGTTTAGCATCTCTCTCAATTCTATCTATACAGCTATCTATCTTTTTATCTAAAATTTCGTCTATCTCTTGATTCTTATATCCCATATACCTTAAAACTTCATTCTTATCTATATTAAAATTCAAAATTTATCACCTTCTAAAAATTAAGTTTCCTTCTTAATACTAAAATAGGTTGCATCAAAATTATAGGCTATCCCTAACTTTTCATTGATACAACCAAAATTATTGTCTATTAATTAAATAAAGTAAATCCTTCTTTTAAAACTTTCTTTGTATATTCCTTAGCCCCAAATAATGATAAATCCTTATAATTACCACATTGAACTTCATTAGCTGCTGGTATTTCCTCTGCTTCTAAAACTACTTTTAATGCTTTTTCTAAAGCTTCCCTTACTTCTGTTGTGCTTCTATTCCCCCAAAGAATCAAATAAAATCCAGTCCTACACCCCATAGGAGATAAATCTATAACATTATCTAAAAAGTTTCTTAATTCAGTAGCTAATAAGTGTTCTAACCCATGCATCGCAGCAGTTCCAAAACTTTCTAAATTCGGTTGTAAAAATCTCAAATCAAATTTACTTACTTCATCTCCTTTAATACCTTCTAATGTACAACACTTTCTTACATATGGTGCTTTCACTTTTCTATGGTCTAATTCAAAACTTTCTACTTTTTTCATTTTTCTTCCCCATATATAACTTTCTTATTATTAACAGACTTTATTATTGATTGAATACTTTCACTAATTTTTCTAGCAATATAAGAATTATTCATTGTATAAAGATGAATTCCCTCAACACCTGTAGATATTAAATCAACAATTTGTTCCACAGCATATGCGATTCCCGCATCTCTTAAAGCAATTTTATCATGTTCATATCTATTAACTATTTTCATAAATTTTTCTGGAAAAGTTGCCCCACAAAGTGATACTATTCTTTCTATTTGCTTTTTATTCACTACAGGCATTATTCCAGCTTCTACAGGTACATCTATACCTTTACTTCTTGCCTTATCTAAAAAGTTATAAAAGTAATTATTATTAAAAAATAATTGAGATACTAAATGTTCTGCTCCTGCATTAACCTTTTCTTTTAAATAAATTAAATTCTCTTCCAAACTTTCTCCTTTATGATGTCCTTCTGGATAACAAGCAGCTGAAATATCAAAATCTCCAAATTTCCTTATATGTGTTATTAAATCTGATGCATAGTTATAATCTCCAAGCTTTATTCCTTGTTTTGGTATATCTCCTCTTAAAGCTAAAATATTTTTTACTCCTTTAATTTTCAAATCCATTAAGATTTCTTCTATATCTTCTCTTTTTGAGCCTATTGATGTTAGATGTGCCATTGGCTCAATTCCATAATTATTTTTTATTACATTTGCTATGTGCCCTGTTCTATTCTCACTTATACTTCCACCTGCACCATAAGTTACACTTATGAAATCTGGATTTAAATCTTTTAATTCTTCTAATGTTTTATAAACAACCTCTATAGGTGATGTTGATTTTGGTGGAAATATTTCAAATGAAAAAACTAAATTATTTTCTTTAAATAAATTTTTTATATACATATTAGCCCCCCTTTTAATTTTTTACCCCAATAAAAAAATAAGAACATATCAAAAACTATTTAACTTCTAAAAACAACTTCACAACTTTTAAAAAGAGGTTATTTTTAGGATTAATCTAGAATTTGATATATCCTCATTAACTACTAAAAATATCCTATCTCTCAGAAAATCCGCAGGAATTAGCACCCATAGAAAGCCTATTGGTTGCTGGGTTTCATCGGGCCAGTCCCTCCACCACTCATGATAAGATAAATATATTATACATTTTTATCCATTAAATGTAAATATATGTTTTTTATTTTTATAATTTAGTTCCATTATCATAAGTTTTTGAATAATATAAACGTAGACTTAATTTAGATAGAGTTTTAATTTTAATAAAGGAGGATATCTATGAATGAAAGTAATCTTGATCTTAATAAACACATAACACTTCAAGGCGAAATTCCTATAGATACTTTAACAAATCTTGATACCACTAATAAGCTAAACGAAAGCATAATTAAATATAAAACTCCAGTTGGTAGAAGTGGACCTATTATTGGCATATTTCCCATAGTTTTATCGGACTTTCAAATCGATATAAATTGTGAGCTTAAATACAAATCTCCAATAAAATCTATAAAAACCTTGAAAAACAATATTAAATTAAACAAATTAACTTTCTTAAATGACTCTTATAAGTTATTAATCGAAGGATACTTATCTAAATATGTAAAAATTTCATCTTATAATAACACCATTCAGAATAATACTATAAATATACCTTTTAGAAGTTTAATAGATATAAATTACAATACTTATCCTAAATTTTCTTTTGATGAAGAACCTACTACTAAAAAAGGTTTTAAATCAACTTCTTTATATAAAGATAAAGAAGTTATGAAAATTTCTTGGAAAATAGAAAAAATAAATCTCTTTGAAAAAAAAGTTAGAATTAAACATAAAGATGAAACAATTTATAAAATCATAATATCTTTTAATATTATTTTGCTTCAAAATCAAAAAGTTTTTATTCCACAACCAATTGATTCAGCATCAAGTGCTAATTCTAATGAAAATAATAATTAATAAGTTATTTAATAATCATTATTTAAGTATTTATATATTATCTTTAAACAACTACCCAGTATTTTCATCATTTTTTAAAAATATAATAACTTATTCTCAAATTTTAGATAATAGGTATAATTTTATCCATTTGACTTTAAATTATAGTAAGTTCTATAATTGTTTTATATAAAACTTATAAGTTTTATTAAAAACTATTAAGTTTTATGCAAAAACTTTTTAAGTCTACTATTATTTTTAACTAATAAATATAAACTTAATTCAAGTGGAATTTTTATTCCACTTCAATACTAAATCAAACTTATCTATAAATGAAAAAAGTAAGGCTGTTTACTCTTCCTTAAGTAACTATCTAAATCTTGATTTAGCTATAGGAACTTACTTAGCGAGCAATGCGAGTGGAGTTTTCTATATAACTTAGGAGTATTACAGCCTCTCACTATGAGCTAAATTAAAACTTTTAAAGTAGAGATAATTAGTTTTTAAATTTTAAACCAAGCTATCTATGAATGAGTGTCTGTTTATCTTAGTCTTATAAAAAATTAAAATATTGCAAGGCACTAATTATCAGATAAATACAAAAGAAAAATTTAAATGAGGTGATTTTTATGAGTAAGGATGCTACTAGCAAACTTTTTAATGCTCCAATTATAGCAGGTGTCTTTCTTTTTGGAGCCTTTGTAGCATTTTTAAATAGTACATTTATGAATGTGGCTATTCCTGATATTATGAGAAACTTACATATAAGTGTATCTACTGCTCAATGGCTAAGTACAGGATATATGTTGGTATTAGGAATAATGATTCCCTGCACAGCTTTTTTAATAGATAGATTTAGAACAAGAACATTATTTTTTATTTCAATGGGCTTATTTACTATAGGAACAATTATTGGTGCTTTTGCTAATAACTTTGAATTCTTATTAGCTGCAAGACTTATTCAAGCAGCAGGTGCCGGAATAATCATTCCACTTATGCAAACAGTATTTCTTATAATTTTCCCTATTGAAAAAAGAGGACTTGCTATGGGTATCTTTGGTATAGTTATTTCCTTTGCTCCTGCTATAGGACCTACTTTATCAGGTTGGATAATAAATTATTATCCTTGGAGATACTTATTCTATGTTACATTACCTTTAGCAATAATAGATTTAATACTAGCGTATTTCTTATTAAAGAATGTTACAGATTCTAAAAAAGTTTCATTGGATATACTTTCATTAATTACATCAACTGCTGGATTCGGAGGATTGCTTCTTGGATTTAGTAATGCAGGAAATGATAGTTGGGGAAGTCCTAACGTGTATATTCCTATGATTATTGGAGTAATTGCTCTTATAATATTTGTTTGGAGACAATTAACAATGGAAGAACCTATGCTTAACTTAAGTGTATTTAGAAGCAGAGTTTTCACTTGTTCTACAATAATAATTATGATAGTTTATGCTGGTATGATTTCTTCTGAGTTAATAATTCCTATGTACCTTCAAAATGCAAGAGGTTACTCAGCCTTAGATGCAGGTTTAGCTCTTATGCCTGGAGCAATTATAATGGGAGTAATGAACCCTATTACAGGAATGCTATTTGATAAAATAGGTTCTAGATTACTTTCTTTAATAGGTTTAGTTTGTTTTACTATAGGAACTTTTGCTTTTGCATTCTTAACACCTGATACATCTGTGGCATATATAATTGGTATGTATGCATTAAGATTATTTGGACTTTCAATGTTTATGATGCCTTTAACAACATCAGGATTAAACACATTAGAAAGAAGGTTGTATGCTCACGGTAATGCTGTTAATAATACTATGAGACAAATAGCCGGTGCTATAGGTACATCAATACTTGTAACTGCAATGAGTAAGTCTGCACTTCATTCAGGAATTCTTAGTCCAGAAAAGGCAATGATTCATGGAATGAACTTCTCATTTGGATGTGCTGCTGTCTTATCACTTATAAGTTTAATTATAGCTTTCTTTACTGTAAAGAAAAAAGAAATTAAAGTTACAGATTAAAAAAGATTGTCATCAAGTGTGGAATCTTATTCCACCTTGAGACAATCTTTTTTACTTTTCTATAATCCTGATTCCTTAAATAATTCTTCCATCTTCTCTGTATTCTTGTGCATAATAATTTGTAAGAATCCTAAAGCTAAGAATACAATTAAGAAAATAAGTAATATTTTAAGATCATGCATAACTCTAGACATATCAGGTCCTCCAATAGATTCTCTGAAAGCATCTATTGCATAAGTAAATGGCCATACATAATATAGTTTTTGGAATATTTCTGGATTTACTTGTATTGGATATATTGCACCAGTACCTGCAACTTGCATTACCATTATTACTATACAAAGTGCTTTTCCCATATTTCCCATTAAGGAAACCAAAGTAAATATTATTACCGTAAAGGTTATTCCACTAAGCCATGCAAAACCTAAGAGCATCCATATACTATAAGGAGATATTCCTAATAAATAAACATCACCTAAAGTTACTATAGTAGCTTGAATAAAGTTTATAGTTAAGAATACTAACATTTTACCAAAATGAATTTCCATTAAAGTTTTCTTAGTTCCATCCTCTTCTTCAGGATCACCAGCTTTTAATAATGATGTTAAAAGTAATGCTCCAACCCATATTGATAGTACTGTATAGAATGGTGCAAGCCCTATTCCAAATACAGACATTCCATAAAGTTCTTCAACCTTTATAGAAACTGGTGAAGATAAAAATGATGAAATATCATTTGGATTTTTTTCTAGTACATTAACTAAGTTGTCTAATGCTTCACTATTTAATCCTTTAGTTTTATCTTGTAACTCTGATAAAGTTCCTTTAAAGCTATTTAATTTTTTACTTAATTCTTGTGTTTTTTCAGTAGTTAAATTACCTGCTGAAATACCTAAATCAGTTAATGCTTTAAGTTGTGGAACAATAGCTCTGCTTGATTCTAAAATGCTATTTACATTATTCAGTGATAAATTTAAATTATTAGTTAAACCGTTAACTGTTGCTGTTCCATTAGCAGTAAAGTTATGTGCAAAATTTGATATATCAGAAGTTAATCCATTGCTAACGTTACTTATATTATTTAACACACCTTCAACTTTTTCAGCTGGTGCTTTATCAGCTAAGTTAGTTTTTAATGTATTAAGTTCTGTTCTTTGCTCATTTAATTGACTTGCAGTTTGATTTAATTGTCCTATAAGTCCACTTAATGCATTATTTTGTAATAAATTATTAAGGCTTTGTAATAAACCTATAGTTGAGTTAACAGTTCCTGAAAGTCTCTCATTAGCTCCTAAAGCATTATTTATAAGTTGAATTGTAGACTCATTATTACTTGCTGTTGCATTAAGTTCCTTTAAACTACTTATAAATCCTTGAAGCTGAGTATTTGTACTTTCCATTTGACTTATATTACTGTTTATATTGTTATTTGCATTACTAACAGTATTTTTAGTTGATTGAATAAGCCCTTGACTAGCAGCCGTTACTTGTTGTAATGAATTTATTGCATTAGTTATTGTAGGTAAGTTCTTTTGAACATTATTTAAATAACTATTTAGTTCATTTACATTAACTGTAGCCCCGCTTATATTGTTCTCTATTTTACCTATATTATTATTAGTTGATGCTATAACATCTTTTAGTTGTAATATCATTGGTTCATTTTTCTTTATTTCTTTACCAACAACATTTGCTTCTTTTATAACTGCTTCATTTACACTCTTAACAAAACTTTCTTTGATTTGTTGTTGTAATTGACTTGCTGCTATATCAGTTATCTTTGTAGCTATAGCATTTGTTTTTTCATTAACCTTATATATTATATCTGGTTTTACTGGAGTTCCAGTAGATAATGTTGCTAAATCCGATGAAAAATCACTAGGTATTATTATTACTGCATAATATTCACCTGATTTTAGTCCTTCATTAGCTACTGCCTCACCTACAAACGTCCACTTAATACTTTTATTTTGCTTAAGTTGATTTACTATTTGATCACCAACATTAACTATTTGATTATTTATAATAGTTCCTTTATCTTCATTTACTATAGCCACTGGAACATTCCCTGTGTCAACATAAGGGTCCCAGTTAGCCTTTAAGGTAATCCAAGCATAAAGTGAAGGAATTATACAAAGTCCTAAAACTACAACCAAAGCTGCTGGATTTTTCACTATATTTTTAAGATTTTTTTTGTATATCTTAAATATTTTCATATGTTCTTCACCTCACTTCTTTCAACCTATTCTGCTACACCAGATTCTTCAAATTTTTCTTCAAATTTAGTAAAGAAACCTTCTGTACGTGGCTTTAAGAAGTATCCTAACAATACAAATATCAGTCCAAATACTATTAAAATTACTATATCAGTAATGGTATTTGGCCAATAAGGTCCGCCTATTGCCTCTCTCATTCCATCAATTCCATAAGGGAATGGTAAGAAAGGTTTTAGCATTCTAAATATTTTAGGTAATGCTTGTATTGGGTAAGTTCCACCTGTTCCTGATAATTGAACAACCATTAATACTATACAAACAGCTTTTCCCATAGTTCTAAATAAAGAAACTATTGTAAAGATTATTATTGCAAATACTATTCCTGTTAGTATTGATATTCCCATAAATAAAGGTAGATTTACAGTTTGCACTCCTAATAAGAATTTGTCTCCTAGAGCTATTATTAAAGCTTGAATAAATCCAAGAAATACAAATGTTAACATCTTTCCAAAATGCTTTTCTCTACTTGTCATTTTTTCAATACCTTCAAAATAAGCTGATTCAGTTTTTAGAAGTGATGTTAATAATAACACTCCAACCCAGAAAGCAAGAACACTATAAACTGGTGTCATTCCTGAACCATAATTTGCAACTGGATATATTGATTCTTGTTTAAAGTTAAATGGTGAAGATATAAAATCTCCCATTAGCATTGGGTTTCCTTGTAAAACACTTATCATTTGATTTATATTATTATCACTTAAAGCTGATAATTTGTTGCTTAATTGACTTATTAAATCCTTGTATTGATTTAAATCATTACTTAATTGTGTAGCTGCAGTTCCTGCTAATTGACTACCTTCACTTGCTGAACCTATAACATTTTCTATCTTTTGACCTAAACCTTGTGTTTGGCTTATTAATTGTGTTGCATCATTAGTAGCTGATATTAATCCATTACTTATAGTATTTAGATTACCTTTTACATTATTGTTATAGTTGTTAATTGCAGTACCTATATTATTTGCTGCACTTGATGTTGCACTTTGTAATGAACCTAAAGTTGATGATGCTAAAGTTCCACCTTTAGATACACTATTTTGAGCTGCACTTACCACATCTTTTTCATGATTTAATGCACCTTGAACATCCTTTAATTGATTTACTAACCCTGCTACTGATGCATTTCCAGTACTTTGACCAACACTATTTAAGAAATTTATATTAGCTGTTACTCCATTATCCATTGAATTTATGTCAGATGATATTCTATTTAATAATGAAGTTGCTTGAGCTGTATCTACATTTCCTTTTAGCTGACCAATTAAATCACTTACATTATTTAATGTTCCTTGAGCTTGAGTTAAATTCAATTGAACATTATTTAAAGATGTATTTAATAGGTTTTTAGTACTTGATGCTATAGAAGCTATGTTACTTGTATTAGTTTGAACTTGATTAAGACCATTAGTTAATTCTGGTATTGTAGTCTTAATTGTATTTAAGTATGAAGTTAAACTTTGTGAACTACTTCCAACATTATCTAAAGCTGAAGTAACTGTTCCCATATTGGTATTTAAATTTATAATACCTTCTTTTAAAGCTATAATTTCATTTTTATTTTTAGCAGCCTTCTCACCAAAAGTATTTAAAACAGTAAACAGTTGTTGGCTAATAGTAGACATTACACTACTTTTTATTTGATTTAATAAATTTTGTTGTGCTACCTCTGTTATTTTGTTAGCAACAGGTCCAAGCTTTGTATTTACTCTATATATAAGTTCTGGCTTAACTGGTTTATCACTTGTCAACGTTGCTAAATTTGATGAAAAATTTGATGGTATTTCAAGTTCCGCATAATATTCTCCTGATGCCAATCCTATTTTAGCTTGCTCAGGACTAACAAATTGCCAATTCAAGACCCTATTTTTATTCAACTGCTCTACTATACTATTTCCTACATTAATTTCTTTTCCTGCTATAGTAGCTCCTTTGTCTATGTTGACCACTGCTATAGGTACTTGTTGTGTATTTGTATAAGGATCCCAACATGCTTTTATATTGATCCATGCATATAAAGATGGAATTATACATATCCCAGCTATTATTAAAATAGCTATAGGATTCTTGATCATACCTTTAAGGTCCCTTCGGAAAACCCTTAAAGCATTTTTCATAAGTTATTCACCTCCATATTTCAAAAAATATTTACTTTTCAATTATGTAATTCCTACTTCTTACTTAGTTTTATCTTTAAAAGAAGTAATTATCCATCTTTAATATTAACAAAAAATAGTTTACAATTAAACTATTTTATTTAATGTTCATACTTTCATTTTGAGAATTATTCATATTATTAAAAAAAACTTCTTTACTAAAGTTAAACCATTATTAAAATACCATTTTTAATAATAATTTAATCTATAAATAAAGAAATTTTTAAAAAAGATTTTTTTTAATTTTGTTTAGATTTTATTATTAATTTGTTCTTATTTCTCTATTCTTAAAAATTAGTTTTAATAATATTGGTGTTATAACAGTAGTTACAACAACTACTAAAACTACAGGTGCTAAAAATTTATCTAGCATCAATCCAATTGCCATACCTTTACTCGCTACTATTAATGCAACTTCTCCCCTTGAAATCATTCCCACTCCTATTTGTAATGATTCTTTGTTGTTATATTTACAAAGCTTAGCCCCTAAACCACAGCCTATTATTTTAGTTATTATAGCTACAACTATTAATATTAAAGTAAATATTATCATTTCTGCTGTCATAGTTCCAAGTTCAACTTTAACTCCTACACTAGCAAAAAATATAGGTGATAACATTATATAAGATAAGGTTTCAAATCTTGAATTAATATATCCTGTTTTTTCCGTATCTGATATTATTAATCCTGCTATAAAAGCTCCTGTTATATCAGCAACTCCAAAAAACTCTTCAGCTATAAAAGAAAGCAATAAACATATTACAAAAGATATTATTACAAATCTTCTTCTATCTTCATTATATTTTTTTACCCATTTGTCAAATAAATAATGTAATAAAATCCCCAATACAGCTGCAAAAATGAAAAATAATACTATTTTAAGAATTACAATTCCTATACTTATAGATGAATCTGCACAACTAGTAATTAAAGTTAATGCTATAATTCCTAAAATATCATCTATTAATGCTGCACCTAAAATTGTGTTTCCAGACCTTGTAGTAAGCTTCCCTAATTCTTTTAAAGTCTCTACAGTTATACTTACTGATGTTGCTGTTAAAATTACACCAATAAATATGTTTTGGAGCATTACTTCAGTAGATGAACCTTTATTAAATAACATTGCTAATAAAAATCCACCTATTAAAGGTATAATTACACCCATTAAAGCTATAACAAAAGATGCCATACCAGTTTTTTTTAGCTCTCTTATATCAGTTTCAAGTCCTGCTGTAAACATAAGAACTATAACTCCTAAAGAGGATAATTGTTGTAAGAAATCAGTTTCATGTAAAACATCTAACATTGCTGGTCCTAAGACAATTCCAGCCACTAATGCTCCTACAACCTGAGGTAAATGGACCCTCTTTGTTATAAGTCCTAACAGCTTTGTGCTTAATAATATTATAGCTATATCGAATAAAAATTTATGTGTTAACATCTAAATTCTCCCCTCCCCTCATTCTCTTATATGTGTAATTATATATCTATAAAATTTCTTACTCAAAGTCCAAAATATAGTTAATATAGCCACAATAATCATTTTCCATTATTTTACACAAAGTGTTTGTTATATACTTATCTTTGCTTAAAATTACTCAAATTTGAAAATAAAAAAAGTATTAGAGCTTCTTTACCTAGATAAGTTCTCACAAATATTTAATATTTAATCTATATAGCTATATAAAAAAAGAAAGAATGTATCTATAGTTAGATACATCCTTATAAATTAAACTTTCTTCTAAGCAAAACTTTTATTGCCTTCTTCACTTTTACTATTTTCTTTTTCCTCAGCAAAAGCAACTTTTAATAATACTGGTGTTATTATTGTTGTTATTACAACACATATAACTAATGGTGGAAGTAATGAATTTGTCATTAATCCAACTGCAATTCCTTTACTTGCTACTATTAAAGCTACCTCGCCTCTAGACACCATTCCTGAACCTATTTGTAATGATTCTTTATTAGTGTACTTACATAATTTAGCTCCTATTCCACAACCAACTACCTTAGTTAGTATTGCCACTATTGTTATTACTATTGTAAATAACCAAAGTGACCCACTCATAGAACTAAATGAAACTTTTAAACCTATACTTGCAAAGAAAACAGGTGATAAAAGCATGTATGATAATGTTTCAAATCTATCATTAATATACTCTGTTTTTGCTGTGTTAGATACTATAAGACCTGCTATAAAAGCTCCAGTTATATCTGCAACACCAAAGAACTCTTCTGCAACATATGCTAAAACTAAACAAATTACAAAAGCAGCTAAAACATAACGTCTTCTATCATTTGGAGTTCTACATACCCATTTTTCAAATAATTTATGGCATAGATAGCCAAATCCTCCTGCTAAAACAAAGAAAGCTAATATTTTAATTAAAACTAAGCTTATTTTAACTGTTGGGTCAGCTAAACTAGTTATTAATGTTAAGGCTATAATTCCTAATATATCATCAATAAGAGCCGCTCCTAATATTGTATTTCCTGCTTTAGTACTTAATTTTCCTAATTCCTTTAAAGTTTCAACTGTAATACTAACAGATGTAGCTGTTAGAACGACTCCTATAAATATATATTGTAAAAGTTTATTGTTTCCTACTCCCACATGGAAGGCATTTGCAACTATAAATCCACCAGCTAAAGGTATAGCTACACCTAGAATAGCTATAATTATAGATGCAACACCAGTTTTCTTTAATTCCTTTATATCTGTTTCTAAACCAGCTGCAAACATTAATACTATAACACCTAAAGCTGATAAGTCATGAATAAATCCTGTTTCTTGAATTAAATTAAGCATTGATGGTCCTAAAACTATACCAGCCATTAAAGCACCAACAACCTGTGGCATATTAAACTTTTTTGATATAATTCCAAATAATTTAGTACTTAATAAAATTAGGGCTATATCCATTAAAAATTTATAAGACATTCATACTCCCCCTTGAATTTTGTCAAAATTCCCCGTTTTTTTTTATGATGTTATTATTATATTAACTCCTTTTTTTGTACTATATATTTATAAATAGTAAACTTTTTACTAACTCTTACTTGATTTTGTTAACATTTTTTCCTTTTATATTTAATAAAAACCATGTTATTCCTTTACATTGCCTAAGTTATCTACTTAATAAAATTTAAAACAATTATTAACTTATGTTAAAATACTTATATGTCTAAAAAACTTATTGAATTTTGGCAAGAAACTTGTTAAGATTTTTTTTAATATTTCTTGTTATTTTTGTATAAAATTCTTACTTTTAGATAATAATTTACTAAACTAAAGTTAAAGGATGATGAAACATGCCAAGCTTAATATTAGAGGGAGGAACTTTTAGACCAATTTTTTCAGCTGGAATATTAGATGCATTAATGGAAAATGATATAATGTTTCCTTATTGTATTGGAGTTTCAGCAGGTATTACTAATGGTGTCTCCTACATATCTAAACAAAAAAGAAGAAATCTAACTATCTTAGAACAATACAGAAATGACCACAGATACTTAGGATGGAGAAACTACTTTAAGTGCAAAAGTTTATTTGGAATTGATTTTATATTTGATGAAGTTCCAAATAAAATAAATTTATTTGATATGAAGACTTATAGAGAATATACTGGTAAGGTTCTTGTTGGTGTTACTAATGCAGATACGGGAAAAACTGAATATCTTGATGGAAAAGACTTAGATGAAAAATGTCAAATGCTAAGAGCAACTTGTGCTATACCTATATTCTTCCCACCAATTACAGTTAACGGTCAAAAGTACTTTGATGGTGGAATTTGTGACCCTATTCCTATAAGAAAAGCCATAGCTGATGGTAATGAAAAACATTTAATACTCCTTACTAGACCTAAAGGTTTTAAACTTAATTTAAATAAAAAAAATGTTTGGGCATCTAGGGTTATGAAAAGAAAATATCCTAATCTTATTGATGGATTTCTTAACAGACATGAACTTTATAATGAAACAGTAGCTTTCTGTGAAGAACTTGAAAGACAAGGTAAAGCAATTATTCTTAGACCTACAGAAAAACAAGTTGTAGATAGTTTTGAAAAAGATGTTTCAAGGCTTCAATATTCTTATGAAGAAGGATATAAACTAGGACTAGAAAAACTAGAAGAAATAAAAAAACTTTTCGAATAGTCCAATAAAAAAGCTAAATTGATTCAAAACTATTACTAATAATTTTATAGTTTAATCAATTTAGCTTTTACTTATATATTAAATTCAACTCTATTTTAGACTTATTAGAAACAAAGTTAAATTTTATAGTAATTCTTTTCTTAATTCACTTGCACTTTTTCTTGAAAGATATGATGGAGCTACGTCAAACACTGTGATAGCACCTTTTCTTCCTTCTTTGGCCATTCTATAAATAGCTCTTGCATAAGCTGTTAAAACAGATGATGTGAATTCTGGATTACTATCTAATTGAAGAGAAAATTCTATTTTTTCATTATTTCCTGCTCCAGTTTTTCCAGATCTAATTACAAATCCACCATGAGGCATTGCTCTATGCTCTTTATTAAATTCTTCTTCAGATATAAAATTTACTACTGTATCATATTCATCAAAGTAATTTGGCATAGTTTTTATTTCATTAGCAACTTTTTCTTCATCTGCACCTTCATCTAAAACTACATAACAAACTCTTAAATGCTTTTCTCTTGTAGTTAACTCTGGATTGGCACCTGATCTTACTTTTTCTAAAGCTTCTTCTTTTGGAACTGTGTATTGAACACCATTTTTAACACCTTCAACTCTTCTTATAGCATCTGAATGTCCTTGGCTAACACCTTTTCCCCAGAAAGTATAAGTTTCTCCTTCTGGAAGTATTGATTCCGCATATACTCTATTTAATGAAAATAAACCTGGATCCCAGCCTACTGATATTATTGAAAGCTTTCCTGATTCCTTTGCTGATTTATCAACTGCTTCGAAATATTCTGGTATTTTTGCATGAGTATCGAAACTATCAACAGTATTAAAATATTTAGAAATTTCTGGTCCTTGTTTTGGTAAATCTGTTGCAGAACCACCACAAAGTATCATTACATCAATTTTATCTTTGAATTTTTCAATTTCAGAAATATTTGTTGCAGGTCCAAAGCCTTCAACTTCTACATTATTTCTTCTTGTGAATATTGCCTCAACAGACATATCTGAATTTTGAGCTACAGATTTAAGCACACCTCTACCTAAGTTTCCATAACCAACTATTCCTATTCTTATCTTGTTTTCCATAAAAAAGCCTCCTATCATATTAAGTATTTTATTCCATAGGTTATATATAAATTATATAATTTCAACTTTACTAGGGCAATAAAAATTCTTCCTTAAAATCTATTATTTATTCATATACCACTTATTTTAAAATTAATACCTTCTCTTCTAAGACTGCTTTTCTTCTAATACTTCAATGAATTTTTTTGCTGCTGGAGATAAAGAAAGATTTTTTAAATAACAATATCCTATACTTCTTTTAGGGATTTTTTCTTTAGTTTCCACTTCATATAACAGACCTCTTTTTAAATAATCCTGTGAAAACTCTCTTATAACACAAGCTATTCCTAAATTAATTTTTGCAAATTCTAATAATAAATCATGGGAACCCAATTCTATTTCAGGCGTTATTCTTACCCCTTTTTCTAATATGTATTTTTCTACATATCTTCTTGAGTTTGACTCTCTTTCTAGTAATATTAAAGGATAATCCATCAAATCATTAAAATCTATTTTTTCTTTAAAATTTTCTTTATATTTATCACCGCACACAAATATGTCTTCTATTTCCATGGTTTCTTTCATCACTAAATCATTATCATCAATAGGAAAATTACAAATAGCTATATCTAACTTCCCTGACTTTAAAATATTGCAAAGCTGTAAAGTTGTACTATTAATTATCTTTAACTTTATATTGGGATATAGTTTGTTAAATTTCTCTAAATAACTCAAAAGAAAATATCTAGATATAGTATCTCCTACACCTATTTTTAATTCACCCATTATTAAATTTCTTGCCTCATATATTTTTTCCTCTCCTGTATTTATTAAATTCATCGCTGAAAAAATATACTCATATAAAATTGTACCTTCTTTTGTTAGTTCAGCTCCTCTTGGTGTTCTAATAAAAAGCTTTGTATCTATTTCTTGTTCTAATTGCATTATAGATTGACTAACTGCTGGTTGTGTCATATATAAAGATTTAGCAGCCTTTGAAAAACTTTTTTCTCTACCTACTTCATAAAAAACCCTGTATAAGTCCAATTTACTTACCATATAACTCCTCCTTATACCTAATATATAATCTATTTATTTTACTTATACCACATATTTGTATTAAAGTATATATGTAATTATTATTTGAATTTTAAGGAGAGATTATAGTGGAAAGAGTAGTTGGAACTGTTGTTAGAGGATTACGTTGTCCTATTATAAATGAAGGAGATAAAATTGACGAAATCGCGACTAGCACTCTTTTAAGAGCCGCTGAAGTTGAAGGGTTTGAAATTGAAGATAGAGACATCTTAACAATCACTGAGTCTGTAGTTGCTCGTGCTCAAGGTAACTATGCAACAATAGATAATATAGCTAAAGATGTTAAAGAAAAATTCGGTGATGATACTATAGGTGTTATTTTCCCAATATTAAGCCGTAACAGATTTGCTATCTGTCTTCGTGGTATTGCAAAAGGAGCTAAAAAAATAGTTTTAATGCTTAGTTATCCATCTGATGAAGTTGGTAACCACTTAGTTGATATAGAAGAATTAGATGAAAAAGGAATAAATCCTTGGAGTGATGTTTTAACTGAAGCTGACTTCCGTAATCATTTCGGTTACAAAAAACATAGATTCACAGGAATTGATTATGTAGATTACTACAAATCATTAGTTGAAGAGTATGGTATTGAATGTGAAGTTATCTTCTCAAACAATCCAAAAACAATATTAGAATATACTAAAAGCGTTCTTACTTGTGATATACATACAAGATTCAGAACTAAAAAAATATTAAAGAATAATGGTGGCGAAAAAGTATATAGCCTTGATGATATATTATCAAAATCAATAGATGGTAGTGGTTATAATGCAGATTACGGTCTATTAGGTTCAAATAAATCAACTGAAGAAAGCATTAAGCTTTTCCCAAGAGATTCACAAGCTTTAGTTGAAAAAATTCAAGCTTCAATAAAAGAAAAGACAGGAAAAACTGTTGAGGTAATGGTTTATGGAGATGGAGCATTTAAAGACCCTGTAGGAAAGATATGGGAACTTGCTGACCCAGTTGTTTCACCTGGATACACTAAAGGTCTTGATGGTACTCCAAATGAAGTTAAACTTAAATATTTAGCTGATAATAACTTTGCTGATTTAAGAGGAGAAGAACTTCAAAAGGCAATCTCTGAATATATCAAAAACAAAGAAGATGACCTTGTTGGTGCTATGGAAGCTCAAGGAACTACTCCAAGAAGACTTACAGATTTAATCGGTTCTTTATCTGATTTAACATCTGGAAGTGGAGATAAAGGAACTCCAATGATATATATCAAAGGATATTTTGATAACTACACTAAATAATTAATATAAAAATAAAGGGATGTATCAGTAATTAAGATACATCCTTTTTATTTTTATCTATTTATATAGAAAGTCTTTAACCTTTTCTATGATATTTTTTAATTTCAAAAATTAATTTAATCTGTCTTTTACTAAATCATTTTTTAATTCTAGATAATAATTTGCTTGTGTTAAGTTTATATAAGGTATAATCCATATATAAGCTAATCCAAAGGTTATAATACCTAGTAAGTGCCATAAAATAAAGCTAATTTCTAGAACAAAATACTCAAATTTATGACCTCTCATCATTGTCCAACTTTCTCGTAAGACTTCTATTATTCCTTTGTTATTATCCTCAGCTAGAATATATGGTGCTAAAGATAATCCATAAGTTGCTATAATTCCTGGAATTATTAATAATATCATACCTATGGTTATTATGATTCCCATTAAAATATATAACCCTAAAGTTTTTAAATAAATATTAAAACCTGAAAATAAATCCTTAAATCTAGGATTATATTTATTCGCTACATTGATTAAGAATCTACACAATCCAATTGAGAATGCTCCACTAGTAAGTATAATAAAAATATTATAACCTGTATAGACTGCAGTATCAGGATATTTCACATTTAGAAAACTTTCTAATCCAGATAATAAAATAAAAAATAAAGTTACTCCAATACATATCCATAAGTTACTATTAAGTTGAATCTTTGCTCTTGATTTTAACTCTTTCCGTGATATCATAAAATCAAACCCCTTATTAATTATTATTTTTAATTGTTAATTATAATATATAATATAGTAATAAATAACTCAATTAAATTCGTTCGACCTTTTACGACAATACATAATTCTCTATGTTCTAAAAGATACGAACCACTAATATAGAGTATTCTGTTACCTTTAAATTTGATACTCACTATATTTTTTTAATCCACTATATTCAAAAAGCATTCGTTATTATATAAATATCATATAATAATGAATGCTTTTCTTATTTACCGTTAATACCTACTTCTATTAAGTATCCAATATAATATCTCTTATTATTTAAGGCTTCATAATTATTTCATTGTTATCTTTGTTTATATTTGTTGTTATTTCATAAAGTTGAATTTTTGAATTCTTATTAAAACCTAATACTCCATTCTCTATATTATACTTGATTCATTTATAAATAATATAAAAAAGTTAATATTACTAAAAAAATAATTATTGGTATCCCAATAGTCAACAGTATTGCTTCCTTACTAGCTAAACTATTTTTTAGTGTTGTAAATTTTAAATCTTCATATCTGACTTGAGTATTTGAATAAAAAACCCACCCCTTGATCAATTGTAATATTTTCTCTTCATTTATGGTATTTTTAAATCCGACATATCTACAATTAATATTCCAAATTAATAAAATATAATTATTATTAGACTCATCTGCTGAAAATTTTTTTAATATATTAATTAATTGTTTAGCATGTTTCCCATTTGTTACTTTAACTTCAGTAATTTCTCTATTAATTTCTTTATCAACTTTCTTACAAATAAATTCATTAAAATCATCTAATATCCATTTCGGACTAGAATTTTTTATCATTTCATTTATTCTATTAATTTCTCTATCTAATAATTGCTCTCTTTCTAACTCTTTTTCTTTTAATGCTCTCTCTTCATCTAAATGAATTTCATTTATGGTTTTCTTTTTATCCATAAGAGAAAATTTCTGTCTTTCCTTTATCTCTTCTATTACTTTATCTATTTGATTCTCTTCTTTATTATCCATTACTTTAACCTCCCTCCAATGAAGCTTAAGATTTTATTAATATTATTACATGTAAAAATTATTTTTAAAGTAAAGTAAATTATCTATTATTTACCATATTAATTATTTAAGTTATAATTAAATAATTTTACTTTATAATTCTTAAAACAATATCATTATTTAATTAAATAAATAAAATAAACTACATATTAGTAACTATAGTAATATTTCTTAATTTTAAGTTTCTAATTTATTAATTTCTTTCTATATAGGTTGACAACCAATGTTTTACAATTAAAATATATTGTGTTTTAAATTAATGTTGCTACGTAAAAATTAAATAGTTAGGGGAGAATTTTATGAAAAAACTTAAGGAGTATGGAATAATTACTTTAGGGGTATTATTAGTTGTTGCATCTTTTGAACTTTTCTTTTTTCCAAATAATATAGCAAGTGGTGGCGTTTCAGGATTAGCTCTTGTTTTAAATAACTTATTTGGTCTTGAGCCAGGAATAATTATGTTTATTTGTAATGCTATATTATTTGCTATAGCATTTGTATTTATAGGGGGAAGCTTTGGTGTTAAGAGTATCTATGCTGCTTTTAGCTTATCTGGAATTCTTTCTATTATCGAAAAAATTGGTACTCCTAATGCTGTAACTAATAATTTAATATTAGCTTCACTATTTGGAAGTGCACTTCTAGCACTAGGTTCTTCTATTATCTTTTCTCAAGATGCATCAACAGGTGGCACAAGTATTACAGCTAAACTTTTAAATAAATATGCTCATCTAGACATAGGTAAAGGAATGTTTATTTCTGATTCAGTAGTTATTCTTTTAGCTATGTACACTTTTGGTTTAGAACTTGGACTCTTTGGATTATTAAGTGTTTACTTAACAGGAAATCTTATTGATAAGTTTCTAAATGGAGCTAGGTCATGTAAAAAACTACTTATATTTACTAAGAAAAAAGAATTAGTTATTAATTATATAACAAAAGATATTGATAGAGGATGTACTATTCTAAAAGGCGAAGGTGGATATACTAGAGAAGAAAGTGATGTTATATTAACTATCTTAGATAGAAGACAATTTATAATGTTTAAAAAATTTATGAAGGAAAATGACCCTAATGCCTTTATTACAGTTAGTACCACTAACGAAGTACTTGGTGAAGGATTCAACAGTATAATGGAATAAATAAAAAAGAAGGGTATGTGAAGATTACATATCCCCTTCTTTTTTATAATTTGTAAATTTACTTTTACACACAACCATTACAGTATCCAGTATAGCCATTTACATACCATAATGGGTCACTTGCTGGATACCATGTATGAGCACCTGCTGTATAAACTACATACCCATACTTATTCTGAACTATCTTAGTAAGTGTTCCATAGCCATCCCTTGCAGCTAACTTTGTAAGATATACTTTAGCTTGTTCTAAAGTTAATGGCATTGGACCTTTACTTACTATTCTTGTTAATTGCATTGCAGCCTTATTTAATTTTGCTGCTGTAATATTTTCACTAAGTGACTGTTCTCCATTTGCTTGTACATAGGCTTCCATAATTTTTGAATTTGATACAACATTAAGCCAAGGTTGTCCCCAAACAGTTCCTTCACAATCTGCAAAACCACTATAATTAAATTGCTCATTTAAAAGCCAATTTCGCATAATTGAACCTAATTGACTTTGTGATATTTTACTTGAATTTTCTTGAATTACTGTACTTGGAGAAATCATATTTGTATTTAAAGTTACATTTTCAGTTTTATTCCCATTTGCTACATTAGTATAAGTACCAACTAAATTTAAGAATCCATTTGTATATTTTAATTTATAAACTCCAATAATATTTCCCTTAGAATATTCATTAATTGTGTATTCTATGTTGTTATCATTAAAAGTTACTGTTATAGGTATTCTAACCCCATTATTTATAGTTTCATATCCATCTAAAAGATTATTCTTTTTATTACTTGCAAAGGTTATATTTATTGCTTGCCCATTAATATTTCCTGTTAATGACGTACCTTCTAATATGATTAATGGATTTTCGTAAAATGGATCATTTTTATTAGTTAGCATCTCAGAATTGCTAGTTAAATTTAAAAGACTTTTATTTTCCTTTGAATTATTATGTGTGTCTAATTCATTCTTATGAACTCTTAATGGAACCTGAGAATTATTTAAAATGTTAGTTTTAGTTACTATTTTAGAAGATGTTTGTGAAGGACTACCACTGTTATTTTCTATACTTCCATTATTCAATTGTGATGTAGAACTATTATTCACATAATAGTTGCCTACATATGTTTCATATATAAAACCTATTGTTCCATTTACGTTTATTTTAAACCATTGTCCTTGCTTTCCTAAAATTGTGAAGCTTGTTCCATTAGTTAAATCAGTAATTATATTATTACTAATAGATGGGTTACTTCTTAATCTTACTATGGTTGACACATTAACTACTTTACCCATTTCTGATAAACTAGTTAATGTAGAATTAACTCCATTCTCAATAACTTGCATATTTGAAACATTTATATATCCTACTGCTCCTGTTTCTTGAACTCTTACTTTGTAATAATTCCCTTGTTCTTGTCCTAGTATAGTTAACATTTCTCCTGTTGATAAGTAAGATACTATCCCTGAACCATTAGAAAGTGCATATAAATTCATATTTGAATTCCCATTGATTACTACAGCTTCATTTGTTCTTGAATTATTAGTATTATTCACCATAAGTACCTTATTCGTAGTATGTGTTGTGTTCTGAGTACTTATCATTGATGGTGCAGTCACAATACTTCCTACAATTGCACTAGCTATTATTCCTAACAAAGTTTTGTTTTTCATTGAATTTCCTCCATTGTTTTTTATTAATTTATTTTAATAATATTATTATCTAAAATGAAATTGTTAACAATTTGAAAACAAAATAATGTCTAATAACCATAGACTTTATTGAGATGAAGTTATAACTTCATCTCAATATTTAATTAAAATTATCTAGAAATGAGAGTTTATTAGATAAAATTAAAGGATGTATAATTTATTTATAGACTATACATCCTCTTTTATCTAATTCACTTAATATTTCATCAGCTTCTAAATTGACATTCCATCTTAAGTCTAGCTTTTCTAACCCTTCAATATTAAGTATTTCTTTTGGTAAAGTAGTAATATCATTTCCTCTTAAATCAATTTCTAAAAGCCCACTTATCTCCCCGATTCCTTTAGGAATTTCCTTTAATTCATTATTTCGTAGATTTATTCTTCTAAGAAATTTTAAATTCCCAATTTCTTTAGGTAATTCCTTCAAAGCATTATCACTAATATCTAAAATTCTTAATCTACTTAAGTTACACAATTCATTAGGAATATTCTCTATATTATTTTCTTTTAAATGTAATTCTCTTAAGTTAGAAAGCTTACCTAGAATTATAGGTATTTCACTTAATTTATTAGAATTTATTCTTAATTCAACTAAAGACTTTAATTCTCCAATTTCTAAAGGTAATTTGCTTATCCTATTTTCGCTTAAATTTAAGTATTTTAATTTTTTTAAATTCTTTATTTCTTTAGGTATGCTAACTATATTGTTTCCATGAAGATACAAATATTCGCTTAATTCTTCTAGCTCAAAAATTTCTTTAGGTAAAAATTCTATTCTGTTATATCCTAAGTCTAAAATTTTTAATTTTTTGAGCTTTGATATCTCCTTAGGAATTTCTTTTATTTTATTGACAGATAAATTAAGGTTCTCTATACTAGTAATGTTGAAAAATTCCTCTGGTATTTCTTCCACATCATTTCTAAAAAAACTTATTTCTTTAACAAATCTATGTTTAAGTAACTCTCTAGGAATTTTCTTTAACATCTTATTTCTATAATCTAATTTCAAAGATATCACCTCAACTCAATTATAATCCACTAATAAAAATTCAAAAAGTTACCCACAAAAATATTTTTTAAAATTTATCCACAGCTTTAAATAAAAAAAGTTATCCACAGGTAATTTTCATAAAAATAATTGTGTGGATAACTTTAAAAATTTAAACTTGTAATTAATTTAGATGTATTAATAAATTATTTTTTTAATTCATCAACATCTACTTTTCCAACATATTCTCCACCATGATAACAAAGAACTTTTTCTATATCTAATCCTCTTAATTTTTCTAATGAATTTTTAGCTTGTTCTGCATCATAATTAGCACCATCTCTAATTCTAATTAATTTTCCATCTTCTAAAGATACAGCATCACCAGTTATTAAAGTTTTTTGATCTCTTACATAAATACATATATGTCCTAAAGTATGTCCAGGCATGTCCAAAGTTTCAACTTCATTAAATATTGGTAGTCTATCACCAGCTTTAAAAGTTTCATCAACTTTAACATAAGAACTATCAAAACCTTTTTTGAAGAACATTAATCTACCTTTTCCAGTCTCATCTAAATTAGCTTCATTCTCTATTAATTTAGCAAGTTTTAATGGAGTCTTTTCTCCTGAAATATAATCAGCTTCTATATCAGTTGAACATATTTTAAAATCATTTCCTAAAAATTCTTTAAATTCTCTAGCTGCCCCAACATGGTCTATATCATGATGAGTTATAACTAAAGCTTTTAATTTATTAATGTCTATGTATTTTTCTACTTCTGACTTTAAAATTTCAAATTGACCTGGCAAACCTGAATCTATTAAAACTGCCTTTTCTTCATCATAAATAAGAACTGGACAAACAGTCATTTCTCTACCTAATGCATTTGATGTAGCTTCTAATATTTTTACTTTTAAATTACTCATAATTAAATTCTCCTTTTTCTTTTGTTTACTTTTCTTACTAATCTTACTTTAAGTAATCTTTAAATTTATTATATCTCATAAAAATAACAAATTAAAAATTAATAAAAAAATTAAAGGATGTATCTCTAATTTGATACATCCCAATATATTAATTAAATTCTTTTACTAAATCTTCTTTTCTTAAATCCTTTTTCTCTACTATTGTTCCTCTAGCTTTACTGATTGAGTAAATTACAAATGGAAGAACCATTATAACAAGGAAACAAACTATTAAAAGAATTGTATAACTTTCTACATTTTGCTTTGGTAATCCTGTTGGTGGTAAAAATGATATAAAGAATGCAACTACTGTGAAAATTAATGCTATAATTGCTGCTGTTAATTTTACTATTTTTCCACCTGGTATTTCATAACTTCTTTTTAAGTTACCATGCTTTATTACTAAAGTTATGTAACCTAATAAAAATAAAAAGTATGCTGCAAGATATACTATAACAGTTAATGTCATTGCCATAAAGAATGAAGTGTTTGAACTTCCTCCTCCAAAAGTTAATACTGCTGCCCATACAGTTACTATAATTCCTTGAATTATTAAAAGATATGGAGCAACGTCATTTTTATTTCTTTCAGCTAATTTTTTAGGAAATATTCCTCTTTCACCAGCTACAGATAATCCTCTTGATGGTCCTATAATCCATGAACTTACCTCTGCAATTGAACCCATTGCAAGTAAAAGTGCTATTATATTAACTAGCCATTGGTAATGTCCAAAGTGTCCAAGTAATCCTGAGAATGTTTGAAACACCCCTTCACTAAGACTTAACTCTGATTGTGGAACTACTGCTGCTACTGATAAAGCTCCAACTGTATTTAAAACAATAGCTAAAATTAATAATATTATTACTGCTATAGGATAATCTCTTTTTGGATTTTCCATATCTTTAACATGAGTTGCTGAAACTTCAACTCCCATATAAGAAAGCATAAATGAAACTAATACCACTAATGTACTTGTTTTTGAGAAATCAGGTACAAAAGTTTTTGAGCTTATTACAACATGCACTGGAAATCCCTTTGCAATATATAATGCTGCTAAAATAAATAATATAGCTCCTGGTATAAGAACTCCACCAATAAATCCAATTTTAGCTATTAAAGCAGTATTTTTTACACCAGTTAATTGAACTGCTGTTATTGCCCAGAAAATAACTAAAACTGCTATAAATTTAATAAGTGGATCACTATTTAAAGCTGTCCATCCTGTCACATAAGCTAGAGCACCTATAATAAAATAAATCATTGTTATAGCCCCAATTGTAAAGACCATAAATTGAAAGAATATGTGAGCAAATCCCCACTTTTCACCTAAAGTATTTCCTGTCCAAGAAAATACTCCACCATCTCCCCATCCATCTACAGTTGCCATTTCAGCAGCTGCTAGAACTATAGGTAAAAACCATAAAAATCCTCCTGCTAGTAAATAAAATATAGCACTGAATCCACTAGTTGCGAAGGTTGGATATTCATATATTTCTACTAATACTGATCCAGTAAGAAATAAAAATCCAAACATAGTAAGTTTTTTTGTTCCTTTTTTCAATTTTTTATCCTCCTCTTTTGTTTTCCCTCACTATATAGCTTGTACGTTTTTCTCCTATGCAAATAAAAAAAGACTGTTTCTTATTCGCAGAAGAATAAGAAACAGTCTTGAAATTTAAAATTTGGCGTTCAAATTTATATTCATAAACTCTATATCTCTCATCTTCCAAGAATAAAATTCTTGCAGGATTTAGCACAGTTCCGACTATATAAATATCGGTTGTTGCCAGGTTTCACAGGGCCAGTCCCTCCACCGTTCTTGATAAAAGATTTCTATCTGAAATGACTCAGACAAAATTAAATATTATTCGATTATTATCATTATACTACAATTATCAATATTTTATCAACACTTTCTTAAAATTTTATTCATATTTTATTGATTTCTTACTTTATTTTAGTTCTTCCTATTACTTTAGATGTATCTATATAAATACTTCAACACTTAAATTTAACTTATTATTTGAGTTTATATATTTATTTTACTTTTTATTGTTCTATATTTATTAAAATTTTATCGTATTTCTTAGCCAATCTCATTAATGGAAGATTATCTACTTTTCCATTTATCACTGCTGCAAAATGTGTTATTTCATCATCTTCCATGAGTTCTTTTTCTAGCTTTTCTACTTCAATCATTTTTCTTTCTATTGTACAAATAGCACTATTCTTTATTTTGAATTTATCCAAAATAGCCTTAAAACCCTTACCTTCTTCCCCACTAATTGCAGTAAGTACTTTATCATCTTTTCCCATGGAATCCCTTAATATTTCCTCTATTTCACACTCATTATTTTCTTGCACTATTAATTCCATTGAAAACACTCAAATTCCCCCTTAAGTAATTGTAAAATTATCCATATCCCTATTATCATACAAAATAAAGAACACTATATAAACTTATGTTAAATAAAATTTAAACTTATATAGTTGACATATCAACTATTAAATGCTATATTATCTTTAGTTGATAAATCAACTAATTTAACAAAGGAGAAATTTTAATGAGAGCTTTAGAAAAAACAGCAATATTATCAATTTCATTTTTATCTCTTATAGCAACAGCTGCAATGGCTCCTGCTTTAAATGGGATTCAAAATCATTTTTTATCTGCATCACCCGTTTTAGTAAAGTTAGTAATAACATTACCAGCACTTATATGTATACCTGTTAGTTTATTAAATACTAACTTTTTAAAATATATGTCAGATAAACTTTTAATCATAATAGGATTATTATTATTCTTAATAGGTGGATTATGTTCTGCCATATCACCTGATATATATACTTTACTTATAACTAGAGGTATCCTTGGTTTAGGTCTTGGAATAACTGCACCAATGTCTCTTGTTCTTATTGGAGAATACTTTGAAGGAAAAGAAAGAGCTAAATTCATGGGATTCTCAACAGCTTCAACAAACTTAGGTGGAATCATCTCTACTTTAATCGTTGGAGTTCTTGCAAACATAGGTTGGAGAGTTTCATTCTTAATTTACTTATCAGTTGCAGTAGTTTTACTTATGGTAATCTTCTATTTACCTTCTAAGAAAAAAGTAAATGAAACTTCACCAAAACATAACTTACATAATACTGCTGAGGAAATTAAACTAAATAAATCAGTATTTAAATATTCATTCCTAGTATTTTTAGCACTTGTAGCATTCTATGCTGTTCCTACTAATATGGACTTTTTAATAAAAACTAAAAATCTAGGTGGAGATTCTGTTGCAGCTAGTTTAGTTTCACTTAGTACATTTTCATCATTAATTAGTGCTTTACTATTTGGAAAATTTATAAAAGTACTAAAAAAATATTATTCTATGTTAATATTTATATTAATGGTAATAGGTTTTTCTCTTGCAGGATATGGAAATAACTTATTTGTTATTGGACTTGGCATAGCTTTTGGTGGATTTGGTTTTGGTTCTATAATTCCATATACAATGTTATTTGCTTCAAATATAGTTCATAAAACACATACATCCTTAGCTATCCTAATAATAACTACTGGATTATATTTAGGAGAATTTGTTTCACCTATGATACTTCAAAGTGTAGCTAACATTATAGGTATAAAAAACTCTATTGGTAGCTTCTATGCAGCTGCAATAATTGCAATACTTGCATTAATTTGTTCTATATACACTGCCTTAAGGGAAGACTTAATTATATAAAATTTAAGAAGGTGATTCATCTTGAATAAAAAAGCTTTAACTTTAATAAATAACATGGCTCTTTTTAGAAAGCAATATCATAACTTTGTTAATGAACGTGTTGCTAATCTAGAAATCACAAGCTCTGAGTTTTCATACTTAAAGCAATTAGTAAATAATGATGGTGCACTTCAGGATATTATTGTTAAAAATACCTGTGTAGATAAAGCTGCTACCACTCGAATAGCTCAATCTTTAGAAAAAAAAGATATAATAAAAAGAGTTAGAAACGAAAAGGATAAAAGAAACTTTAATGTTTATTTAACCGAGAAAGGAAAAGCTTATATAAAAATAATTAATGGAATCCTTGAAGATTGGTATTTAACCTTAAGTAAGGAAGTTGATAAAGAAACTTTATTACTTTTTGAAGAAGTACTAGATAAATTAACACATAATTAGACTTTATAAATAGCTAATAAAATATGTAAAAGAATATCAATAAAGAGAGACTGGATATTTTTGTGTAAATAATATTTTATTATTGAAATAATACTGG
>CAUWDH010000003.1:0-151531 GCA_963557775.1 uncultured Sarcina sp.
GCCCACAACGGACTTTCACCGTCAAGTTGTTGTTCATGCCGGGCACACAATAAAAAAACTTGTAATTTCCTATTTGGACAATACAAGTTTTTTCACCATTTATCTTATAATAATTTAATTAATTTCTCTTTGAACATAGAGAAAAATGGAACTCCTATAATAGTTACAACTATAAATTCTCCAACCATTACTTCTAAAATTGATAAAATTAAAGGTAGATTATAAAATTTATTAAGCATTAATCCTATTACTAATCTATTTATTATACTTGGCCATATTGATGATATTATTAATGAATATCTACTTTCATTTAAATACCTTCTACTTTGTATTATTGCCAAACAACTTATAAATGTAGCTAATGTTCCAAATATAACGTCTCCAATCCCATTTGGTCCTAACATATTTGCTATAAAACAGCCTACTGTTAAAGCCCATATGTAAGATGAATTTACAAATACTAATAACACTAATATCTCAGATATTCTAAATTGAACATTTAAGTAGCTAATAGGTGCTAATCCTATAGTTAATGCAGCGTATATTCCTGCTACCATAGCCGATTTCACTAATCTCTTTACATTATGATTCTTATTCAAAGTAATTCCCCCTTGATGAAAATAACATTCAAAATTATATCATAGATTTTATTATAAAAAAATAAAGATATATCAAAATTGTAGATATATCTTTTCTAAATTTTAATTATATAATAAGTTGAAAGGAGGATTTAATTCCTCCTTTCAATCTATTTATATTATTATGCTATTTTTTTTAATTTATTAGGTATAAATAAAGTTGTTATAATCGCTATAGCAGCTATTATAGCTAATGTTATAAACATTTTTTCAAATCCTTGATTCATAACATGTTGATAAGTGCTTTCTATTGTACTTTTTACTTTATCTAACTCTAAGAAATAAGTATTTTTCATTTGGTCTACAGCAGCTGCTGGTGACATATTAGGACCTAAATGTCCCTTTACTCCTGCTTCTATCTTTGGTGCCATAGCTGTAAATTGTTGATTTACAAATTTTTTTATTATAGAAAATATAGTTGTAACATTTGCATTTTGGAATGCATTTACCATTGAAGAACTTCCTGCTCCAGCATTCATAGATAAAGCCATTCCATGAGCTTTAGGAAGTAATGGAATTATTTTTCCTGGTACCTTTGTTCCTGCTTCAACTATAAATCCAACTAAAAGGTTTGGTGATAAAGCTATTCCTAAAGATCTTATAAGTGATAATGTTGATTGTGCTGATCCTACTTCTTCCTTAGGGACAGAACTTTGTACTACATAATTAAGTGGTGTTCCCATTGTAAATCCTACTCCTAATCCAAGTAATGCTAATCCTATTATTAATGCAACTATACTTAATGTTGATGTTACGATGAATCCTAATATTAATAATCCTATTAATGAACAAACAAATCCAAATAATAAAACTATTTTTGCTGACATTTTGTCTATAAGTCTTCCACCAAAAGGTGCTGCAAATCCAGAGAATACAGCCATTAAAGTTACAAAATATCCTCCTGAACCTAATTTTAATTTTAAAACATTACTACAGAATTGAGGTAAAAATACAACTACCATAAGGCTTGCCCCAACTAAAAAAGCTATAATAAATACAGCAACCATTTGTCTATTTTTAAAATACTTAAGATTTATTATTGGATCCTCAGCCTTAGATTCAACAAATATAAGTATAGGGAATAATATTATTGCTGCTATTAAGTAAGGATAACATTCTATTGACTTAAAGCTTTCTCCTAAATGTATGAAATTTAAATTTGTTATGAATAGCATAAGGCAAATAATAAATAATCCTGATGCTACACTTCCAGCAAGGTCCATTTTTTTCTTTCTTCTTTGAACTTTAGGTATTTTTATTCTAATTAAAGCAATTAAAACAACTAAACATATTGGAATATTTATAAAAAATAATATTCCCCATCTATCAGCACCCCAAGTATCTAAAATAAATGATCCTAATGATGGCCCTATAAGAGTAGCTATTCCATTTATTCCACCAACCATTCCAAGAGCAGCCCCTCTTTTTTCTGGTGGAAAACTATCACCTATAAAAGCAGTTGCTATTGGAAGTATTCCTCCAGCCCCTATAGCTTCTATTGCTCTAGCAATTAATAAAAATTCATAACTTGAATAGTAATTTGATATTCCACATAGGAATGAACCTATTCCAAATATTAATACACTAATTGTAAACATTGATTTTAAACCATTTCTATCTGCTAATTTACCTATTATAGGCATAGATACAGCATAAATTAAAGAATATAATGTTATTATCCATATACTAGCATCAGCAGAAATATGTAAGGTATTTCCCATTACAGTACGTGCTGGTGAGATTATAGCAGTATCTAATGATCCCATAAATATCCCAGCTAAAAACATTATAAGTAATACTTTAGATGATTTCTTGTCCATTTTTTTCTCCTTTGTATAATGTATATAAATTGAAATTTAATTCAGATAAAATTAGACTTTATCTGAATTCTAAAGAAAATTCTCTAGAAACCTGTACCTACAATATCTCATCATATAAAAATTAAGATATTCTATGTACTAGTCACTAGATAAATTCAAATAATTATAATTTCTAATAAATATTATTAATAAATAATCTTTACGAACTATACTATAATCTATTACCTTAGGTTATAGTCAATAGTTTATTAAAACTTTTTATAAAAAGAATAAGGTTGTATAAAAACAACCTTATTCTAGTTACAACCTAATATATTAATTAAACTTACAGCAATAACTATAAGACTACAAACTTTAACAACCCACTCTATACCTGAACCTGTTTTAAAAGGACTCAAGCTCACTTTAAACTTAAATAATGGTCTAAATAAAGGCACGCCCTCTTTAGTTATCATATCTAAAACTATATGACTCAAATAGCCTATACTTACTCCTACCAAGTATACTTGAATATATCCTAACATATCCATATCATATTCTTTTGTTAGATATGCTGTTATTATTATAATAGCTAAAATAATATACAACTTATATTTCTTAACTTCTTTTTTTCCATGCTTTATAGGCATGCTATTTAATAAAAATAGAACTGACGATGTCATTATAAAAGAATTTATTATAGCAAACACTAAAATCTTTTTTACGCCTCCGCCCGCTTCTAAATATCTTTCTAATTCATTTCCTGTAATAATTATAAATATACTAAATAAAATCCAAGCTAATATAGTATGGGTTCCTCCCCTATGGCCAAAAGTTCCTGATATAGCCTTAGAAATTGGTTTTAGTCGTCTTCCTAATGTACTACTTGGTGAGTCTATATCTGGTATTAAACTTCCTATTGCTCCCCCTGCCATAGTGATACTTACAAATAAAATTGGATCTTGTATTGGAATATTTAATACTTTTTCTATGGCTACTGTAACTAATGCACCTGCTGCTACTCCGCCTATTCTATGTGTCGGTCCTAACATATGATTTCCTTTCTTTAATTATTTTATCTTTGAATTACTCAATATAATAAGATTTTATAAGTATATAATGAAACTTATTATCCTAAGTAATCCTTTTTTAGATTTTGTTTCATTTTACAAAAAATTATACCATATTTTCATTTTAAAATCGAACTTTTGTTCTCATCTCTTTTATTATTTATAAAAATCATTATACATAAGGATGCGTCAAATTACAGATACATCCTCTCTACCTTTTATCTAGCTATCAGATAAAAAATATGTTTATGAAAGTAATATAAATTAAGGTGCTGATTTGATACCCCTTATGTATTTATTACTCTTTATAAACTAAATTAATTCAAATGATTTTTGACTCCACTTGAATACTTTTAGTCAAAGTTATCTAGAAGATAAGGCTCTTTAAAGAAGATAGGAGTCTTACAACCTCTAGTAGACTATTGAGTTACAGCTCCATTATCATTTGATGTCGGTACATCAACATTAGTTGATTGCTCATTTTCTTCTTTATTTTCTGTAGTATTAACCTTATTACTATCTTGATTTTCTACCTTTTCTTGGGTATTATTTTCATTTTGATTATTTTCATTTTCTTTCGCATTATTTTCTTTATCTTTACTTTCATTTATTTCTTCATTTGAAGGCTTTTTCTCATCATTATTAGTATTAGTTTCATCTATTATTTGCTCTGTTGCTGTATCTGTTACTTGGTCTTCCTTTATATTTCCATCACTGTCATATTGAATATCACTATTTGTATCAGAAGATTTATCTCCTTTAAATAAATCACCTATCCAAGAGAAAAACTCCTTTATTTTGTTCCACAGCTTTTCAAATATTCCACTTTCCTTTATTTCTTTTCCCATTTCTTTTAGAGTTTCTTTTAAATTTTTATTCATTTGATTTAAAGACTCTTTCATGTCATTATAATTATAATCCAACTTATTTATATCTGACATAAGCTTTACAACTTGAGCCCTTTCCTTTTTAGGTAACTCAACTCCATAATTATTAGTAATATTTACTACTATATTTTCAATATCAATATCATTTTTAGGTGAATCCTTAATGATTTGAGTTTTTATGTCATTTATTATTACAGCTGCTTCATCTTTATCAAGTTTAGTTCCATCTTCCTTAGTAACATTATTCCCCAAATCAGTTGTAACTTTAATTTCATCTCTAGCTGCTTCTTTTTGGTTTAGCGATAACTCTTCTCCAGTGGCATCTTCAAAACCTTTAAGTATTCCAGCAAGAGCAGCTGTTCCTGTTACAGGATAAGGTGCAGAAGCAATTACATTTGCATCTGTTACACCAGATGTAAGTAATGCATTCATCAACATAGTAGGAGTAACTTCAGTTAAATTATTTGCTTTAACTCTAATACCACCTTTATCTAAAACTTCAACATAGGAACTAGAAATAGATTTACTACTTGCTGGTACTGGTTTACTTCTATCCATTCCTAATTGAATTCTTATATCATCATTTGTTATCTCTATAATTTTTGCTTCATTTTTATTAATATTAAATTCCTTTAACATTTGTTGTTTTTGAGCCTCTGTAAGATTTGCTCCTAAACTAACTGCTTTTTGACTACCTTGTGCAAAAACTGATGTTGCCATAGTACAAATGAAAGCTGAAGTAACTCCTAAAACAACTAATTTCTTTTTCAAACTTTTACTAATCATTTTATCCCCCTAAATACTTTTATTAGACACTTAAAAAAGTTTATGCTTGTAAGTTGTATATTTTACAACTATAAGATAATCCCCTAAATTATCTTTAGTTCCTTTATACATTTCCTTTTTCTTCTAATTAATATATTATAATATATTAATTTCATATAGCTTTCTAATTAATGACAAACTAATAACCTTTTGATTATTTTTTTATTAATTATATACTTTTCTATTTAATAAATGACTATTTTAATAATTTATTTAAAATTAATTTACTTTATTTATTTTTCATTACATAATAATCCAAATACTTTCTTACTTCTATCTCTACTATTCCAAAGTTTTCAATATTACTAAAGTTCTGTAAATTAAATTCTCTATCTACCGTCCCTTGAACTAACTTAAAATTAATTATTCCTTTTTTAATCTCTAATAATAGACCTACTCTTGTATTAATTGATACTTTTAAATCTCCTATATCAATTAATCGTCCAGAACTCGGTACATAGCAAAGCCCTTCTATATATTCAGCTCCTAATCCTTCATTTAAATCAACTTCATCTCCATTTAACATAGTCATTTCATCATATACTGCTGTTGTTACAGGTAGATATATCTCTACTTCTTTATTGAACAAATCCTTTATTTTATTATCCTCTACATTATAAAACTTTCCTTCCTTATCTACTAAATATATTTTTTCCCTTTCTCCTTTTTTATTTAATAGAAACTTATTTATATCCTTTGTATAATTTTCCATAAATTTAACTAAATCAAACTCTTCTCTATTCACTATAATTTTTTCCATTAAAACTTCTCCTTTATCCTAATAATTTGCTTATTTTTCTTCCTATAATAAATTTATATATTTTTTTAATTTAATTTTAAATTTGTCCACTTAATATTTTAGCATAATGGCTAAAATGCTAATAAGTTTCTATTTTTATTTTAAGTGCAACCTATTTACCTTCTTATAAGAAAATATAAATGTTACAATTTCTATTAGTTAGATAAATATAAAAAAAGCTACCCCAAATATATAATTTGAGATAGCTCTTTAATATTATACAAAGTCACCATAATGTTCTTTTAAATTATCATAATTTTTATCTTCTAGATCTCTTATTATATTTACAGTTATAACAATCCATTCTTTAACTTGATAAAAAACACCCTTTATTAATCTACTACAATTATCTATACCATAAGGCTCATTAGCTGTTAAAATATTTTCTTTTAGCTTTATAAGCTCCTCATTTAACTTTTTAAAATTCTCTAAATCTTCTTCAAAATTATTGATTACTATATTATTAATCTTAAGCAACATTTTTTCTATGGAACTTAATATACTAGATTCCAAATTTAAAAAGTCTTCATGTATTAATTCATCCTTCATAAAACCCTCCATAGAATAATAAATCTAATATTCTCTTTTATTTTATCATAAATCTCTTAATTTAAACATAACATTTTATTTAAATTTCTTCTCTATAAGGTCAAAATCTATAACTTTGCATTGTCCATTTTTCATCTTATTTTTTTTCTTCTTCTTTATCAAATTTCGTTTTAATATATTTTCAATAATATATAAAAAAACTCCTCCCCATAATATAAAACAAACATTAAAAAATATTGATAACAATATACTAATGACTGAAATACATGCTAATACATTTTCCTCTAATAGAAATTCTAATTTCTCCTTTTTAGATTCATCCATATAACCTTTGCCCCTTAAATAAATTTTACTCCCCAACTTTACTAAATTTTACCATTTTTATTTGATTTATTCAATATTATTATATTTAAATTATTTGTTCATTATTGTAAATAATTTATCTAAATCATTTTTTGTAGATTCATTTACTCTTTCAATATTTCCTCCAAATCCAATTTCTAATTTTTTCTCAGATAAGCCTTCCATAACTTCATCTACATATTTGTCTACTTTTAAATCAAAAGTAAATCCTGTTTCATCAAATCTTTTCTTTCTTCCTTCCTCATTTAAATTAGTATCAACTGTTGGTGGAATAATTTCTATAACTTCAACCTCATTCTTAAGTTGATATCTTAAAGACATAGTAAGAGAATGCATCGCTGCTTTTGTAGCACAATATATAGGCACATTTGCTAAAGGTGTAAAAGCTAATCCAGAACTTACATTAAGTATTGCTGGATTTTCATTATTTTTAATTATCGGCAATAAATCTTTTATTAAATGTATAGGTGCTTCTAAATTTATAGCTATTTCATCTAAATTTATTTCATCATCTTCATTGAAATTAACATCTCTTTGTATTCCTGCATTGTTTATAAGTACGTTCAAAGTTTTATAATTCTTCTTTATTGTATTTATCATACTATTACGTTCATCTTTATTACTTACATCACATTTTATTACATTTACTTTAGAATACTTTTCTTTTATCTTTATTAAATCTTGCTCTCCTCTTGCACAAATTATGACATTATTCTCTAAGTCTAAGAATCTTTTTGCTAGTTCTAACCCTATTCCTTTAGATCCTCCAGTAATTAAAATTGTATTATTATTTAACTTCATAATTTTCTCCTTAGTTTTATTAATATTTTACCTATTGATTAGTATCTATAAATTCTAATTAAAAATAAATACAAATCTTCAGATAATATTTCTAAATTTTAGCAGTATTTAAATCTGCTAAATTTAAACTTCTATTTATATTATAACTTATTTTTCATTAACACTTAATATTTCTCTTAATAATATTTTCCTAACAATATAAGTGATTTTTTTCTTAACTTTTGTTAAAATAGTATTTGTTGAGTAAAATATAATAACTTGGAGGCAATCTAATGATAAAAAAAGTATTTCTAGCACTAACTGGAATATTAATAATTTGTGATTTAATATTTATAGGGGGATCATTTACTTCTAAAACCACTCCTACAACTAGTCAAAATTCTGTAAATCCTTTATATTCTAGTAATAATAATGGTGTTAGTCCTACTGATGTAAGGACTATAGTAGAAAATAAAGCTAATGGAGGAATAGTAACATCTTTAACATTTAATCAAGAGAAGAAAGAGTATAACGCTCAAGTAGATACTCTTAATGATACATATAGTGCTGTTGTAAATGCTACTAATGGCGATATAATAAGCTTTAAAAATGATAACAAAAAACCAAATGTAAATCTTGATATTACTCCAACTAGTTCTACTACAAATGGAGCTAATTTTATACCAGCATCAAAAGCCATAGAAATTTTAAACAAAGAGATTCCTAATGGTACAATTAATGAACTAACTTATAATATAGTAGGAATAACACCTCAATATGATTCAACTGTAACAAAAGATAATACAAAATATTATGTTGATATAAATGCTACTACAGGAGCTGTAATTTCAAAATACAGTGAACCTTTAAATACAGCAAAGTCTTAACCAATATTATCTATATAAAAAAGATTATCTTAGGTAGAACTTAATTCACTTAGGATAATCTTTCTATATTTATTTCATATTATTTAATTTCTTTATTAGCTTACTATATATGACTTGCATATGTGGTTCTTTTTCAGTGAAGCTAAGTAATTCCTTAATATCAATCCACTTAACGGCACTATTTTCCTCTATGTTTACTCTTAAACTTTCTTCTTCACTTGCTTCTACAATATAAGCAACTGATAAATGTAAATGACTTGATATAAATCTTCCTCTTTTCATATGGGGTTTCACTGGTAAAACATCTAAAGAAAAAATTTCTTCATCTAAAAACTTTACATCTTTTACACCTGTTTCTTCTTCTAACTCTTTAATAGCTACTCTTTTGAAATCTCCATCCCCATCACAATGTCCTCCTATCCAGCTCCAACTGTCATATATATTATGATAAACCATAAGTACCTTATCTCTATTTTTATTTACAACAAATGTAGAACTAGTAAAATGAGCTATATTATTGTCTCTACTTAATAAATCTGAAAACTTATCCATAGCTTCTATTATCAAATTTTTATCTGCTTCTTCTTCTTCATTAAATGGTTTATAATTCAAAATAATATCTTTTAGTCTCATCATCTTCTCCTAAATTTTATTTTTAGTAAATAAAGTAATTTTTCATTTTACAATTTATTAAGTTATTACCTTATTAATTCATCTTTTTCTTTTTTCAATTCAAATGCTCTAAGCTTCAAATAACTAATTACAAATAAAAAAAATGATATAATCATAAGTACATATATTTTATAAATGCTATATGGAAATAAAAAATCTCCTATTGAATATATTTCTGATATAAAAACTAATGCTACTGGTGCAAAATATTCTCCTGAATATCCTATTGAATAAATAAAATAGTAACTTATAGAAGCTAAACTAGTTATAATCCAAAAAAAAGTGCTATATTCAAAAAATAAAAGGTTATTTTTTGTCTTTTGTATAATATAAAACCATAAAACTATATAAAAAATACTTATAGTAAAACTAAATAAACTACTATAATCTTTTGATATGAAATTTTTAAAGTTTAATACTATAGTAGCTATGGTCAAAATTAATATATATATAATTTCTTTATTCTTCTTAAAAATTTCTTTTAATTCTTCCATAAAATCCTCCTAAATTATCAACTTAATAATATTAATATATCATATTTGTAATTTATTGGAAATATTTTATGTAAATATTTATATTTTCTTATTATAAAAACTTTTGTACATAAAAAAGCTGTCTTAAAAATGAAATTTATTTTAATGACAGCCTTTTTAAAATCCTTTAATTAAATTTAAGAATATAACTCTTTATATGTATTTAAATATTTTTGAACCTTTTGAACATAATTAGCAGTTTCTGCATAAGGTATACTATTTAAAGTTAATCCATTTGAAGAATAAGCTGAATTATTAAGCCAACTAGCTACTTTCGCTCCACCAGCATTATATGCTGCTGCAACTAATTCTTCATTATTATTGAATTGTTTGCTTAAGTATTCTAAATACCAACATCCAAACTCAATATTAGTTTGAGGATTATAAAGCATAGATGGAGTAAAATTTGTTATTCCTAAATTTTTTGCTATAAATTCTCCTGTAGTAGCAGTTATTTGCATAAGCCCCATAGCTCCAACATTAGATTCTGCATTAGGATTAAAACCACTTTCTGTTTTTATTATTGCTCTAACAAACATTGGATCCATGTCAAATTTTTCACTATATTCTACTACATAATTATTATACTTTTCTGGATAAAAATACTTTTTTAAAATATGCGTCTTAATTGGACTATAAGCTACAATACATAGTATGACTATGATAATAAATGCTATTAATTTTTTCATTAGTTACTCCTAAAATATAAATTCTTCTTATAAATTATAAAATCAACCCTTAAATTATCACCTTCCGTTGTTAATACATCTATTTATTGTATTAATTTGCTTTAATTAGATTACTATTTATTTTAACATCTTATTCCCTTAATTGCATTAGCAATTTTAACTGTTTTATAGAATATTTTTTTATTTACATGTATAAATAAAAAAAGTTTGCTAATACTACTATTGTAGAAAGTATTTTAAATAATTCTATAAATAATTTAAAATTTAAGTTTACTAGGAGGATATTAGCTTTTTGCTTATATCCTCTAAAAATTTCCTTAATTTTTAATTTATAATTAAAATAAAAAAAATTTATCAGTAAAACATATTATTTCTTATTGTTTTTTTAATTATTATAATATCACTATATTAAGATTATTATATATGCTATAATTTTTATAAGATTATATATGGGGGCTGATTGAATTGAAAAAAAACAAATTCCTACTGATATTTATAGTAGTAATGGCAGTATTAACGGTCATTTCTTTAATTACAGTCTCATATATGATACTGAATAATATTTTTAATGCAAATCATGGAAATTCTTTGTATAATCTATATATTCCCAATCCTATTCCACCTAAAGTAATATGATAATTTCTCAATAAAAAAACTCTACCACCTTGATAGAGAATACTAAAAGCTAATTATAAATAAATTTTCTTTTCTCTTCAATAATTGTTAAACTATTTTTACCTTTTCTATATTACAATAATTATGTTACAAAATATTGACATACTAATCTTTATTTTGATTTTTTAATTTATTTTTTCCTATTTTTTTAATTCAAATATTTATAATAATACAATAAATCTAATAACTTCTAACAAAAAAACCGAACGCTAAATAAATTTAAGCGTACGGTCTCTATTTTAATTATTTATTTTTATTGTTTTTAAATAATAATACCATTAAAAATGATAATATTGTTAATCCTACGAATACTGAAAATCCCATTGGAAAACCAGTATTATTATTCCCAGATATAAATGTAGCCATTATTGGAGGAATTACAAATCCACCAAAAGCACCTACACCACCAATCCAGCCTGCAGCTCCACCAACTGCTTCTGGTACAGCCTTAGGAACAATTTTAAATACTGCTGCATTGGCAATCCCCATTCCAATTGCTAAAAGGGTTAAACCAATAAATGCTAGTGGTAAATTATGAGCAAAAGTCAAACATATTGACCCTACTATAGCTATTACTAATGAACACTTTGACACTATTTCTCCACTAAATTTATCTGATAAAGTTCCTCCCCATATTCTTATAAGAGATGTTAATAATGAAAAATATGCAGTAGCAAGTCCTGCTGTTTTTATATCAAATTTAAAATATGACATCCAATAATTAGGGAACCAACTTGTTAAAGCTAAAAAACCTCCAAATGTAGTAAAATAAACGATAACTAAAGGCCAAGTTCTCCAAGCTTTAGCTGAAATAATTAAACTTTCAACTGCATTATTTGTAGGAAATAATTCTTGCCCATTTTCCCTTGCTATTTTAATAGCTTCTTCTTCATTAATACCTTGCTTTTTTAATTGGAAATACCCTGCATTTAGAGCAACAACAGCATAAACTATTGTTCCTACTATTAAGAAAATAAGCCATGCTAAGTATGAACCTGATAATCCTAATATAGGTAATGCTAAAAATGGTAATAATATTGAAAATATTCCAGGAGCTAAATTACCAACACCTGCATAAAATCCTAATGCCCAACCTTGTTTATTTTGTGGGAACCAATAAGATGTTTGACCTACTCCAACTGAAAATGTTGCAATACCACATCCTGATAAAATACCAAGTAAAAATAATATCCAATAATAATTGCTTAAATCATCTCTTTGAAATGCTATTACATAATATAGTCCTGCCATTCCTATTATAGATAGTATCAATAGAACTAAGAATGGTTTTTTTCCACCTGTAGTGTCAACCCATGCTGAAAAAGGTATTCTTAATAATGAACCTGATAAGGATGGTGCTGATACTAACATGGCTAATAAAATAGGATTTATTCCATGAAATGCATGTTTAAAAATTGTTGCTGTTGGTCCATAAAGTGACACAGCTGCAAATCCAACAAAAAAACCTATTGTTGGTCCTAAAAGCCCTCTCATCATAGAGCCCTTAATTAAATTTTGATAATTCCCTGCATTTCCATTTATCTTTCGATTTTCCATTGCATAATGCCCCCTATATTCAATTGTTTTATTTTTATCAATTATGTTATTTATTTAACAAATCACACTTTTTATTATAAAGAAATTTAATATTATTTCAATGTTTTTCAATTTCTTTATTTATTTTTAATATTTTTCATTTATATAATTCTATATTGGTAATAAATTTATTAATTTTGATATTTATTGTCTATATAAATAGGTTTTTATTAAAAAATTATCATTTTAAATTTCTAAATTTATTAAAAAAAACTCTAAAAATTATTAAAATATAAAAATAACTGTGATAATTATCACAGTTATTTTTATATTTATCTATTTTTTACTTAGTAACTTTCTCTAAAGCAATTAAAGCTGCCCCCATTGCACCACAAATCTGAGGTTCCTCAGCTATAAATAATTTAGTATTTAACTTAGCCTCTATTTCTTTTACAACCCCTTCATTCTTTGCAACTCCACCAGTCATCATATATTTCTCATTTCTACCTACTCTATCTACAAGCCCTACTGTTTTTCCTGCTATAGACTTATTAACACCATGAATTATATCTCTCTTTTCTTTATTATCAGCAATTAATGATACCACCTCTGATTCAGCAAAAACTGAACATACACTTGTTATATTTAAATCTTCTTTAAAAGTTAATCCTTCTGTTGACATCTGCGCTAAATCTATTTCTAATGTTTTTGCAATCATCTCTAAAAATCTTCCAGTCCCCGCAGCACATTTATCATTCATAACAAAACTTTTTATATTACCATTTTCATCTAAGCTTATAGCCTTACTATCTTGCCCTCCAATATCAATTATTGTTCTAACTTCTGGATTAAAAAAGTGAGCTCCCTTTCCATGACAAGTTATCTCTGTTACATTTTCATCAACAAAAGATATATTATATCTACCATATCCTGTCCCAACTATCATTGCTAAATCATCTCTTTTAATTCCAGCTTCTTCAAGAGCTAAATTAATTGACTTTTCAGCTGAATCCATACTCTTTGCACCTGTTCTTACAATTACACTACTTAAAACATTTTTATCTTTATCTAAAATAATTACATTAGTTGATGTTGAGCCACTATCTATACCTGCTACATATATTTTTTCTTTATCAATAATTTTCTTCATTTTTATATTCCCTCCATTTAATTGTTCATTAAATGCTTCTATACGAGTTTTTATTTGTCCATTACTTTGATTAGTTAAATCAGTTTCAACTTTTAAAATTGGAATTCCAGCCTTTTGTAAATTCACATATTCAAAAGAATAATGATCACAGAACTTAACAGTATGATAAACTATTCCTTTTAATTTTGGATCCTCTATTAAGGATTTTCTATTAGTTGTATCAGCCATTCTCATACAAGGAGTATAAGATAATATTTCATCAGCATACCATTCTATAGCTTTTTCTACATCATCAAAGCTCTTTATATGAGTTAAATAATGTTCTCTAGAACAAGTTTGATTTACTAGTGGATAAGGTAAATTTTCTTGAACTTTATATAAGAAATCTTTTGAAGCCTTTGCCCCTAAAACTGCAATATAATCATTATCAGGTGTACCTTTAGCAACATACTTATATAAACTATTATTAAATTTATTTATATCAAATTTTTTACCACTAAATTCTTCATATGCTTTTATGAATTTTAAAATTTCTGTCTTAAATATTCCTTTTGCACAACAATTATTTTTTCTTGGTAAATCCATCATATAAATAAACTTAATTGATGGTATTTTATCTAAAGTATCCTTAAGTCTCTTTATTGAATCGCAACAATTTACTAAAAATACCTTATCTATTTTTTTATCTATTATCATATCTAAAGCTACCTTACTATAGGAACACATTGTTGGATGAAGATATTTTTCAGACTTTGAAAATTCCTCTATATTACTATCCATTATAAATCCTTCTTCATCAAAAGCATCAAATACTGCAAAAGGACTATATTTACAAATACAAGCTATCATTATTATTTTCCTCCATTGTTTTCTAACATCTCAAAGAAAGCCTCTAATCTAGTTTTATTTTGACCCTCTTGACTATTTCTTCTATCCACAGCATCCCCATCAATACTAAGCATAGGTATACCATTTTCATTTAACATATCCTTTAAAATTAAAGTTCCGCCACTACTTTCTTTACATCCCCAGTGGCAAAAATTAACTACACCATCTGCATTTAATTCTTTTGCAAATTTTACTATATTGTTTCCTCTTCTTTCAAAAGGTCCATTATAACTATTATTAATTATTTTCCTTGCAATAGAACCATAAGGATCATTTACATCTAACTTATGAATATAATCAACATTCATATCTGATATCAAAAGTTGATAATCTTTATTACAGTCTAAATATTCTCTTATAGATTCACTATAAAAAGGAAGTACATGTGCCCAAAGAATCTTTTTCTTTGGTTTTAATTCTGGATAATTTTCTATATCCTTTAGTAACATTTCATAAAACTTAAGAGTATCTTTTCTTCCCATCCCTGGATGAGTTGTAAATACCTTAAACATCTCACTTGTTACTGTGTTTGGAAAATACTTATTTTTTAATAAGTTTAAATATTTTTCATGATATTCTATAGTTTTATTTTCAGTTAGTATTATTTCCCTTAATTTATCTTCATTTAATTTTTCTTTTAGATTATCCTCAATGAAAGTAACCATTTCTTTTAATTGTTCCTTAACATATTCCTCTCCATCTTTAGAGTACTCATAAGGAATATCTAAAACAAAACTCTCAATTCCATAAATTTCAGATGCTAATCTAAAAGTATTTACATTTGCATCACAAGCTGTTGTTGTTGTAATAGCAAATCTAGGTGTTGGTAATACCTTAGACATTGCAGCTCCAACAAAGGTTTTATGATAAGAACATAAGCTCTCTGTTATTCCCTCTCTCTCAGCCCTATCTATAAAACCATCTTCACATTTTGTTCCTGATAAATATGATGACATTGCTTCAATAAGTTGAGGATACATATCAAAAGCATGTAAAAATTCAGTAGGAGTAAATATATTTACAAATGCAGCTCTATCTGGCTTTTTTAAAGGTTCTAATGTAAACTTCATACATAGTTCAGATAGGTAATTTAATGATTTAGGTAAATTCTTATCTCCTTTAAGCTTCAATGATAAGTACTGCAAATTGTATCCTACTTTTAAATATTTAAGTACTTTATCTGGATTATCCATATTATTTTTTAAAATATTACCATAAGTTTTTATAACATCCATAATATCATCCTTTATTTTTTCAAATTTCTCCCATTATCTAATTATCTACAAAAAAATAACTTGATATACATTGCTAAACTGTTAAATAAGTTACTAAATTGTATCTTTTTAATTTTATTTCATATATTATTCTTTTTCAACCTATACTACCTAAATATTAAAAAATTATGATAAAGCAACATATTTAATCAAATTATAGTAACTTTAATATAATACTTAAATTATAATTAATTAATTTAGAGAAATTAGCTCTGTTTATACTTATTTCTTTATTTAATTCCTTCTTGTATAACACTATTTTCTTATTTTATAATATAAATAAAGATTCTCCATAAACTTTAGAGATTCTTATATGAAAATGTATATTTATTTTAGACCTATAGAAAAATAAAATATTACTAATACTAGTTATCTAAGGATGTATGTTTGTTTACCTTCAGCTTATATAAACTTTAGTATTACAAACATTATTCATTAGATAAAACAATTTTAAACTAAAGAAGAAAGAAGGATTTTAAAACAATGGTAAAATCAATAAATGTAAATGATATAGACAATATAATAAATGATATAGAGCTTATAGATATAAGAGAACCTTTTGAAACAATACCAAAAGCATTACTTAATTCTGTTAACATTCCTATGGATATCTTATTATCTAAACCAACAGAGTATCTTAATATGGACAAAGAATACTATATAATTTGTCGTTCTGGTGCAAGAAGCCTAAGAACTTGTTCTGAATTAGATGAAAAAGGCTTTAATGTTGTTAATGTAGTCGGTGGAACTGCTGGTTATACAGGAACAAATCTAAAATAATTTCATTTGGATAAATTTGATTAGTATCTTATTAAACTTAAAGTACAAAAATAATATTATGCTAGGTTTAATTTTAAATTTAAATTTTCAATATTAAGGAGTGTTAATTATGAACTTTGATGAATTAGCAAAAGAATGGGATAATGAAAAAAATCTTATAAGAGCAAAATCAATAGGTGATGAAATAAAAAGATTACTAGATGACAAAAAAGGATTAAGAGCTATGGACTTTGGATGTGGAACAGGTCTTGTTTCATTTTATCTAAAAGATTATTTCTCCGATATATTATTAGTTGATTTATCTGATGGAATGATAGATGAAGCTAATAGAAAAATCCAAGATACTAAGGTAGAAAATCTACATACTTGGAAGGGTAACATACTAGAATATAATGAAAGAAAAAAATTCGATGTAATTTATGCACCTTTAGTATTACATCATATAGATAACTATAGAGAAATAATTGTTAAGTTAAAAAATCTATTAGAAGATGGCGGTTCACTTATAATAATAGATATGATAAAGGATAATGGTGCTTTTCATAAAGATTCTACTGTAGTTCCTGTTCATAATGGTCTTGATCCAAAAGTCATTAAAACTATGCTTGAAGATATAAGTTTTGATTGTATTACTGATTCTAATGAATTTTTTGAAGGTACTAAAGAAAAAGAAGGTAATACTGTTCACTTTAAATTATTCAGTATAATGGGATCAACAAAATAATCCTAATTTAGTTTTAACTCTATTTAAATACTTAGTTAAACTTATCTAAAAGAGTAAAACTTATCTTCTATCATTATATAAAAATATTAAAAAGGATGTATCGAATTACAAATACATCCTCTTTTTTTACTCTCCAATAGCATTTAAAGTTACTTCTTCATTTACTACTAAATCTTCCTCTGTATTTTTATTATCAACATATTTTTCTAAAAAGCTAGAAACTTTTTCCCAATATAATTCTGGTTCTAAAACTATGGATTGCGCATGTCCAGCACCATGAACAACAAATTTTTCCTTTGGACATTTTGCCGCTTCATATAGCTTGTCTAACATATAATAAGGCACAAATTTATCTTCATCTCCATGAATAAATAACATTGGAACCTTTGAATTTTCAAGTTGCTTTATAGCTGAAGCTTCTCTTAATCTATATCCAGCCCTTACTTTTGTTATAATATCAGCAACCGTTAATACAGGTCTTTTAAGAGCCTTTTTGTTAAACATCTCAATTTGATAACCAAATTCCTCCCATACAGATGTATATCCACAATCTTCTATAGCAGCTTTTACATTAGGCACTAATTCTTCTCCAACAGTCATCATAACAGTTCCTGCTCCCATTGACATTCCATAAAGAACAATTTCAGCATTCTTGTCTTTTTCTAATATATAATCAATCCATTTAAGTATATCCTTCCTATCATGCCATCCCATTCCTATGTATTTTCCTTCACTTTTACCATGTCCTCTTAAATTTGGAGTTAAAACATTGTAGTCACTTTCCTTAAATTTTTGAACCAAATAAGACATATCTTTGCAATTTCCAGCATAACCATGGATTGTTATTACCCACTTATGACTTTCTTCATTAGCTATTACTTCACACCCATGCAATTTTAATCCATCATAAGAATCTATATATACATCTTTATAGTTAGATTCATTTTCAAACCATCCTATATATACCTCTTCCAATTTATGTATTTCTTTAGATACCTCTTCATGTTTCTTTTCTGTATCACTTGTAAATCTCTTATAAAAGTCTGTTCTCTTTTTTGGATCTCTATCTAAGGCTATATCATAAAAGTAATTACTTATAGCTCCTATTGCCCCTGCAGCTGCAATTCCAGCTAAAGATGTTGCTCCTATTATTGCTAAACTTTTCTTTTTCATATAAACTCATCTCCATCCCATTTAAACTTTATTAATATTTTATTAATATAATCATAACATTATTGTTGGAGATGAGTTTTTTATTGATTTATAATTTTTCAAGAAATACTTGTTAAAATTGTATCACTTAAAATTTATCTTATTATTTAAAAATACTTAATCACTTTTTTAGAGTTAAATTTTTTATTCTTTTAAATCTTTTTCATAGATTTCAATTTCTTCTTTTTTACTACTAACTTCACTTTCATACCCTACTAAACCAGTATCTCTATGAAAAGTAACTATGCCTTTCTTCAAAAATTCTTCTACTGATTTATTACTATTTAAATCTTCACTTTCCAAAGCTATAAAATATGGTATATCATTTTCAAAATAATTTACTGAGAATACTTTAAAACCATTATAATTTTTTTCCCTAAGAATCTCTTTCATTCTTTTAGCCACTAAAATTGCTTTTTCTTTATCTTTCACACTTATTTCTATAGCCATGAAGTCATCCATATCTTTATTATATTTAATAGTCCTATCTCTATATTTTCCTTGCTTCACTATAATATCTACAAATAAAAAATCACCTTTTGGATTATTTATATCTAAACTTAAAATATCTTTAAGTTCTCTTTCAAGCTCCTCACTAACAGTTTTTGAGAACCTTCTTTCTAAATCCAAATCTTCAAGATAAGAACTTTCTTTATATTCATCATAAACTCTACCATTTTTCCAATCTTCTATACAAAAATCCAATCCCTCTTCCTTTGATTGAACTTTTGCACTATATCTACCAAACTTGAAATCAAAAAATACATCATAAACTTCAAAATCCTTATTAGGATATGTTTTTTCTATATATTTAGTAATCCTTGATTTTGTTATAGCCCTTCCTATAAAATTACCATTAAATAAATTATATAAAATAACTATTACAGAAATTAATACAATTAAAACTAATAACATTATCTTTTTCCCTCTCGACCATGTTCTCATAAACCCTTCCCCTTTTTCTCTTAAATTAATTAAACATACCATTAAATCTATAATGCTATATGCCATTGTACAAAATAAATACATCTAATAAATTAGACTCAACAACTATTAAAATAAATAAAATTAATCCAATGTATAAGTCCATCACTTAATTGTATTCATTATTTAAGAATATTTTATTTATTAAAACACCAATGAGAACTCCTACAGATGTTAAGAAAGTATATATCAAAGCATATCCTACACCTGAATATATAAAAAACATATAATCCACTGCTGTTGCTGGCTCAATATAATTTTTATTAGAAACTCCAGTTATAAACATAACAACTTGCTTTAAAAGTTCAGAAATAAAGATTAAAAGAGGCCCTATAAAAACTCTCTTAAACAATAAATAAACTATAGCTCCTAACAACGGACAAAAAAGAATTGCCTTAAACTGGAACTTTCCAGATGTTAATATAACTGTAACTATAGATCCAACTAAGGCCATCAATATCATATACTTATTTCTAATTTTCCTTAATTTCCCCATTAATTTAACTTCACTTATACTAGGGCTGTCTATTTCCTTTAATGTATGTCCAACCTTAATTTCTATTTCCTCATCTTTTATTTCATTTAAATATTCTTTGCATGATTCACATAATTTTAAATGTTCATCTATAAGCAAATTACTATCTTCACTTGTTAAATTATCAACCCTTAAAGAAATTAAATCCTTTATTACATCACAGGATATTTCTTTCATCATTACTTAATCACCCCTTTTATCTTTAATATATCACTAAGCTTAACCTTTCCTCTGTGAAAAACAACTCTCGCCCATCTTTCACTTTTTCCCATTATAAGAGCTATTTCCTTATAATTTAATCCTTCGATACTTCGCAATGAAATTACCTCTCTATAGTTAAATTCAAGTTCTTCTAAGCTCCTTATTATTACCTCTATAGATTCTTTGTTTATAAATTCATTCTCACAATTTATATTAATTCTTAAATCATCAATTACATCATCTATATTTATACATTCTATTTTTTTATTTTTCCTTGACCAATTTAAATATAAATTTCTAGCTATAGAATATAACCATGTACTAAGGGAGCATTGACCTTTAAATTTACCTATATTTTTTATTGCAACTATAAAACTTTCATGCATTAAATCTTCTGCATCATCTTTGCTTCTTGTTAAAAAAAGCAAATATCTGTAGACTTTATTTCCATATTCTCTATATAGCTCTTCAAATTCACTCATAGCTTCCCCCCTCAATATATTAGTGTTTTATTTTCTTTATTTGTTTCAATAATTACTATAATTTTTTAAAATTATTCTTTTCTTTCTTCATTTAGATCCCTCTTTATATAAATCAAGGATTGATTTATATGAAATTTTGATTCTAACTAAATTTTACCTATGTACTGATAAAAGATTGAATTATTATAAACACTAATTATCAAATAAATAGCATCTATGAATTTTCTATTTCTAGATAATCCATTACGTTACTTTAACTGTTCTACCTATTGATTATTTTTCCTCTTTTTGTATTTTTCATATAGAAAAATTTCGTGAAATTTCATAAGCTAAGTTATTTTTCTTTTTTTTAATGATATAATAAATATAAATATGAACTTTGTGTAACTAAATTCATATTAAAAATTATTTTGGAGGTTTATTTTATGAACGGAAATTGGAGCTTAACTGAACTTTATAGTGATTTCAATTCAGTAGAGTTTAAAAATGATATGAAACTATTAAATGAAAAAATAGAAAGTTTTAAGAATTTTGTTGATAATATTACTTCTAGTTATGATAACTTAGAAGATAAATTAATAAATTACATAAATGAAACTAATGAGTTTAAAAATCTTTCAAATAAGCTTTTAATGTATTCTAACCTTGTTGTTAGTGTTGATACTAAAGATAGTACTGCCTTAAAAACTTTAGAAGTGATAGAACAAAACCTAGCTAAAATGGCTGATTCTTCTGCTAAGTTATATAAATGGATTGGCTCTATAAATAATTTAGATAATATAATATCTAATTCTAAACTATTAATGGAACATAAATTCCACTTTAATGAAATAAAAGAAATGAGTAAATATTTATTATCTGAAAAAGAGGAATTACTAATAGCTCAAATGAGAGGTTCAGGATCTTCATCATGGACAAAATTAAAAGACCTTGAAACTTCATCTCTTTTAGTTGATATTACTATAGATGGTAAAAAACAAAGTCTTCCTCTTAGTGTAATAAGAAATATGGCATTTTCTAATGATGCTAATCTTAGAAAAACTGCTTACGAAGCTGAATTAAAGGCTTATAAAAAAATTGAAAATTCTGTAGCTGCCGCTTTAAATGGTGTTAAAGGAGAAGTAATAACTGTTTCAAAAATAAGAGGCTATCATAGTCCACTTGAAGAAACTCTTATAAATTCTAGGCTTGATGAAAAGTCTTTAAATGCAATGTTAGCCGCTATGGAAAAAAGTCTTCCTATGTTTAGAAAGTACTACAAAAGAAAAGCTGAAATCTTAGGACATAAAGGTGCTTTACCTTTCTATGATTTATTTGCTCCAATAGTAGAAGGTGAACCAAGCTTTACCTTTGAAGAAGCTAGAGATTTTATAGTTACTAATTTTAGTACTTTTTCACCTAAATTAGGTAACTTTGCTAAAAAAGCAATAGAAAACAATTGGGTAGATGTATATCCAAAGAAAGGGAAAGTTGGAGGAGCTTTTTGTGAAAACCTTCATATGATAGGTGAAAGTCGTATAATGCTTAACTTTGGAGGTACTCTTAGTGATGTTATAACTCTTGCTCACGAACTAGGTCATGGATATCATGGAGATTGCTTATTATCACAAAGCCCTATAAATGCCGATTATCCTATGCCAATAGCAGAAACAGCTTCTACTTTCTGTGAAACAATAGTAAAAAAAGCAGCCGTAAAAAATGCTACTCCTAAAGAAGCTTTATCAATTTTAGAAAAAGAAATATCAGATTGCGGACAAATAATTGTTGATATTTTAAGTAGATTCCTTTTTGAAAGTGAAGTTTTTGAAAAAAGAGCAGTTTCTTCATTAAGTGCCTCTGAATTAAATGAAATAATGCTTAAAGCTCAAAAGGCTTCCTACGGTGATGGCTTAGACGAAAACTTCTTACACCCATATATGTGGGCTTGTAAACCACATTACTATTATGCAACAACTAACTTTTATAATTTCCCTTATGCCTTTGGATTACTATTCTCAAAGGGATTATATGCTGAATATCTAAAAAGAGGAAATGACTTTGTAGAAGCTTATGATCAGTTACTTAGTGTTACTGGTAAAAATAAACTTTCTGATATAACAAAATTAATGAATATTGATATTCAATCTATAGATTTTTGGAGAAATTCACTAAAATTAATAGAAGAAGATATAGAAAATTTCATTAAACTTAGTAAGGAAATTTAATTTTAAGGGGCTATATCAAAATTAGCCCCTTTTCTAATTATTTCTTCTCTTAATTAGATTATCTGTCAATTTAAAATATTATAAAGCCTCTTATTTATTCTATATACCTAATCATTATTTTTTTGAATTTTTAAATGCATTATTTCTATGGACTACAATATGTATACCTACAATTTTTTTCTCTTCTTTTACCTCATCAAACTCAAAATATAAATCAGTTTTTTCATTTATTTCTCTCTGGGTAGAAAGAAGTACCTTTCTTTTAAAATCGGCATATAATTTATATTGACTTTCAATATTAAATACTTTTCTTAAATAATCTAATGATGCATAATAATATCGTCCATGTTCTAAGCCTTTAAGCAGCTCATAAGTTTGCCAAGAATATTTTCCTCTTAAATTTATTAAATTTCTTCCGATATAATTATCATAAATATTCCTTATCTTTACATATAACCCATCTAAAGCATTATTAAACTTTATTTTCACATAATCCTCTTTAATATTCCAAATAATATAAGAAAATAAATTACAAACACATTGTTCATTCTTATCATTAATAGTTATTTCCAAAACTTTTTGCTCTATACTTTTTACTACTTTAAAAAAGCTTTCCTTGTCTAAATCTAACTCCTCACAACACTTAGACAAAGAAAACATATATTCACTATTTATATTATTTTTATCTAAAGAGCATAAAAACATCCCTATGACTTTTTTTTCACTATCATTAATAGTAAAAGACTTTTTTATACTTATATTAGGTATATTAGATAATACCTTATTATTATTTTCCATAATATTGCTCCTTATCTTAAATATGATATCTTCGATTATATCATAAAGTATATCTATAATAAAAAAGTGATTATACAGTTAAAAATTTTTCACTATATAATCACCTTCAAAATACTTATCTACTTTTAAAAGTTTATGAAAAAGTATTTTTATTAATTCTTTTACTATATAATTTGTGCAGATATATTGTTATCACAGCACTTATTATTCCTAATACAATTCCAGCTAATACATCACTAGGATAATGAACTGTTAAGTACACTCTAGAAAAAGCTATTAGACAAGCTAGTATTATACTTGGCACAGCTACTTTCTTCACATAATAAGCCAATATTATAGCGCAAGCAAAAGCTGAAGATGTATGTCCTGACGGAAAAGAATATGATTGTGGTTCCTTTATTAATAATTGAAGATGTTGCAATGTATTAAATGGTCTTGCCCTTTGGAACACGTTCTTTAATATTATTTCTCCTAATATAGTATTTATTATTAATGCACATAACATCAATATCCCAACTTTTCTAAACTTATTAGTGAATAGTAAAGCTATTGCTATTGTTATCCATATCAATCCCATATTCCCCAAATTAGTGATAAATATCATTATAGGATTAAAAAACTGGTTTTGAATATGATTTTGTATAAAATATAATATGGATGAATCAATATTTTGTATTAATGCCATACTACTCCCCCTTACTGAGTGATATTTTAATAATATAACTTGTTGTACTAGCCTTTATTAATTTAAACTTAATTATTAAGAAATACAGTACTCAGCATCTATCCATCCAGTACTTCCGTTATAATTAACTTCATACCATCCATTCTTTTCTCCTAATACTTGAAGTTCAGTACCATATGGTAAACAAGTTATAATACCACCAGTACCATTTGGACCATAAGTCATATATAATCCTATAGGAGATGCTATTGTTATTTCTTTATTTTGACTAATACTACCACTATTTAAGGTTGTTGTATATTTACTATCAACCCATCCTATTTTACCATTATAAGTGATTTTATACCAGCCATTACTTTCTCCTATTACATTTACCTTTGTATGATAGTTTAAACATGTTATATTTCCACTATTACCATTTGGTCCTTCTGTCATCCATAATCCTACTGGTGATTCTATTATAACAGTTCCTAATAATTTAGAACTTTTCACCCCACTACCCTTTTCTGTATTACTTTTTGTATTACTTTGATTTGTATTACTTATTTTATTATTAAAATTTACTGATGTTGTGTAAGCTCCATCTATCCATCCTATTTGTCCATTATAATTTATTTCATACCATCCATTACTTTCTCCTATTACATTTACTGTAGTATTGTAATTTAAGCAAGTTATATTACCACTATATGGCTTTGGTCCTTCTGTCATCCATAGTCCTACTGGTGATTCTACTGTAACTTTCCCTAATACATTACTCTTTGAAGAACCCTTTTTATTAGTATTATTGCTATTACTATTTGAATTATTACTATTATTATTAAAATTTGCTGATGTTGTATAAGCTCCGTCTACCCAACCTATTTGACCATTATAGCTTATTTTATACCAACCATTTTCTTCTGCTGTTGCTACTACTTTTGTATTGTATGGTAAACATACTATATTACCTGAATAGGCTTTTGGTCCTTTTGTCATCCATAATCCTACTGGTGACTCTATAGTTATCTCTTGTCCTGTACTTTGATTTCCTTTTTTAGCTTCTTTCTTTGTACTTGATTTTGCTTTTGTCACTTTCTTTTGGCTTACATTATTAGATTGAGTTTTTAATGCTGATGTATACGCTCCATCTATCCATCCTGTTTGTCCATTATAATTTATTTCATACCATCCATTACTTTCTCCTACTACATTTACAGTAGTATTGTAATTTAAGCAAGTTATATTACCACTATATGGCTTTGGACCTTCTGTCATCCATAATCCCACTGGTGATTCTACTGTAACTTGCCCTAATACATTACTCTTTGAAGAACTTCCATTATTAGTTGTATTATTAGTAGTAGAATTATTACCTTGATTTATTCTTGATAATCCTGTTGTATATTCTGAGTAAATCCATCCATATCTTCCATTATAATAAACTTTCTCCCAGCCATTATTTGTTTCTTCAAAAACAAAAACCTTCGTTGCATTAGGTATATTAGTTATACTATTAGAATTAGTTGATGGTACATAATTCATTTCTAGCCCTTCTAAAGAATTTATAACTGTTGTACCTATAGCTTTACTTACATTTGGAGGTATATTGGCATTTTCAACATTTTCAGATTTACTTTCTGTTGGATTCCCTAATCCTGTTGTATATTGACTATCTATCCATCCATATTGTCCATCATAATAAACCTTATACCATCCATTTTTAACTTCTATTACATTTAATACTATATTATCACCTATACAATCTAATTTTGTAGTATTTGCACTAGGTCCAGCATTCATCCATAATCCAACTGGTGATGTTATAGCAACTCTTCCAATCCATTTGTTCATTGGAGCATTTTGAACTGTTCCACCTGTAAAACTTCCTGTATATTTCCAAAAACAAGTTGCTTTATACTGGTTATTCCATCCATTACTTGAATTAGCTACTTGGCCATTAAGATTTCTATCTCCATAACTTGAATTAAACATATAAGCTTCATCACCCATTACATAGGCAATTCCTTTGGCTTTATCCTTCCATCCCATAAATAAAAATGTATGATATGGTCCCGCAAAACATATATCACCTTTTTGTATATAATTAAAGTTTGTCTCTCTTTGCCAGCCATTATTACTTAAAAAATTTTCTAAATTTGTAGTATAAGACATACTATCTGGAACAGGAACCCCTATAGCTCTTAAACAAGAGGATTGAAAATAAACACAAGTATTTTCTGGATTTCCATTATGCAAACTTATTGCTTCATCCATTGCAGCTGTTTGATTTGCCGGTGAACTTTCATATTCATATAATTTTTTATTTAACAGTGATGCAAATCCATTAGGATTAAAACTTGGATCAGCTGCAAAACCATTTTCTTGTACTGGAATACCTATAAATGCTGTAGTTATTCCTACCTTATGATTTTGTGAATTCATTGGCTTTAAAGAATTATCCTTAGCAGCCTTCATAGGTCTTGCTAATAACACATTATTAGTAGATTCCTTACCTATATGTGTCGCTCCTGCTGCCCCTATAGTTGTTAATACACTAGCCATAGCAATAAGACCTGTTAATTGTTTTCTATTCATTTAATATTCCTCCATCCTTATTTATTGTTAACTAATAGTTTACATTATACGTTAATTGTTAACATTTTAAAATTCCAGTTCTTTGATAATTTCTAAAAAATTTATAGGTCTTACTAATGGTATTTTTAATAAAAATTCCTCTTCTATGACAAAATATTATAAAAACCAAATATTTTCCACTTATAACTAATTTAAATGTATATTAAATTGCTCTTATTATTAAAATGTAATAAAAAAGTAACAACAATTTACCTGCTGTTACTTTTTAAATTTATATTATTATTAATAATAAATATAGCAATTAAGACTACTACTATAGAAAATACTAAAACTAAACTTAAAGCTATATATAAATTACTTCCCCATAATATTCCTGTTATAGTAGCTCCTAAAAAACTTCCTATATAGGAAAATCCATTCATAATTCCATTTAATAATCCTCTAAATTCATTTTTAGCTATACTATTTATTAAAGTTGGAGTTAATGCTGAAAATATTGTATAAGCAGCAAACATAAAGACACCTTCAAAAAATATTATAAATGAATTTTCATTTCTACTAAACATCAATATCACGCCTATAACCATAAATATAGCAGACACTAACACAATATTCTTAATTAATCCTTTTTTAATATATTTAGTTGATAATCTCATTATTATAATTGATATAAGCACTGAAGGAGTTAGTACTTCCCACATATAATTTTGTCCCAATGTTACTCTTAAATATTCTGGTATAATAAAAAATGAAGCTAATCCTATATAATTTCCAACAAAAGCTATTATCATATATGATATAAATTCTTTTTGTGAAAATAATTTTTTCAAGTAAGATAATGCACTTTCTCCTTTTACATCTTTTTTAGTTCTAACAATCTTTTTATCCTTATCTTCTTTTAAAAATATTAAAACTAAAAAAAATACTATAATTACAAGAATAGTTGATATAACATATAACATTCTTACTGATACAAAACTTATAAAAATTGGACCTCCTCCTAATGAAATTGCTGAAGCTAATCCAATTGCAGCTCCTACAAAACTTATAGAATCTGCTCTTTCCTCAAAATCGACAGTTTTTGATATCCATGCATAACTAGCTGAAGTTATCGCTCCACTTCCTTGCAAAGCTCTTGATATTATATATACATAAGCATTATTAGACACACAAGATAAAATCAGTCCTATAATTAAAATTCCTAATCCTAATAATACAACAAATTTACTACCAACTTTATCACAAAGTACACCAAATGGAACTTGAAATATACCTTGAGTAAGACTAAATATCCCTAAGGCAATTCCCCCCATAGCTAAAGTTCCATATAATAAACTCTGAGTATATGGTGCTACAAATGAAACAATTAAACTCATTGCCAATTGTCTTATTCCTAGTGCTAAAGCTAATATAGTTACAAACATTAAATGTTCTTTTTTTAATATACCATTCTTCATACTTTTCTTCTTATTATAAATAATAGTTCTTATCTTATCGCTAGAAGTAATATTTATATCGTCCACAAGTAAGATATAAAGAACTTTTACACCTCTAGATAAATCCGACTAATTATTTAGATGAAATCAAAAATTCACCTAAACCGAAACTACATTTATAACAACTCCCTTCATATTATGACTTTTTATTATATTAGTCATAATATCATTTTAAATATGACTTTGTCAACATAAGGTCATATTTAAAACAAAAAAATTACCTAATTTAAATATGTCCTTATATTTAAATTAGATAATTTCTATTAAGCTCTATTTTTTCTTATATTTAAAATACACCTTTTTCCTATAGTGTTATAACAAGCATTGCATGAAACACATTTTGGAGCTTTTAAATCTCCACTAGCCCATTTATTTATTAAATCTGGTTCTGAAGTTAGTGGACGTGATAATGAGAAATATTCTATTTCACTATTTTTAAGTATGTCTTCCATAACATCAAAATGTCTGTTACCTCCAACTAAAATTACAGGTTTATCAATACTTTTACTTAATTTAATAGCATAATTTTTAAAGTAAGATTCATTTTCCTTAGAAAGTACAACTTTTCTTCTTGCTGCTCCTAAATTATTTTCTTGAACTTCTTTTATAGATTCATTTCCACCAGTTACTTCAATAGCATCTATTCCTAATTTCGCTAATTTTCTTGCAACATATAAACTTTCTTCTTCAGTTAAGCCATTAGAAGATGTATAATCAGCTGAATTTAATTTTATAAGTATAGGAAAATCCTTTCCCACAACTTCTCTCATTGCCTCATATATTTCAAATACTATTCTTCCTCTATTTTCTATAGTTCCACCATATTCATCAGTTCTTTTATTATAATATGGTGATAGAAATTGACTTAATAAATACCCATGACCACAATGTATTTCTACTCCATCAAATCCAGATGCCTTGACTCTTTTTGCTGCTTCTGCATATTTAGAAACTAAATACTTTATTTCATCTTTGCTCATTTCTTTAGCCATAGTTCCAGTAACTTCATTCTTCATGGTTGAAGGTCCCCATATAACTCTTTCTCCAACATTAAATTCTGTCATAAATCCACCATAAACTATTTGCATTATTATATTACTACCATGTTTATGAATCATATTAGTGAAGTCTTTATATTCATCTATAAAAGAATCATTATATATTCCTAACATATTTGGATTTGGCTGTTCTTCCTCAGTAATAAATGCATATCCAGTAATAATAGTTCCTACTCCCCCTTTAGCAATTTCTTCATATACATCTCTTAATTCCTTTGTTATATGTCCTTTTTCATCTGCTAAAGCTACCCATAATGCGCCTCTTAAAAATCTATTTTTCATCTCCATATTTAAAATTTTTGTTTTATCAAAAAGTGTTTTCATAATATCAACTCCTAAGTATAATTTAATTTAACTCTTCCTTAAATTATTAATTATAAAAAATATATAATAATATAAATCTCTTAACAAGTACGCACTTTAAAGTAAGTATAGTTACCTTAAAGTTTGCATTTTGAATTCTCCTTACTTTTCTATATTATTTTAGACATATGTTTTTATTGGTGCTATAATAAAAAAACGTAATCAAATTAAAGAGGTGACTTTTCTTGATAGAATACAAAGATAAAAAATATGTTTGTTTACTCGACTTAGGATTTGAAACAATCAGAGGAAAATGGAAAAGTGTAATTCTATGTCATTTATATGAAGGACAAAAAAGATTTTTAGAACTACAAAGAATAACACAAGGAGTTAGCCAAAAAGTTCTTAGTGAAAAATTAAAAGAACTAGAACTTGATGGATTAATAGAAAAAATTGTCTATGCTGAAATCCCTCCAAGAGTTGAATATAAATTGACATCCAAAGGTTTAGAATTAACTGAAGCTGTAAAACTTATAGAAAATTGGTCTATAAAATATTATAAAGAAGAAACAAACACAAACTAAGCTCCATTTCTTAGTTTGTGTTCCTCTTTTACTTAAAATTAAATATACTTTCCTCATTAATAGTCTCACAATTCTAGTTAACTATAATCAAATATTAAATTGAGATTAATTCTACTAAAATTAAGTTTACGTTTATTTTGTGTATTTTTGATTTAAAATTACTCCACCAGAAAAATTAACGAATATAGGTATTATTATCCATATAAAAAGTGATTTATGGATTACAACTCCTCCTAATCCTATTATAATAAATAATATTCCTGTTATCACCAATAATTTAATTTGTGCCTTTATATATCCTTGAACATCTTTTACTCTATTAGTTCTATTTTCTCTATATATAAATTTTTTAGGTAATATAGGTGATAAACAAAGAAAGATTCCTAATATAATTAATATAATATTATTTGACATTTTTTTCTCCTACTCATTAGTTTATTTATATTTTTTAATGTTTAGTATCCTAAATTTTGATTTAAAATTATAACATGCATTCTCCCCTTTGTTACTTCACCTTTTATTAAAGTATACTTTTTACATATTCTTTCTTCACTTTTACAATCCATACAATATCCTACTTTAGAACATGGTGTTTTTCTATTTAATCGTTTAGCATTTGCTGGGGCTGAGATAGATTTATTCCTTTCCATAGCTTCTTCTACATTTTTAACTAGTTTATTTATTCCACAGATAACAATAACTTTTCTAGGTCCATATAGCATAGCTGCAACTCTGTTACCATTCCCATCAACATTATAAAGATATCCTTCTTCAGTAATTGCATTAGTACTTGTTATATACACATCACATAACAAACTTTTTCTAAATATGTTAACTACCTCTTCTCTTGTTAATCCTTCTTTATATCTATCTAAGAAATTATATCTCCCAGTTCTTAAATAATTTAATAAATTAACTTCATTTAAAGTAGTAGAACCACCAACAGCTATTTTATCTCCTTCCAAACTCAAATTTTCTATTATTTCTATTAATTCTTCTCTAGTATTTATAAAGTATGCACTTATATTATTTTTCTCTAAATTCTCCATAGTTCTTTTCACCTTTGTGTTAATAAGCCACTCCATACTTTTATCCATTCCTAACTCCTCCTTATTAAGCTTATTATAATTATATTATAATACAAAAAGTTGTATCAAATTACATAATTTGATACAACTTTTTCTTATTATTCTTCTACTTTTTCTATTACTATAAAGAATTCTCCACAATTTTCACATACTTCTAAAAATACAATATAACTACTATCTACTTTACCTGCTTTTTTCATCTTATTGAAAGATATGTTTTCATCATTTTCTTTACTAATATTACTTGTTACATATTTATTTTTTTTAGTATTTATGTAAAATTGATATTCTAAAAATGGGAAAAATTTATCATCTTTACTTCCAAAATTACACTTATCACAAGGTTCATCATAGTAAGACTTTTCAAATTCAATATTATTCTTATTTTCATTTAGCAAAGTTAATATTTTTTCTAAATTTATATCCTCTACAGGTTGTTCTTCATCATTTATAAACTCAATAAATTTTTCCTCATTTAGTGCAAATTCTTTTCCTTCAAATACAAAATTGTAATCCATAAGTTCCTCCTAATAGCTCTATAGTTCTCCATTATTTATTCTTTGAATATAATTTTCTAACTCAGAATCCATATAATAATATTTTGATTTAATTTCTTCTAACTTCACTTTAAATTCTTTTCTTATTTTCTCATTTTTTAATATATTATCAATTAAATCTATAGCTAATTCTATTCCATAAATAGCTCCCCTAGCTATATTTTTATCTTCATCAATAAACTTACTTGAAACATCACTTAATCTATTAACTAATTTCCCTTCAACTTCTTCATATGAAAGAACTTGCTTCTTTAAAAATAATACTTCTTCTTCTAAATATTCTCTATGTTCTCCAATTATATCTAAAGTATCATTTAATAGTATTTTTAACTCTGAATCCAATGCTCCTCTCCACATTTTTTTTGTTTCTTTCTCTCCAACTATTAACCCCTGAAGCTGTTCATTTAATTCCTTTAAGCCTTGCTCCATTAAACTTCCTCTCCTTAGTACTTTTTCTTAAGTATTGCTATTTATTATGTTTTCACTTAATTTTAATGTTATAAGTTCATCTTTAATTATATATTTAAATTAATGATTTATCATATTTATATCCTAATAATTCAAATCTTATTCTAATTTATATTAATTAAAATATTAAAACAAATCTAATATTATCGTAAACTATACTGAAATATAAGAATTATAATAAAAAAATTTATTTACCAGAAAAAATTAAAAGTAAAAAATATTTATTTAAGATTTATTTAATTTCCACCAAAAAACTCCTTTCTTCTTTGCTTATTAATATAATTTACAGCTCTCATCTTAAATCTTTCTACTTCTTTATAGTTATAAAAATTTATTAAATCAACTGATAAAAACATCAAATCCATAATTAAATAATTCAAATCTTTTAAATTTTCATCATCAGTACTCTCTACATTGTCTATACTAATTTTTAATTGTTGGATTTCTATATTGTATTTTTCTAATAAGTCAACTTCTTCTTTATCCGTAAAATTAAAACCTTCCTTATTAATCATTATTTCAATAAATCTACTATAATCATTATTTATTTTTTTATATTTTTCATAAACATCTAATAAAGTCATTTTTCACCTACTAATATTATCTAAAGTATTATAGCAATTTAACAATATACCTTAACAATATCCTTTCTTTTAATATTTTTTTAATAACTATTATATAAAATTATAACAAATAATAAATATGATATAAATCACTTTCCCCCTTATTCTAATACTTATTTCTATATTAAAATACCCATTAATTAAAGTTATTTTATTGAATAACATTTAAAATCCTTGAATATATTAAAGTTGAAATCTAATTTATGGGATGATATACATGAAATTTAATGAATTTACTTATAAACTTTTAATAAATAAAGGAAATAAACTTTTTAATGAATTTAATAATAATACTAAAAACGCCTTAACTGTAAACTTCAATACCTTAATGGAAATTTTAAAAGACAATGAAAACACCAAATATGGTCATATCCATAATTTTAAAAGTATTTCTACCATCGAAGACTTTAAAGCTAAAGTTCCTTTAAGTGATTATGAAGATTTTAAAGATTATATAGATAGAATGGCTAAAGGTGAAAAAAACTTATTGCTTCGTGATCCCATTGAATTCTTTAGTCATACTTCTGGCACAACTGGTTATCAAAAACTAATTCCAAATACAAAAAAATCAAGAATAAATGCTTCTAAATATATGGGCTTATTAACTCAATTTATAGTTTTCAACTACCTAAAATACAAATGGACTTATAAAAAAGGACTTATGCTAACAGATATGTTAGAGACAACTAGAACTTCTGGTGGTATAACCATAAGTTCTGCTACTTCTGGTGGAATGCGAGGAATAAAATTCTTAATTCCTTATATTTGGACATCACCTTTAGAAGTTATGAAAATAAAAGATAGAGAATCTTCTTTATATCTTCATTTACTTTTTGCTCTTCAATATAAAGACCTAATGTATATTGGTGGAACTTTTATCTCTTCAATTCTTGATTTATTTAGAGTTCTCGAAAATAATTGTGATAAGCTAGTTTATGATATAAAAACTGGTACAATTAACAAAAATCTTAATATTTCAAATGAACAAAAAAAGCTGTTGCAAAAAAAATTAAAACCTAATTCTGAAAGATCTAACTATTTGCAAAAAGAATTTAAAAAAGGCTTTAAAAATATAGCAAAACGCATATGGCCTAATCTTAATATTATTATGACTGTAACTGGTGGTAATTTTTCAATTTATGATAATAAAGTCAAATACTATATTGATTCTATTCCAATATACTCTAGTGCTTATGGTGCTTCTGAATCCTCCATTGGTATAAATCCATACCTCAATAAAATCTCTTACGTTTTACTACCTGATGCTGCTTTTTTTGAATTTATTAAGGAAAAAGATATATTTCTAAAAAACCCCAAAACTTATAATTTAAACGAACTAGAAATAAATCAAAACTATGAAATTGTTGTAACAAGCTTCAACGGATTATATAGATATAAATTAGGTGATGTAATTAAAGTTGTAGGTTTTTATAATAAAAGCCCTGAACTTATATTTTTATATAGAAAAAATCAACTTCTTAATATGGTATCTGAAAAAACTACTGAAGAACAAGTTAAGAATGCTTTAAAATCTCTTGAAAATACATTATCACTTAAAATAATAGATTATTGCACTAATCCAAATACTTCAACCACTCCTGGAAATTATATTTTCTTCATTGAATTAAATAAAGATTTTTCTAATAAAAATAAACTTGAAGAAATATTAGACTTAGAACTTTGTAAATCTAATAAAGCCTACCATAGATTTAGAGAAAAAAACTCCCTTGGTAGACTTCAAATAATATTATTAAAAAAAGGCTCCTTTGAAAAATTTAAAGAAATTTTAATAAAAAAAGGAGCCTCTAAAAACCAACTTAAAATTCCAAGAGTTATTACATCTAAAGAATTATTAAGTACACTTAATTATTATTCTATATAACAATTATTACTTATAGAACATGCTATTCATTGCTTCTATAGCTGATGCATTTCTTATTCCCGGTGAAAGATCAGCTAGCCCTATTACATGTATATTATTATTTTTTATAGCAGTTACATCTTTTAGGGCTGGATTATTTTTAAGAAAATCTATTTTTTCTTTAGCAGGCTTTCCAGCTAAATAATCAGTTACTATAATTACATCAGGATTTTTCTTAACTATACTTTCAAAAGATACTGTTTCATATGGTTTATTTAAATCTCCAAAAACATTCTTTCCACCTGCTAAAGTTACCAAGTTATTTGGTAATCCTCCTCCTACAACCATAGCATCTTTTTCTCCTGAATCATAAATTAAAACTTTGACCTTCTCATTTTCACTCTTCTTTCTAACTTCTTTTTCAATTTGTGCTATTCTATTCTTCATTTGTGTAATTACAGAATTTGCATTATCTTCAACATTAAATATTCTTCCAAGCATCGCAAAATCTTCATATACTGTATCAATTGTTGCATCTGGGCCTGCTGATTTCGCCATAAATGGTGCTATTCCCTCACTTACAAGCTCCTGAGCAGTTCCTGTTGTATCAGCTGATATAGAAGCTTCCCATCCACTTACAAAATCAGGTCTTGTAGCCATAAAAGCTTCTTTTGATATTGAATGTCCTTCTGCAACTTTTAATACAGGTATTTTATCATAAGCTGCTTTAAATTGCGGCAATATAGGATTGTCTAAAAGTGCAGTTCCCACCATTCTATCACCTAAATTTAAAGCTAATAGCATTTCTGTCATAAATTGAGAAAGAGTTACAGCTCTTGTAGGTGCTTTTTTAATCACTACATCCGCTTTTTCCTTTCCATTGTCAAATACATAGCTTACTTCTTTATAGTTTTCCTCACTTTTTTCTGTTTTTATCTCATTATCCTTATTTCCTTTTTCTATCTTTGTTCCACATCCTACAAAAGCCCCTGAAAGGACAACTAAGGATAAGCCCACTAACATTAATTTTATTTTTTTATTCATAACTTAACACTCCCTTACTCATCTATTGTTCTTTATTAAATAATAAATCATTTTCATTATTTTTTTATATAATAATAATAATGCTTTATCATTTAAACTTTATACTTTTGATTAAAAACAAAATATACTAAATAATAATTAATTATTACTTACGTAAAATATATGTTTCTTATTTGTTATTGGATTAACTCCTATATAACAATTCACACCAAATAGATATTTTAATAATTCTTCCGTTATAATCTCTTCACTTTTTCCCTTAGCTACAACTTTTCCATCTTTCATTGCAATAATATAATCACAATACATAAGAGCTATGTTCATATCATGAATAGCAGATAAAGTAGTAATATTAAGATTTTTGACAATATCCATTACTTGAATTTGATATCCTATATCTAAATGATTAGTTGGTTCATCTAAAATTAAAAATTCTGCATTTTGAACTAATATTCTCGCAATTAATGTTCTTTGCTTTTCTCCACCTGAAAGAGTGTTAAAATTTCTATATTTATGTTTGCTAAGCCCAACCTTTTCTATCATTTCATTGGTCATTTCTAAATCTTCTTTAGAATAATCTTCAAATATTGATTTGTAAGGATATCTTCCCATTTTTACTATATCCTCAATAGTAAAATCAAACTGTGTACTGCTTTCTTGAGCTAAGACACCAATTTCTCTCGCACATTCTTTAGGTGACATTGAGAGAAGTTCTTTATTGCCAATATATATTTTCCCACTAGTTGGTTTATATACCCTATATATGTTTTTTAATAATGTTGATTTTCCCGAACCATTTGGACCAATTATCCCAACAAAGCTTCCTCTTGGAACTTCCATAGATACATTATTTAAAATTTTTTTATTTTCTATAAAAAACTCTAAATTTTCAACTTTAATTTTAATATCTTCCATTAGTTTCTCCCTCCAAATGAATATTCATTTTTAGAAATTAACCATAAGAAAAATGGTCCTCCTATTAAAGAAGTTATAATTCCAATTGGAATTTCTCTAGGTGAAAATGCAGATCTTGCTATTGCATCCGCCCAAATCAAAAATATAGCCCCTGTTATTGATGAAAGTATTATTAATTTTCTATGACTACTTCCTGACATGTGTCTACAAACATGAGGAATGACAAGCCCTATAAAGCCAATAGCTCCTGTTATAGCAACTAAAGAAGCTGTTAAAATTGTAGCTAAAAGTATTATCACGGATTTTACAAGTTTTACATTCATTCCTAAAATGATAGCACTATCATCACCAAATAATAATAAATCCATAGATTTTGAAAGAAATATTGACAAGATTATAACAATTAGTAAGATAATAATCGGTAGGTATAATTTTTCGTATGTTCCTCCACCTAAGCTTCCCATTATCCAAAACATAGCTGATTTAGCTTGATTTGAATTTTTAGCAGAATAAATTATTATATTTGTTATAGCTGAAAAAATCGTTGAAATTGCTAATCCAGATAAAACTAGTCTTGTTGTAGATGTACTTCTTCCCCATTGTGTTCCTATAACAAAAACCATTATTCCACATAATATAGCGCCTATAAAAGCTCCAAATGCAACAGATAAGCTACCTATTGCTACTGTTGAGCCAAATACTATAATAAACACAGCTCCTGCTGAAGCGCCTGATGATATCCCTAAAATATACGGGTCTGCTATTGGATTTCTAGTAACACATTGCATTAAAACTCCACAGGTAGCTAGTCCTGCGCCTGTAACTAACCCTAGAATTACTCTTGGCACTCTTATTTCCCATATAATTGTTTCTATGCTTTCACTAAAATTATGAGATCCTGTTAATTTACTCCCTAAAACATTGTATACAACTTTTGGATCTATATAGGTACTACCTATAGCTATACATATAATTACTGATATTATAAGTAATGCTAACAAGATCATCACCCAAAAAGCAAATCTTTTGTTATTCTTTTCTTTATTTTTTTCCATCGTCCCTCCATTCTTTCTACAACAAATTTTAAAAAATTAGCTTTCCCACATATTATAAACCAAAAAATATAAATTATTAAGATATTTTAAAGTTTTTTTTACAATTAATTATCTATTTTTTTAACTTATTTTATTTTTATTATACTTTTATAAATTCTTTCAAAAATTATTTAATGATATAAAAATATTTTATAAATATTTACTTATTAATATATTTTTTACAAACACCTTTTAAAATAAAAAACTATTATTTATTAGTTATAAATAATAGTTTTTTATCTTATATTCAATTATAACTTGCTTCCTAAAAACAACAAAACTGATAATATTATTAACATCACAAAAATTAATAAAGTACTTTTATCTTCTTTACTTTGAGCTAACACGCAATTATTATTATTTTCTAAATTTCCATCTTTTAAATTTCTTATTAGATATAGTATAAATCCAAGGATGATTATTATTAATATTACTAGAAAATACATTTTTAGCCCTTCTCTCCAAATACTATGTCAAATTATAAATACTTAAACATTATACTGTACATATTTGTTTAATTTAATAGCCTTCGTATTTTTCTTTGCTTAATATTCATACTACATAATATGCTAATCCTTTATATTATGTTTATACAAATTTACATATAATTGTACTTTTGAAAAATTTATTTATCTTGCAACTAATATTAGTATTGTTTTATTTTTTATAAAATAAATCTAAATATACATAAATCAGATAAATCTTACTCTCTATATTATTGTACCCTTTATTTCTTACTATATAACACTTTTTCTTTATTGTTAATATTATCAAAGTATTTATAAATAAACTCCATAATTTCCTCTTTATTTATTTCATTAAGTAACTCGTGTCTACAGTCTTCAAATAATTTAATATTTACATCCTCTATCTCAAGGTTCTTATATTGTTCATACAACCTCTTTACAGATTCTCCATTTTTCCCAACAGGATCTTTTTCACCTGATAAAATTAAAATAGGAAGTTTTTTATTTATATTTTTTAACCTATCAATTTTATATAGCTCATGTAATCCTAAAAATAAATTTCTATAAAAATCTATAGTCGGAACAAAAGTACAAAATTTATCGTTTATATACTTTTTTTGTTCTTCTTCATCTCTTGTTAACCATGCAACTTTTGTTTTAGGGTTGTCTATATTTTTATTAAACCCTCCAAAAGCAAAATTATCTATAAATTTAGCTGCTTTTCTATCACTTATAAACTTACTTTGTATAGTTGATACAAAAATCCCTGTTTTTACATCTGCTCCATCATTTTTTGCTGACCCAGATAATATTATTCCATTTACTTCACTTGAATATCGTATAATATACTCTTGTCCTATAAATGACCCAAAACTATGTGCAAATATATATACAGGAACATCTTTATACAATTCTTTTATGTAATTTGTTATTATATATTCATCTTCTACAATATTATTAAAACCATCCTTGCCTAAGTATCCTAATTGACCATTTTTTATTGCTGTTTCCCCATGTCCTCTATGATCATCAGCAAAAACAATTATTCCTTTATTATTTAGAAAGTTCGCAAAATTTTCATACCTTCCACTATGTTCAGCCATTCCATGAAATATTTGAACAACACCTTTTGGCTTTGTAACATTATCCCATATTCTTAAAAATATTTCTTGTCCATCTTTTCCTTTTATAAACATTTGTCTGCTATTTGTCACACTTATCCCCCTCATTTCATAGTTTAATTATTTAAAAATTTCATATTATTATCTAAAATAATTATAACATTTTTCATACTTTTTTCTACTGTCTACATTTTTTAGTTACTACCTTACCTTTCCTCCTTCTCACCTTTAATATTTTCAAGAAACTATCTTATATGACAAGTGTTATTAAAAAATTATTATTAAAAATTTAAAATTACCTATGACCAAAAAATATATAATATGGTAAAATTAAACTAAATATAATTCATATTATAGGAGGATTTTTTATGGCTAAATACAAAGTTGGAGATAAACTAATAATAATAAACGACCCAACTAAAGAGCAAGAAGAATTAAAAAATATAAGTAAACTAACTATCAATGATAATTTAGCAACTTTAAGTTGGGGAATAAAAATAATTGATATTCAATATGACGAACCTAATGTAACTTTAACATACAAAAATGTAAACAATGATATAAATAAAGTTTTTGCAGTTTGTACTGATATAAAAAATTTTGATCATCAAAAAGTCTTAGAAAAAGCATTATTAAAAGCATTTCAACAAGAAATAAATCATTTAACAGTGTTAAAGAATTTTAAAAAAGACTATACTAAATAAATTTCAAATATATTGCTATTATATATCTATTTTCATCTGTGAAAATAGATATATAAATTCAAAGAATATAACCATTAAATACCAATTAAAACTTTTGAATTAATTTAACTTTTCTTTATTATTTTGTAATTATTATACTTTATAATTAAACATGTAATTGTTCATTTTTAATAATTATAATACTATAAAATACACAATAACCTTTATCTAGGAGAATATATGAAAAAAGAAATTATTTTTATTGTAATTGCATTTTTAATGATAGGATTTATTTTACAAAAAACTCATCTCTATGAATTTACATTAAATATGATTACTAATAAAGAACTCAAAAGTAAAATGCGAAAAAAACCTAGCAAAAAATTATATAGAGGTTTTTACGCTTTTGGAATTTTAATCTTCTTTGCACATTGGCTTAATAATAAATATTCATTTCCTTTATTTTTAGAATCTTTTGTAATATTTGCACCAATAATCTATGCAATTTTTATTATAAGAAAACTAAATAAAGATAGCTCTCTAGAAGCTATTGCAGATATAATATTTGCTGGTATAATTTCAATTTTATCAACTATTGCTTTAATATTTGTATAAGAAATATGAATTAAAGAAAACTCTTTAATTCATATTTTTTTATTTAAATTCTTTCTCTATATATCCTTATGATTTATTTTTCAAAGCATAAAAACATAGAAAAATATTCAAATATATTTCGTATTTTATTCTTTTTATTAACTTATACTTGACATTTTAGCATATATAATCTAATATTAACATTAAAGAAGCGAACTTTTTCTTTTTAGTTTTTAAAATTATTCGTATAACAAAGGATGTGTAGTTAAATGAACTTTTATAAAAGCTTTAGTAAATTCCAAAAAATATTTTTTATCTTTTTTACAACTGCTAGTATTATAACTTTTTTACTTCCTTTATTTTTAGGAGAAGGAAATATTTTCAGTGTCTTTTCACCATTAGGAATAACAGGACTAATTTGTACTATTTCTGGAATATTAGTTTCCATCTATACTGCTAAAGCTAATATATCTGGTTATATTTGGTGGATTATAAATACTATAACATTAGCAATCATCGCTTTAGTAAGTAATTTATATGGACAATTCATTGAAAATTTCTTTATAGTATTACCTCTTGTAATTTATGGTTTTATAGCTTGGAAATTCCACATGTCTAAAGAATCAACAAATAAAATTTCAATAAATACACTTACAAAAAAACAATGGTTATACGCTATTATAGTTTCAATTATTTGTTTTATTGCTTATGCTATATTTTTAGATAAATTACCTTTAATTTTTTATAAATTATTTAATTTTAGAATTGCTGCTGATCCTCAAATATTATTAGACTCCATAACTGCAACTCTAACAATAATGGCTGTATTTCTAACTGCTAAAAGATATGTTGCTCAATGGAACTTTTGGATTGTATCTAATTCTTTAGGAGTTATAATGTTCCTAATTCAAACCATACATGTTGGAGTTATTAATCCATCCATTTTTGTAGGTGACTTATCAAATACTCTATCACTTCTTCAATATTTAATTGGTTCCATCTATGGTTATATTATGTGGAGAAGAATGTACAATGAAGGAAAAAAATCTAAACTTCACTTAGTAACTCAATAAAATATAAAAAAATCCTCTATGAAAAAATCTTATCTTCATAGAGGATTTCTTATATTATTTATGACAACTTTCACTATTTAATCATTTACTATTTTTTTCTTCTAAAGAAGAATAGTCCACTAATCATTGCTATTATACCTGCAATTGCTCCAGCTTCTTTTGCTGTATGCTCAGCACCTTGCATATTAAATCCAGTATGTGGTAATACAGTTTGTGCTGTACTGTTATCTTCATTAGGTCCATTTACTAAATTATTATCAGTATAAGTTGAACCTGTTGAGTCATTAACACTTGAGCTATTAAATGGAGTTTCAGTGCTTCCATTTGTGCTTGTAGTATTATTTGCTGTTCTATCACTTGATGCGTTTCCAGTTTCTGTATTTCCTTGTCCATTATTATTAACTACCGGAGTATTGTGATTTACATTTACATTTGAAGTTGCTGAAGTTTTAACTTCTCCACCATTTGCACTTGCATGTGCTGTAGCTGAACTATGAGCTTCTCCATTTCCACTTACAGTAGCATGAGTACTTGTTGAAGTATGAGCCTCATTTCCTGCAGTTCCTTTATTATCATTATGATTTGCATCAGTTTTCTTATTTGTATCTTTTCCTATCGATGGCTTAACATCTGGTGTTTTATCCTTACCAGTATTATCTCCAGTTGAAGGTTTTATTGTATTATCCTTGTGTTCTGGTGTTAACGGCTTCACAGGTGTTGTTTTATCTGTGTCTTTTCCTGTTGATGGTTTAACATCTGGTGTTTTATCCTTTCCAGTATTGTCCCCAGTTGAAGGTTTTGTTGTGTTATCCTTATGCTCTGGTGTTACTGGTTTAACTTCTGGTGTCTTATCAGTTGGCACCTTAGTTATGTGATACACTATATGAATATCTTTCTTTCCAAATACCTTTGGCAAATCTTTTTCTGAAACTGTATGTCCATTAACAGTTATATTTTTTACGTTATAACCTTTTGGTATTGTTGGTGTATCTTTTGTTATAAGCGTTCCTACATCTCCAGTTACTTTAATTGTTATCTCTTTTGGTCCTCCAACAACATTTACTGTTACAGTTGTTTTATCCTTGTGTTCTGGTGATACTGGTTTCACAGGTGTTGTCTTATCTGTATCTTTTCCTGTTGATGGCTTAACAGCTGGTGTTTTATCCTTTCCAGTATTGTCTCCAGTTGAAGGTTTTGTTGTATTATTCTTGTGTTCTGGTGTTACTGGTTTCACAGGTGTTGTTTTATCTGTATCTTTTCCTATTGATGGCTTAACAGCTGGTGCCTTATCTTTACCAGTATTATCTCCAATTGTAGTTTTTGTTGTACTACTTGATGTAGAGCTTCCAACCCCTGTAGTATTTGATGTACTACTTCCACTTGGTGTAGTTACTGTTTTATAGTTGTAAATTATAGTAACTCCATTTGGTTCAAATTTTCCATGATAATTCTCAAAGTTTTGTACATCACTTGGAGTAGTTATTGTCCTACCATTTACAGTTATACTTTCTAATTTTAAGTACTTATTATGAGGTAAATCATAACTAGCTGTTTTTCCAGGTGTGCCCTGTAATTCCCCACTTCCATAAGGTGCACCATTAATTTTTATTTCATATTTTAATGATCCTTTTTCTTCTACATTTTTCCCTATAACGTACTTAACAGTTTGAGTCTTATCTGTTATTATACTTGGTAAATTGTGTATTAAATCTTTGTCTTCTTTTGTTGTTAATGTCTTTCCGTCTACTATAACCTTAACTATATGATATCCTTTTGGAGGTGTATAAGGTTTTAAGTTTGTATCTGTTCCAACTTCACCATTTGCAACTACAGTAGGTTCTTCTATAATTGTACCTTTTGTTGTTACTACTTCTTGTTTTACTTCTCCTGTAGGTATCTTAGTTATGTGATACACTATTTTACTTGGAGTATTTCCATATACCTTAGGTAGGTCTTTTTCTGAAACTGTCTGTCCGTTGACAGTTATGTTTATTACCTTGTATCCCTTTGGTATTACTGGAGTGTCTCCTGTTATTTTACTTCCCACATTTCCTGTTGTTGTTGTACTTGAGAATGTTTTTGTTCCATCTGTAACTGTTACTGTAGCTGATGATTTATCAGGTGATACTACATAAGTAAGTTGACCTTCCTTACCGCTAGGTATTGTATCTGGTAACATGTAAATTACCTTACCTCCAGTTACTGTTGATATAACCTTTCCATTATATAGTACCTTATCTAAATGGTATCCTTTTGGAATAGCTGTTTTATCACATGTTACTTCACTGCCTTCTGGACCTTTAGCAACTATTGTATCTTTTACTAATGTCTTTCCGTCTTCTGTAACTACATTAGCTTTTATATCATTAGGTTGATTTTCAACTAAGTGATAAACTATAGTCTGATCTTTATCCCCATAAGTTGTTGGAACTTTATCTACTGTTTTACCATCTACAGTTATATTTCCTATATGATAACCGGTTGGAACATTTGGAGTAGTTATACCATTATCCTCACCAGGCATACCAGGTTTAGTAGTTGTAGTTGATATAGTTTTATCTCCTTCTACAACTTTCACTGTATCCTGTACTGGAACATGTTTTACAGTTATGACAATGTTATTGTCACTTTCTTTATTCTTATCACTATTATAAGTTACTTCATATTTACCATCCTTATTAGGTGTAACTTCTTTACCATTAATTGTTACCTTAACTATTTTATATCCTTCTGGAACCTTAGGAGTTATTACTTGCTCTTTTGAATCAGGTTTTCCACTTCCTACTTGTTTTGAAGGAACTAATGTAACAACTTTTCCATTGATATCTGTTACTACTTTTGCATAAGTTTTGTCTTTTACATTCTTAGCTATTGTATACGTAGTTGTATTATCTGTGTTACCAAAAGTTTTTGGTATACCGTCTACTCCTTTAGTAGTGTTAGTTACGCTAACTACATGATATCCTTCTGGTATTTTGGGAACATTTAATACCGTTTTATCTCCTGTATTTCCTGTAACTGAAACTGAAGGTTCTGCTGGTTTCCCATCTTCATATACTACTTTAACTGTATCTGTAGGTTGCTTTCCTATTGTATAAACAATTATTTGGTTGTCATTACCTTGTGTTGTTGGCACCTCATTTTGTGATACTTCTTTTCCGTTTACAGTTATCTTTGTAACTTGATATCCCTTTGGTAATTCTGGTAATCCTGTATTTACCTTTGCTCCTTGAAGATTTGTTGTTGTCTTATTTGGAACAACGCTTGTACCGTTTTGATAATGCTCTTCTACAATTGTTGTTGGATTTTTAGCAACAATAACTTCTATCTTATCATCTTTCTCTACATTTTTATTATCTGAGAAAGTCTTAGGTAAATTATATGATCCATTTGCATTTGGAGTTATAACTTTATTGTTAACTACTACTTTTACTATATGATAATCCTTTGGTACTTCAGGCATATTAACATTAGTATCACTTCCTGGTGCTCCAGTTGAAACTACATGACTAGGAGTTAATATGTTTCCTGTTATTGTTTTTACATCAACATATACCTTATCAGTAACATTTTTAGCTATTTTATAAATAGTTGTATTATCGCTATTTCCGAATGTATCAGGTACTCCCGTAACTTTATCTCCATTTCCATTAGTTATACTTACTATATGATAACCTTTTGGTATTTCTGGAGTTTTTAATCCAGTTTTACTTCCTGTATTTCCTGTAACTGATACTGAAGGTTCTGCTGGTTTACCATCTTCATATACTACTTTAACTGTATCTGTCGGTTGTTTTCCTATGATATAAACAATTGTTTGATTGTCTGCACTTTGTGTAGTTGGCACCTCATTTTGTGGAACTTCTTTTCCGTTTACAGTTACTTTAGTAACTTGATATCCCTTTGGTAATTCTGGTAATCCTGTACTTACCTTTGCTCCTTGAAGATTTGTTGTTGTCTTGTTTGGAACAACATTAGTACCATTTTCATAATGTTCTTCTACTGTAGTAGTTGGATTTTTAGCAATGTTATAAACAATATTTTGGTCATTTCCTGTAAATTTACTTGGAACCCCAGTAGTTATTACTTTACCGTTATCCGTAATATTTACTATATGATAACCTTCTGGTATTTTTGGAGTATTAAGTCCTGTATTTGTTCCTTCAACTCCTGTAACTGTAGTAGTTTTACCTACTTGAGTTGTTACTTCCTTACCCTTGCTATCTGTTGAATGTTCCATAACTTTTACAGTATCTGTTAAAACTTTTCCTATTGTATATACAATTGTTTGATTATCTTTGCTTTGTGTTGTTGGTACTTCACTTTGTAGAACTTCTTTTCCATTTACCGTTACTTTAATTACTTTATAACCTTGTGGAAGTTCTGGTAATCCTGTATTTACCTTTGCTCCTTGAAGATTTGTTGTTGTCTTACTTGGAACAACATTAGTACCATTTTCATAATGCTCTTCTACAGTTGTTGTTGGGTTTTTAGCAACAATAACTTCTATCTTATCATCTTTCTCTACATTTTTATTATCTGAGAAAGTCTTAGGTAAATTATATGATCCATTTGCATTTGGAGTTATAACTTTATTGTTAACTGTTACTTTTACTATATGATAATCCTTTGGTATTTCAGGCATATTAACATTAGTGTCACTTCCTGGTGCTCCAGTTGAAACTACATGACTAGGAGTTAATATATTTCCTGTTGTTGTTTTTACATCAACATATACCTTATCAGTAATATTTTTAGCAATGTTATAAACAATATTTTGGTTATTTCCTGTAAATTTACTTGGTACTCCAGTAGTTATTACTTTACCGTTATCCGTAATATTTACTATATGATAACCTTCTGGTATTTCTGGAGTTTTAAGTCCTGTGTTTGTTCCTTCAGCTCCTGTAGTTGTAGTAGTTTTACCTACTTGAGTTATTAATTCCTTACCATTACTATCTGTTGAATGTTCCATAACTTTTACAGTATCTGTTGAAACTTTTGATATTACAAATTTAACATGAGTCAAAGTACTATTATTAAGTATTCCTACAGTATTAAACCACTCTTTAGATACTTTTTGTCCGTTAACATAAATACCATCTAATTTATAGCCTAGTTCTTTCATAACTTCTTTATTAGTTGCTAAATTAATTTTTTCTTGTAATTCTTGTGGTGTTAAATCAGATTTACCATCATTATCTGGACCATGACCTATAAGATTACTTAAGGAAATCTTTTCACCATTATAATTAATAGTATTACTTAAAGCACCACTTGGTATTGCATGTCCATTTAAATCAACCACTTTCGAAATCCAATCATATGATAAGTTTTCTCCAGGTGGAGTTAAATTAACAATATTACTTGTTGAACCTAAATTACCACTAGGAGTATAATACTTAAAAGCTGAATTAACTATTTGATAAGTATTTCTATTTATTCCTGTCAAATGAACATTATAATTTACATAAAAATCTTTTCCAGGCTCTATTGTAGGAGTGACAAAATAAGCAACCATCCCTGATAAATTTGTTTGTCCCGGTATATATCTAACCCATCCACTTCCTGGACTTTCAATATATTTAAGTTTTCCTTTTAAATCAAGTGCATTTGTATTATCCAGTATATCTTGATTAATAGAATTTAATGCTGATTTAGGTAATACCCATGTTGGTGCACCACTTGTATCTAATGATAAAAGTTCACTTCCAAGCCCACCAACACTTGGTGCCCCTTCATTACCCGGTAAATTATTTGAACCTGCTGTTGGGATTTGTCCAACAACAAAATATTTTTTAGTTTCATATTTTCCATTATGAACGACATCCGTAAGAGTTACATTGCCATTAGAATCTACTCCATTGGAGTAATGCATACACTCATTTGAAGTTTCTCCGGTTAAAACTTGGCTATTAAATAATACTATTTGACTAGTAGCTCCTCCCTCAAGCTCACTTGAATTCGGATTATTATTATAATTATAAACTATTCCTTGATGTCCCATTTTACCTTCTAAATGAGCTGAAACAGTTATTGTTTGTGGTCCAAATGTAATATAATGAGCTTCAAATTCAACTCTTGGTTGAGGACTCATATTAAATCTTTGAGGAAATCTTATTAATATCCTATTTCCCTCTATTTTATAATCTTCCTTTGGAACTGTTACTCCATTTATAGTCACTGGTGAAGTTAAAACAAAAGGAGCATCCATATTAACATTTAAAACTGTATTTTTAGTATATTGTTCTGTAATTCCTGAGCCATAACCATATATATAAAAATAGAACTTATGGGAATTATCTAACCAACTTACTGGATGATTCTGAACTATATTACCAGCACCTTTAGGACTATCTATGGTAGTAGTAACTTTTTCATAAGCATATGTAATTGCACTAGATATATCATGTGATATGCTACCATATCTACTTTCAGTGGTATAATAAGTACCATTTCCTACTGGTCCTTCTACTGGCTTTTGATCATATATATCTTGGTTAGTGATATTATCAGGTGGACTTAATAAAAATCCAGAAAATTCACCATTATTTTTAATTATAGTATCACTAGATAAAGCCCCCTTCTCAATAGCCTCCTCCATACTTTCTTTCTCTTCTTTGCTATAATTCCCTTGTAAAACTCCAAGAGTAAAAACTCTATTAATCATAGGAGTCCATGCACCATGTATAGGTATTTCATGATAATAGCCTACCATATTTAATGGATTCCCATTATACTCTTCAGATTTATAGGTAAAATTTATTTGTGGAAGTTCTTCACCACTTTTATACATTTGAAGTATTTTATCATAGGAAAAAGCTTGGCCAATTCCGCTCATATCTCCATTAACTATCCTTTGAAAAATAGCAGCTTTTTCACTAGGAGTTCCTGTTAAAAGTATATTTTCTGCATTTTTATTTAAGCTAACATAAGTTTGATCTTTAATTGCTATAAGATTCTTTCCATCTATAACTACCATATTTTCATCTGAAAGTAGGGAACCTGAATAAATTTTATATTTCCCAGGAACTCCAGCACTAAGCTTTGAAGAAAAGGTATCATAAACATTATACCAACCACTAGCCTGTGTCCCTTGTGACATAGTAAAACTATCTCCTATAGCATTTTGAGTTAAAGTAGCTGATGCTGAATCATAATTAAATGTTGTTGTTTTATTTAAATCTATATTAGTATTATATTTTTCACTTAGTGGAACAACAGTAATTTCCTTATTAAGAACTCCATTGGTTTTTGTAACCACCTTAAATAATCTATTTACCTGACCTATTAATCTAGAATCAACTGTATAAGTACCATCTGGATTTACAGTAAATCCTGGAACCTTTAAAGGAATTATATCAATGTCCTTTGAATCTGGATTATCTATTTTAAAAGTTATAGACTGAGGCTTGTAATTGGCTGGATTATATATGCCAGGATTATTTGGAGCACTATTTCCATTATTTAAGTCAATATCTAAATAACTTTCATGTTTATTGTTTTCTGAATGTGTTATTTTAAGCCCAGCATATACATTATCAGTATAATGATTTGTAAGTAATATATCTGGAGCTTTTATAGGCACTACTTTCTCCTTATTCCCTACCATTGCATGTATTTGAAAATTAGGATTTACTTTTACGTCCCAATCAGCATTTCCTACTCCTACTATAGCTGTTATAACAAAGGTAGAAGTGGTATTTAAATCTTTTAATTCACTTAATTGTACGTTAATAGATTTTAATAACTTGGCTGCTGCTTCTTTTTCTTTTGGATCATTAGCATTTTTCCCCATATACTGTGCAAAAGGATTAGCTGTTAAATACAATTTAGGTATCTTGTAAAACTTTCCTGTTTTACTACTTAAGGATACTGCTATTTTATAAACTACTTCTGTATTACTAGTAGCTATATTTGTAGTTTTAGGAATATTATTTTCTGGTACATAACTACTATTATTAGTAAATCCAACAGCTGATTCTTTAGTAATATTAATATTACTAATTTCTATATTTAAGTCATTTAGATTTATATTATTACTAGTTGAATCCTTAGAATCAACCTTCTTTACCGTTAATAATTTTTTATTTACTTTATTACTTTGATGTGTTGTAGATGTCATTGAAATAACGCCAGCCATAGTAGCCATAGCAACTAATGACTTTAACTTGTTACTTTTCAACTTCTTTTCCTCCTTAGTTAAATTGTTTATTATTTTTATATGTGAAATAAAAAATCTCTAATAATTTATTATACTAAAATAATTTAACGAAATAAATGACTATTTTTTACAAATTTAACATGAAAAATCCCCTTAGAAGTTATATTTAAATAGAGCAAAAAATAATATTAATTAGTACAGCCTCTAGCTATGAGTGGAACTTATTTAAGATCTATTTCTGGAGATACAAAAAGTATATTCCCTTTCTTAAAAGATATATCCAAATCTATTATAAGTACTATAGTCACTATTAGGTCTATAATTTCTTTATATCTAAAAAAACTCCCTAAAGTATTACATATAAGTAAAACAGTTATTATATTCCATAAACCACTATTACCATTTGTTTTTGACATCAATTTTCTAATTGTAGCTACAATGGAGACCATTGCAGAAAACAAGTATATAAGAACAATATTTAAACTTACCTTTGTATTAGTTCCATGCATTATCATAGCCATCCCTAACATAGCTATTGTACAATATAATAAACCATTTATAGTAGAAGCTATTATCTTTGCTTTAATAATATTTTTTCTCCCTACAGGAGTTATTAATGAATTTTTTAAAGTTCCATTGAGCATTTCTTTATTATATCTATCATAAAAGTCTTTAACCCCCATTGTAGCACCAATTACAGAAGCAATATAAAATCTATTTAATCCTGTTTTTTCAAAAATTATAGAACTTACTAATACTAATAAAAAACTATAAAGAAAGTACAATACAGTATTTCTAAAATACTTTTTATGCTCTAACCTTATTAATTTAATCATTCTATTTCTCCCTTTACTTCATCACATTCTAATTTTATTACACTTTATAATTTTAGCCTTTTATTCATTCTCAGTTATATATTCTTCTAAAGACATTTCTACACTATATATTTCTAATAAATTTATATTATTTTCTATAAAAATCTTACTTATATCAGCAATACTACAATATTCTTTTATAAGAATTTCTCCATCTTTTCTTACTACAAACTTTCTAATTCCAAGTTTTTCTTCTAAGATTTTAACTGCTCTATGAACGTCTTCACATTTTATAATATGTCTCTTATTGACCTTGCTCTTTATCAAAGACATAATGATTCTTTCTTTTATTATTCCCTTCTCTAAAAAAATAGCTTCATCAATTATTTCTTCTAACTCCTTAATAATATGACTAGTTACTATTATGGTTGTCCCAAACTTTTCACTTAAATCCTTCATTATTTTTCTTACTAATATTATGGTTTCATAATCTATAAAGTTAAATGGTTCATCTAAAATCAATAATTTAGGTTTTGTCACTAAAGCTCTTATTATTGCTGCCTTTTGTACCATCCCCATTGATAAATCCTTAATCTTTTTATTTTCATAATCTTTTAATTGAAAAATATCTAAATACTTATCAATTTCTTCAAAATTATAAAAACCATAATATTGACAATGTAGTTCTAAATTCTCCCTAATAGTCATCCAATCATGAAATTCACTCCCTATAAAATACCCTATATTAGCTAAATAGCTATAACTGTCCATTTCTATCTTTTCATTAAACACATAAAGTTCACCCTCATTTTTCATAATCATATTAACTAAAATTCTAAGAAATGTTGTCTTTCCAGCTCCACTCTTACCTATAATTCCATAAATCTTCTCCCTTTGAAGCTCTAAATCAACTCCATCAAGTACATTAATTTCATCATATTTCTTTACAATCCCAATAGCCTTAATGGCATTTTCCATAACTCTATTCTATCCTCCACTCCTCAACTCTTAATATAATTTTAAACCTTAAATATTTAATAATTACTTACTAATTATTAAGAATTTATTTAGCTAAAAAATATGGTGCTGTATCAAATCATCACCTTAATTTATATTATTTCTTCATCTGCTGAGATAGCTATATAGGTACAAAATGCTGTGACTATTGAACTAGCACTAGAAACTCTTTATTTTTGAACAATAGTTTTGTGAAGAAATTTCTATTGTTTGAACAAAGTGAGTTTAGAAATTTTAGAAACTATTGTAGAAAAAATATTAGAGCTTCTTTACGTAAGTGAGTGGGTACAAATGATGAACCTATATAGCTAGATAAAAGGCAGAGAGGATATATCTATAATTTGATACACCCTCTTGTAATTCTAAATTTATTATTTACTAAAAAACTCTAGTGAAAAAGTTGTTTTTTCATAAGCTTTACTTTTTACTTTTATAGTTCCCTTCATTGCTTCTACTAAAACTTTTGTTATTCTAAGCCCTATTCCACTTCCCTCTATATAATTATTTTTTGTAGTTTTTACTGTATAACACCTATCAAATATTTTATTTATTTCTTTTTCCTTAATTCCTTGTCCTTTATCTATTATTTCTAAAATCACTTTATTGTTTACTTTTTCAAGACTTATTCCTAAATACTTTCCATAATCTCCATATTTCATAGAATTACTTATTAGATTATTCATTACTCTATTTAAAGCCTCTTCATTTCCATCTATAAATATATTTTCTTCAGGTAAATTTATATGAACATTAAATCCATCTCTATTTAAATTTTCATAATGTGATAATATATTCTCTCTAACTACTCTTGTTATATTTATAGAACTTATATCTATCCTTTCATCCCCACTTTCTAGTTTTGATAAAGTAAAATATCTATTCACTAAAATAATAATATCCTTTGTTTTCAATTGTAATTTATCTATAATTGCCTTTTCTTCTATGCTTTTATTAACCATAGATAAACTTTCTATGTATCCTTGAATTATAGTAAGTGGTGTTCTTAAATCATGTGCCATATTAGTTAAGCTTTCTCTTATATTTTGTTCTTTTTCAACCCTTAATTTCTTTTCATTAAATTTATCTAGAAATAAAGTATTTATTGATTTTAGAAGTTCTTGTACCTCCTTAGAAGATGTATTATAAAGAACTCTCTCATACTCTTCACTTTTTAAAAATTCTTTAACTCTACAATTAACCTCTTGTAAGTCTTTTTCTAATGACTTCCTTTTTAATCCTTCTTTAAAAACAATACCTATTAATAAAATAATTATTCCAATAAAAAAAATTGTCATTATTTTTTCCCCTCAAACTTATATCCAATGCCCCAAATAGTTTTTATAAACTTAGGATTGTTAGAATCCTCCTCTATTTTTTCTCTAATTCTTCTAATATGTACATTTATTATTTTCTCTTCACCTATAGCTTCTTCTCCCCATACCGATTCATAAATCCTTTCTTTTGAAAATACTTTATCTTTGTTTTTTACTAAAAGGCTTAATATCTCAAATTCCTTTACAGTTAGTTTTACTTCTACCCCTTTATTTTTAACCATATAATTTTCAAAATTTATATAAAGATTATCCTCAGTAAACACCTTTTCTTCCTTACTAAGTTCCATTGAATATTTCTTATTCCTTCTAAGTGTAGCTTGTACTCTAGCCGTAAGTTCAACTAAAGAAAAAGGTTTTGTTATATAATCATCTGCTCCAAAACCAAGTCCTAAAACTTTATCAGTTTCTTGGTCCTTTGCTGAAAGAATTATTATAGGTATATTACTCCACCTTCTAACTTCAGTAATAAGTTCAAATCCATTTAATTTCGGCATCATAATATCTACAAGAGCTAAATCATATTTTCTATGTTTAAGTTCCATAAGTGCCTCTTCCCCATCAAAGGCTTTAGTTACATTATAATCATTATTTATTAAATGCTTATATATAATATTTGAAATTTCTTTATTATCTTCTGCTATTAATATATTCATTTCTTCCCCCATGACATATTTACTTTTATTATAATTATATCATTTATAAGCAATATTTTTGATTATTATACAATTATTAACTTATTATTTATTTTTATTTGATACTAAAATAACTCAATGAATTCTTTCCAATAAAAAAGACACTCTTACGAGTGCCTCTTTAATCAATTTTTAATTTATGCTACAGTTTCTTGAACTACTTCTTCATGTTCTTTTTTACTTGAAAACATAAGTTTTCTAAGCATATCTACAGGTATTATTGTAGCTGCTAATAATATTACAATTGGCCAGTGTCCTATAGCAATTGGTGTACAATTAAATATTGAACCACCAACATAAGTTAATACTATTTGTACAACTACTATAATAGCCATTACTTTTATGAACTTCATATTCTCTTTGATATTTTCAAGAATATTTAAGCTTTCACTTCTTACATTGAATCCATTAAATACTGCTGCAAAAACGAATATTGAAAAATATGCTGTCATTTGTTCTCCACTCATTTCATTAGCCTTACTTCCAAACATATTCATAAAATATGATGATTTTAAGAATACAAAACTTAATATAGTTACCCAAGCACCTGCAAATAACACTTGACCCATCATATTTTTTGAAACAATACTTTGAGTTCTTGATTTTGGCTTTTCTTTCATGTATTTTCTAAGCGCTGGCTCTGAACCTAAAGCTAAAGCTCCTAGACCATCCATTATAAGATTTATCCAAAGTATATGCGTTATACTAAGAGGTTCTTCTATACCTAAGAAAGGTGCTATGGCAGAAACTGCTACAGCAGCAACATTTATAGTTAATTGGAACTTTATAAACTTAAGAATATTATTATATATTGTTCTTCCATATAAAATAGCATTCTCTATGGATTTAAAGTTATCATCTAGTATAACTATATCTCCAACTTCTTTTGCAACATCAGTACCTGATCCCATTGCAAAACCAACATCAGCTCTTTTTAAAGCTGGTGCATCATTAACACCATCACCAGTCATACCACAAACAAGATTTAATTCTTGTGATAATTTAACCATTCTTGATTTATCAGTTGGAAGTGCTCTAGCTATAACTCTTAAATTTGGTATTAATTTTTTAACCTCTTCATCTGAAAGCTTGTTAAGCTCCTCTGATGTAAGAGCTACATCTGTCTCTTTCTTTATAAGCCCACAATCCTTTGCAATGGCCACAGCTGTTTCTTTTCTATCTCCTGTTATCATAACAACTTGGATGCCAGCATTTTGCACTTCCTCTATAGCCATTTTAGCTTCTGGTCTTACATCATCTCTTATTCCAACAAAACCTACAATTACTAAATCATCTGGTAATGTATTCTCTACTAATTTACTTTCACTATAAGCAAAAGCTAAAACTCTCATAGCCTTTACTGCTAAAGCATCTATTTTTGCATTTATTTTTTCTTTATCAATTTCAACAACTTCACCTTTAGCATTTAAGTATTTATTAGCCTTTAATAATAATCGTTCTGGAGCTCCTTTATAAAATGTTTTACCATGCATTTCAGAAGCTGAATATTTATTAGTTGAATTAAATTGTTGGAATTTATCAACCTCAATATGTTTATATTTATTTGCTTGTGCCTCTGTTAAGAAATTAAGAAGTGCTTTATCAGTAGCATTTCCTCCAATAACCTCTCCTTTAGCATCAAACATTGCATCTGTATTTTTTCCTATACACAATGAAATTACTTCTTTTATTTCTTCACTAGTTTTATAAGAATCTTCTATTTCACCATCAAAAAATTCTACAACTTCAAGTTTACCTTTAGTTATAGTACCTGTTTTATCACTAAATAATATATTTAATGAACCAGCTGTTTCTATACCTATTGGTTTTCTAACTAAAACATTTCTCTTAAGCATTTTAGATGTATTATTCATAAGAACTATAGCTATCATAAGTGGTAATCCCTCAGGAACTGCCATAACAACTATAACTACTGCAAGCATAAGAGCATCTAAAACATCTTTTAGCATTTCAATTCCACCTATAGACATATAAGCTGAAATTCCACCAGCTAGTAATATCTTGTGAATCATAAATGATCCACCAATAACAATAGCTCCAATATACCCAAACTTTGATATTTTATCAGCAAGTTCTGTAAGTTTTAATTTTAATGGACTTTCAACATTGTCCTCAGCCATATCTTCTGCCATTGAACCCATAACTGTTTTCATACCAACTTTAGTTACAGTCATAAGACCAGAACCATTAACAACTACTGCTCCTCTAAATAAAGATGATCTATCCACAAAAATTTCACCTGTTATTGCAACTTCTCTTTCAATATCACCTTCTGAGTAATCTACTATAGGTTGTTTTTTACACTCTTCAGCCTCTCCATTTAATGCAGAGTTATCAATACTAATTCCTCCATCTACTAAAAGACCATCTGCTGGTATTTTATCACCAGATTGAAGAATTACAAGGTCCCCTACAACAATTTCATCCATAAGAATTTCTATTGCTTTACCATCTCGATATACCTTACATTTATCTTTCTCTGCATTTTCTTTTAACTTTCTATACTCATTATCTGAAGCTATTTCTGTTTTTGCTGAAATAATAGTAACTAGTAATACAGCTATAATTATTCCTACAATTTCTCCTATTTGAGCATAACCAAAAGCTGCCATTACAGCCATGATTATAGCAATTGCAATTAAAAGTTTTATCATTGGATCTCCAAAAGCATCTTTAAATTTATCCCAGAAAGTTTCTGGTGCTGCTTCATGGATTATATTATCCCCATACTTTTCCCTGCTTTTCTTCACTTCATCTTGATTTAATGACTTAAACATATATCTACCCCTAACTTTATTTAATTTTGCATGTACTATAGAGGGCTAATGGAAATATTAAAAACTAAAAATTATAATAGAAATCAGCCTTTGAGTTTAAGAAACTCTTAGCTGATTTCTCAATATATCAATAATTGTTAATACTTATTTAGCCCTCATAAAGGACTTAAAGCTAATTATTGATATAAAGCTAAAACATCATTTAAATCGCCTATTTTGCCTTCACCAATAGCTTTAAATTGCCATTCCATTCCATCCCTATATAATTCAGCAAATATAACTGATGTTGCTGTTGAACCATTTTCCTTTAAGTTAAATCTACATAATTCTTTTTCACCTTGTAATTCATCCATAAGTCTTACATATGAGTTATTTATCATTCCAAAAGTTTGCCTTTTTTCTTTAGCATTATGAATAGTTACTACAAATACTATTTTTTGAATACTCATGTCAATTTGAGATAAATCTATATTTATTCTCTCATCATCACCTTCGCCAGCACCTGTTCTATTATCTGCTCCAAGTGTTATACCTTGGCCTTGCTTATTATTAAAGAAAATAACATTTGATACAGTATTAAATCTATTGTTTGCATCTAACAAAAATGCTGCTATATCAACATCAAAGTCAGCTCCTCCTGTTGCAATATCCCAACCTGCACCTACTACAACCTTCTTAAGACCTGGATTTCTTTTTGTTAAATCTAATATATCATTTTTTTGAAGATTTAAAGTAACTCCTCCACTTTGCATAGAATTAGTATTATTAGAATTATTAAAATTATTACCTAAATTTCCAAAATTACCACCTAAATTAATTGCCATAAAAAACACTCCTCTTACTTGTATCTTTCAAATAAAGTTGATACACTTGCTTTCATTAATTCACCAACCGCCTTAAATTTCCAATCATTATTATCTCTACTTAATTCTGCAAATATAATAGCTGTATTGTCTCCTCCATCATCAGTAAGGTTATATCTACATAATTCAGCATTTCTAGAATCTTCATCTAAAAGTCTTACATAAGCATTTTTAACCTTTGAAAAGCTTTGTTTTCTTCTATCAGCTTGATAAATAGTAACTGCAAAAATTATTTTTTCACAACTTGAAGGGATTCTATCTAAAGATACAGAAATCTTTTCATCATCTCCATCTCCCTCACCAGTTCTGTTATCACCATGAAGGAAAATACCAGTTCCTCTTTGATTCCCAAAGTAAATTAAGGAACTCTTTCCACTTACTCTTCCATCTTTATCAAGTAATAAAGCTACTAAGTCTAAATCATAGTCTTCTTGAAAACTAAAAAAACCTTTTTTAACAACATCCCAGCCAGCTGCAAGAACTACATTTTTAAGCCCTGGATTCTTTTTTGTTAAGTCAAGTACATCATTTTTTTGAAGATTTAACATATAAAACACTCCTCTTTTATTTACCAATATTAAAAATTAAGTATTATAATAGGGTGAACGGATTACTCCCTTCACCTTTAGATACTAATTAATGCTACATATATAATGAAAGTATTCCATTAAGATCAGCTATTCTACCTTCCCCAATAGCTTTAAATTGCCATTCCATTCCATCTCTATATATCTCTGCAAATATAACTGAGGTTGCTGTTGAGCTATTTTCTTTTAAATTAAATTTACAAACTTCTTTTTCATTATTTTTTGAATCTAATAATCTTATAAATGAATTTTCAACCATTCCAAAAGTTTGTCTTTTACTTTGTGCTTCATGAATTGTAATAACAAATACTATTTTCTGAATATCACTTCTTATTTTTGTTAAATCCATCTTTATTCTTTCGTCATCACCTTCACCAGCACCTGTTCTATTATCTCCTAGAAGTTCTATCCCTTCACCTTTCATATTATTAAAAAATATTACATCATCCGGAATATGAGCTACCTTGCCATTTTCATTTAATAAAAATGCTGCTATATCAAGGTCAAAGTCGAATCCATTATTAGCGACATCCCAACCTGCACCAAGTATTACTTCTGTAAGACCTGGATTTTTTTTAGTTAAGTTTAAAACATCATTTTTTTTAAGGTTTAATGCATTTACATTATTTCCACCTAATCCTGTAATTCCACCTAAATTTATACCCATATTAACTCCTCCTCGAAACATATTAATTAATTGTTTATATTATAACTCTATTAAAGGTAAAAATAAACTCTTTTTAACGTATTCATAATCATATTTACAAAAAATTAATTTTTATACTCCACTTATATGTTTTTTCATATCAGCTTTTATAGTCTCAAGCTTATAAGAATTTTCTTTTCTTTGTTGTCTATTTGTTTCTTGAATTGCTTTAGTATCTTCTATTCCTTTCATTATAGTCTCAAAGGATTTTTGTAAAGTTTCTATAGATACTGAACTTCCTGAAGATAATTTAGCAATTTCAACTGACTGCCTAGCTGTATTAGCTGCATTTCTCATAATTAACTCATTAGTCTTATCATCAAGTTGTTTCATAGATTTTGCTTGAATTTCTTGTCTCTTTAATATTACAGCTTGTGCTAAACATTGTTTAAATATAGGCAATGTTACTATAAATGATGAATTTATCTTTCTCATTAAATTAAAGTTTGACATTTGAATTGTTTGAATCATTGGTGCTGCTTGTATAGCAACATTTTCTGCTATTTGTAAATCATATACCCTCTGCGCCATCATATCCTTACTTATTTCTAATTTTTGAATAAGCATTTGCTTCTCTTCTTGATTTAATGAATTATCATATGGTATTTGATTTAAATAATTGTCTATTTCTTCTATCGCCATTTCTCCAGCTACAATATACTTTTCTAATTGTCTATAAAACTCTAAATTTCCATCATATAATCTTTTTAAATGTGAATTTGCTTCTCTTATATCACTCTCATATTTTTTAAGAAGCACATATACTTTTTGAACCTCGTAACCCATAGTATCATATTTTTGGAACAACTTAGCTACAGTATTTCCAACACTTTTGAACATCTTTGCAAACATTGAATCAGGTTTTGCATTTTCAAGCTCTTTAACATCAAATTTATCCATTATTTTTGTAAGATTGTTAAGCATCTCACTTGCTTCTTCTGCTTTTACTGATTTCATAGAATTTAAAAGCTCATCTGATATTTTAGATATATTATCACTTGCTTGTTGTCCAAAATTTATAATTGAGTTTGTATTTTGTATGTCAACTTCACTAGTTAAAGCTTGAACTTCTTTCATTCCTCTTAATCTTTGTTTGTATTCATTTATTTCTGCATCAACAGAAGGCATTGCATTACCATCTATGTTCATAGGAGCTTGACCATTAAAATTCATATTCATCCCTTGAGACATAGAATTATCCATAGGATTCATATTTTGATATCCCATATTCATTTGTCCATTTCCATAACCTTGATTCATATTATTTCCATATTGCATTTGTCCTTGGTTTTTATAACCCATTCCTTGATTTTGATAATTCATATTTTGTTGTCCCATAGGTTGACCTTGCTGAAAATTCATACCTTGACCATAATTATTCATACTTTGGTTTTGTTGCCCATTGTATCCTTGATTATATGAACCCATATTTATATTTTGTCCTTGGTTTCCATAGCCCATATTCATTGATGTATCACTATAACTATTATTCATATTTTGTCCATATTGGTTATTCATATGTTGCCCATGTTGATTATTCCCATATTGCTCATAGTGACCATTTACCTGCTTGCCATATGGGTTATTCATTTGTTGTACGTATTGATTATTCATATAATCTTCTTGAGCTCCCATTTGATTATTCATATTAAATCCATTATTCATATTTTGATTTATTTCATTAAATCCTCCATTTGGATTTTCTCTTTCAAATTCTACATCTATAGCTTTATTCATGTTTAATTCTTCTTTATTATTCATAAAAAATCCTCCTAAAAATTTATTTATTTAGAATTCTTGAAAAGAATCCTTGTTTGGAAATTAATATTTTTTTATAATGTGAGTCATAACTCATATTTTCTAATCTAACCTTACTTACAATATTAGAATTTAATACATTATCTATATTAAGTAGTCCTGATGGATTAAATATAATAATATCAATTCCTATAGTGTGAATATAGCCTAACAACATAAGCATTGAATTACTTATTCCCTCTTCATTATTAAGGTAAATACTTATTTTAGGTACGGATGAAGTAAAATCAAAGTTATCAACTAATCTAACTATTTGTTCATTCATAGAAAGTACTAGAACTAAAAGTTTTAATTTTTCTTCTTTACTTAATTCTCTAGCAAATATATCTTTTTTAGTAACAGTTTCATTAAATTTATTCAAAAGTAAATTTTGAACTTCTTCACTATACTTACTAAACCTATAACTTGAAGCTTTTTTAATTTCTTCTATGTCAAAACTTCCATCACTAAGTTGACAAAACATTAATTGATACATATCATCATTTATTCTTCCTTCATCTGAAATAGCTCCTGTATTAAAAAATAAAGTATTTTCTGATTTTGTACATAATAGAACTAATTTTTGATATTCTCCTATCTCCTTATATTGTCCATCTATTTTATAAAAAAAACAAGGTACACTTACTGTATTCCCTTCTACCTTAAATCCTTGTCTAACTTTTGCTGGCTCATTCCAATAACTTTTTATATCTTCAACAATACCATCTATAAGAATACTTTTAGTATATCCTGATCTAAATTGCCATGGCATAAACATACCAGTTCCAGTAAACAATTCTGTCCTTATGTCTCTTTCTATTTGCTTTGTTATGCTTTCAACATTATCTATTATTTTTCCTTGAGCTGCTCTCTCCTTAAAACTATCTACACTCAGTATTCCCATATATTTTTCACAAACACTAAGATTATCTTTATCAATATCTTGGAAAAATTCTTCTTTAAGTGGATTTATATAAATAACATCAAACCCCATCTTATGAAGTAGTAAAAGAAAGTATATAGCATGTCTTTCTATATTCCCATAGTATATACATTTTGGAATGTAATCACTATCATATTTTATATTCTTTAGATAACTATATCCCCACACTATGAGCTTTGTTATAAAATTATTTCTTACACTATCATTAAAAAAATTCTCATTAGCTATAGCTAAATTAACTACATATTCTAATGCATTTAGAAATTTCATATTAATTTCTTGATTATCTAATATAGTTATGTCTTCTTTAGATATATTAAATATATTCATATTTCCTAATTCATTATAAATATATTGTATAAGCTCCATTTCACCTTTAAGCTCTAATTCATTATCAAACATAAGAGAAATTTCTTTATTTTCTAAACACTTATTTTCTAAAGTTTTCAAGACATCATTATAATTATTGGGATTTTTAACTCCTATAAATCTATAAAAATATGGCTTTATTTCTGAAAAATTATTTTCTCTTTTATAATTCTTTCTAAACATAGAGTGTGTTATATTTATAAGTTCCAAATTACACCCTTCCTCTCATCTCTTAATCAAAGCTAAACTAATTGAATCTCTCGTATTCCTTATATTATATCATTTTTAGAGTATATTTTTACTTTAATATTTGTTAAATTCTTTTTAACAGAATTTTCTTAAGTAGTTAATTATATCTTCTGTTGAAAAAATCCCCTCTTTTTCTGTAATATAAGAATTTTCATGTTTAAAACTGCTATGTTTTGGGATTATAGAAACTCCTCTCTTAGTAAATTCTCTATCAACTTCACTATCTCCTGCTGTAAAAAGTTTTTTTATATCATACTTTTTAATAATATAATCCACTGCATTAATTTTATTTATTCTTTTATCTATTATAAATATTTTTATGCCTATATGAATTATTTTAATTTTATTCCCAAACTTTCCAACAAGCTTTAGAGAATTTGCTTTTGCTTCTTCTTCTGAATTACACTTAATTGTCACATAAAATCCCTCTATGTTCCTCACTTCTTTATAAGCTAAATTTAAAGATTTTATATAAGTAATTTCTTCTTGTACTTCTTCATTACTTTTTATTTTTCTCATTTCTTTTTCCCAAAAATCATCTAGTTTTCCATCTATATATATTTGAGCTCCATTACTACATATAACTATTTTAGGATTATATTCTCTAATAAAATCAATCCTCAATGTTTGATTTATATTTCTCATTGTACAAGGAATAAACTTAAAATATTCAATCTTTAAAAGACTTAAAAAATCATTATAACTTTTTTCAGTCATATAAGTTATTTCCTTTTCTCCAATACTCTCTACACATTTATATCCCTTATTCTTTGAGTGTATTAAAGTTCTATCTAAATCTGTTATAAAATATAATTCTTTTTCCATTAATGCTTCTCCTCTATTATTGCTGCGGCTTTATAATCGCTAAACTTAAGCTTTTCCATCTTCACATTTCTTTCCTTAGCTAATATTATCAACTGTTGCAAATTTTTATCATCATAATCCTTAATAAGCAATAATTTTGGTTTTCTTCTTAATAAAACTCTAGTAGCTTCCCCTATACTTAACTTTATGTTATTTATATTTTTAACCCCGTAAAGATCCTTTATTTTGTTGACTACATCCTTAGAATAATTTTCATTAATTTCTTCAAATTCATCTTTCTTGTTTATGAGAATATTTCCAAACTCACCTACTATTTTATCCACATATATTTGTGAAAAATCTTCTTTAAGTAAATAGTTAATATTTATGGCACCATGGAAATCCTTTTCCCCAATAAAATCTTTATTTAATATAGTTCTACTAACGAGACCACTTACTGTAGAATTTAAAATTGAATTTGGAACTGAAATATCTTTTCTCGTTCCATAAATAGAGCATAATTTAGCAGGATCTGCTATAACTGCTAAAGATGAATCCACATTACTTTTATTTATAGCATTAAATTCTCTTATAGATTTTTCTAATTCACTTATAATAGATCCCTTTCCAGTCCATCCATCTACAAATTGTATATTTCCCTCCTTTTCTCTTTCTAAAATATACTTTATTGCATTAAAATCTATTCCTTTCCCTCTTATTATAGAAACACTATAATGTTTTATATAAACCTTATATTTATATTTTAAATATTTACTTATAAGTATCCCATAAGGAGTCCCTGCTCTAGCAAGTGATACTAAAACTAAGTTATCTCCTTTTTTCTTGTATATACTTTCTGAAACTCTAGCTATATATTTAGCTAGATTTAACTTTTCGCTTTCTAAAGTTTTCAAGAATAAAAGTCTTAGCTCATCACTTGGAGAACTTTCCTTTGAAATAAAATTTGAATAACTTACTCCTTCTCTTATAAGCTCTTCTTTTTTTTCTACACTTATTTCTTCTAATTTCCCTGTTAGATCCTTTAAAAGAAAAATACAATCATCTTTATAACTTCCCTTAATTAAATTCAACTAATCACCATCCATAAATTATAATCTAAATATAACTAAATTATTTGTAAGTTTTAAATTTACATCATCTTCAGTTAATAAAATTACTCTTTCGTAATTCTTTTCACAGTAACTCTTGTTATAAAAATAATACCTAACACCTTCAAAATCAAAATAATGTTTTTCTCTTATAGGATATCCTTTTATATTTTTGCAATAAATAGGACTTCTTGTAGTAGATTTAAAATAAACCTCTCCCTTTAAATAAGCAGCTACTCTTGATGGTATATATATGTTTTCTCCATGTCCTAACACTAAAGTTTTAGATGAAATTCCAACTTCTTCTTCAATAGCTCTAGCAATATCTTTAGCCCTATGTTCTATATTTCTTATTTCCTCATGACTAACTCCAAATCTTCCAGTGCTTTTTATATAAGACTTAACACCATTTATAGTTTTATAATTACAACGTTCTAGCTTATTTAAATTTACTACATCTAAACTATGGCTAATTGTACAATCATCACTATCTTTAAAAACTTCCTGATTATTATTTTCAATAGTACCAGAAATCAATGATAATACATTTATTTTAATATTTTCTTCTTTCATAAATTCTTCATATAACTCTTTATATTCAGAATTTCTCCAGTCTAATAAACTTAAAATAATATATTCTTTTGCTTCTGATATAGCTTTTAACTCTCTTATTATATTTAACATTGATTTTCCCGTAGTTATTTCATCATCTACTAAAATAATTCTATTAGCATTTCTAAGCTTATCCAAATCATCTAAAAAGCACTTATGAGTAGTAGCATGAGAATGTTCTTCTTCAAACTTTAAAATTGACTTAAGTTCTGTTATATCTTCTCTTGTTGTCGTAATATAATAAGAATTTTCTATTGCTGAAACAACTGCCATCCCTAAACCTGTTGCTGTTTCTGCAAAACCAATTACTATATCTTTATTAGAGTTCTTATAAATCTCATAAAAGTCCCCTTCTACTAAGACATTGTCCCCTTTTATTAAATCTATATACTTTTTAGTACTATTATTTTCTCCGTATAACCTTGAAGCAAGTAAATATCCTGCTACTCTACATACATCTGGCTTTACCTCTATATGCTTTCCTAAAACTTTACTAACAAAAAGAAAATTCCTCTTTTCATTATTTGCTCTGTTTGCCATAACTACTAAATCTTTAATATCCAATCCATAAATATTATTCTCTATAGTAATTTTCATTAATATCCCCCTTAATTAACTCAAAACTTCCTTAGCTCCAATATTTAATAGTTCTTTGTTCCCCTCAAAATTCTCTTTTCTTACCCCAAAAACTTCTGCTCTCTCTATAATCTTCCTAGCCCAATTTAAATGTGGTGATATTTCATTCATTTTATTATCTCCATATCCTTTAAATACTCCCCCTTCGGCTTTACTTTTTAATATATGAATAGCATCCTTATAATCTTCGTAACTTACTATGTGGCTTAAATTAACATAGTTAACTTGAGATGGATGTATTACTGTTTTTCCTATAAAACCATTTTCTATATCCATTTTAATTTCTCTTCTTAATCCTAGTATTTCTTTAGAATTAGGATTATCAGAAAAATACTCCCATACTGGTCCTGAAATGACATATCCATCATTGACCCTTGAAAATATATTTATTATATCTATAAGACAATCTTCAACTACTTTTATATGGTACACAGTTGAATTAACTGACCTTCTTAATCCAAATTTTGAAGAAAAATCTGTTCCTCCTACTCTCACATTAAGAACAATATCTTTGTATTTATCTAATAATTCTTTAATTCCAAGTAGAGTTTTTATTCTACTTTCTTTATAAATTATATTTTCACTTTCTAGTATAGGCATTATATAAAATTTTTCTTTTAACCTTTGTGCTGTAATCATTGTTTGTGCTATATATGATTCCCCATTTTCTACTGTAAATTTAGGAAATACAAATCCTGCAATTAAGTTAGCTGTATTCTTTTTTATTTTTGAAGCAATACTCTTAAATTGATTTACATTCCTAACTCTTATAAAAATTAATGGTATATCTTCATATTTTAAATTTCCTCTTTCTAATTCAAAAGAAATCTTCTCTAAATTATTTATAAATTCATATTCTGCTTCCAATACATTTTCTTCATTTATAGCATCTTCAAAGCATACTGTTATTGTTGTACAATCTTCAAGAGTTCCATCTTTTATTTTATTATAAACATCCATTAATCCATTCATATAAAGATTTGCTCCAACAGCATATTTTAATAATTCTTTATCACTATATTTGTTAAAATCTTTAGGCTTCTTAAAGAAAAAATCATCCTCTACGCATTTAAAATTTATCAAAATTAACCATCTCTCCATCCTAAAATAATATCTTTTTAACTACTAATCACCTATACTAATAATTTTAAAAACAATTAATCTTCCCCCATTATTTTTCTAAAATTATATATTATTTCATAATTTTATAATATAATAATTTTTTTATTTAATTTTTTTAAAAAAATTCAAGTATTTATTTCATTATACATCAAAAATTTACTATAATATCTAATTTTATAATTTATTAAATTCCTATTTATATCTTCATAACAATTAAGTAATATAATTAATTTAGTAAATTAATTTTTAGGAGGTTTTTAATGAGAAATTTAGATTTTACAATATCACTTTTTTCATTACTATTATACTTTTTTACAAATAGAATTCATTATATTTGTGCTATGAAAAGTTATGATGAAGATGAAAAAAGTCATTTATATAGTAAATTTAGTCTCATTTCAAGAATATATGGAAAAATTTCATTAATGTTTTTTGCTTATGGTATGATAAGACTTACATTAAGCCTTAGTGATGCTACAATAATTCCTTATATTATAGCATTGCTTACAATTTTACTAACTTATTTAGCTGGAACAAAAGCTAATGAAAAACTCTTAAACCAAGCTTATGAAAAAATAACAAGATTAAAAAACAATTAAGTATTATGTAATTACTTTCCTTTATGTTGAACTATTATGGATAAATTATATAAACATAGAGTGCAAAACGACTTGTCCTCTATGTTTATATTTTATTAAATTAATAAATCCTATTATTTGCAATCCACATCATATTTAGATATAATCTACTATTTATCCTTTTCAATTTTATATCCAAAATACTCTATTAATATTATCTTTAACTCTATTATTCTACAATACAAACTAAACTTCCTCTCTTGATAATTATTAATTAACTTATTTTTCCAGTAATCTTTCCACTACATAAACCTAAATATTACATTTTTTTGTTATTAAAGGAAGGAATTTAAACATTTTCATAGAATACATATATTATAATATTATAAATCTTATGGAGGTGCCTTTTATGGACTTATTATTAAAAGAATTAAATGAAAGATACTACTATGGAGAATGCCTTAATAACGGTTCTCTCTGTGCAATAGAAAAAGTAAAAGAATTAATGAATTATAAAAACAATTTAAATGAACTTTTTGAAGCAATAAATATTGAAGAAGAAAAATTTAAAAGCTCAAATACTGACAAAGCTAATAAAATTTATGTAAAAGGATATCTTTTTGAACTTAATTACATTAAAACTAGAATTATTGACCTTAATGTAGCTTAATCTTTTTTATTTTATGAAAACGATTGTATATTAATGTGTTTTATTATTTACTAGTAAAAGTTTATAAACCTAGACTTAATTCAGGTGGAATTTTCTTTAAAAGATAGGAGTATTACAGGCTCTAGCTATGAGATAAAAATAGGTAGGATATATCTACATTTTCGATATATCCTCCTACTTTTAATTTATTTAGAAACATTCCCTACTACATTTAATACATCCCATGTTCTAGCAAAGGGAGGAGCATAACAAAGATCTAACATTCCAAGCTCTGTAGTTGTCATTTTATTATAAATAGCAGTTGCAACTACATTAACTCGTTGTACCGCATCTTTCTTGCCCACAACTTGTCCACCTAGTAAGACTTTACTAACCTTATCGTAAATAACTTTTACATAAATTTTTTCTTGTCCTGGATAGTAATCTGTTTGATTCATATCTGATATAAATTTAGTACTATAATTTATTCCAAGTTTTTTTGCATCTTCCTCACTTAAGCCAGTACGTCCAGCTTCCATATCTAATACCTTAATACAACTTGAACCTAAAGTAAGTTGGTGTGTTGAATTTAATCCACCAAGATTTTCTCCAACAATTCTTCCTAATTTATTAGCACTTGTAGCTAATGGAATATAGCTATTTTCTTGTAGCATATGAGGAACTGTAGCACAATCACCAGCTGCATAAATATCTTCAATAGAAGTTTCTCCCTTATTATTTACTATAATGGCACCATTTTTATTCATTTCAATTCCTGTATTAGCAAGAAATTCAGTATTAGGTTTAACTCCAACAGCCAGTACAACGATATCAGCTTCAAAAATATCATTTCCTACTACTACACCTTCAACTTTTTCAATCCCTTTAAGTTCTGTAACAGTTGAACTTAATGATAAAGTTACATTATGATTTAAAAGCTCCGCTTCAAGAAGATCAGTTACTTCCTTATCAAATGGTATATTAAGAATTCTATCTTCTCTTTGGAAAACATGAATTTCTTTCCCATATTGTTTTGCAGCCTCAACAATTTCTATCCCTATAAAACCAGCCCCTATAATAGCAACCTTTTTTAATTCTGGATCTTCCATTGCTTTCTTTAAAGCTATTCCATCTTCCATACTATGAAGTGTAAATACATTTTTAAGATTTATATTTTTAATTTTTGGAATTATTGGACTAGCTCCAGTTGCAATCATCAACTTATCATAATTATCATTAATTTCTTTGCCAGTTAAAAGATTTTTTGCTACTATTTTTTTTGTATTTACATCAATATCAACAACCTCATGTTGAGTTAATACATCTATACCAGAAGCTATTGTCTGTTCTTTAGTTCTAGCTATCATATTATTAGTACTTTCAAAAAAGTTTCCTACATAATAAGGAAGACCACAAGCCCCAAAAGATACATAATCTCTTTTTTCATAAACAACTATTTCAACGTCTCTATTAACTCTTCTTAACTTAGCTGCAGCACTCATACCTGCAGCAGTTCCACCAATTATTATTACACGCATTTTACTTCCTCCATTTGAATCTGCTATATTAGTTACCTAACATCATATTAAGAATTTCAATATCAGTTTCCTTCATTCCAACTTTTCCAAGTCTACCTATAGTAATAATAGTATTCTCAACATCTTCCTTAACTAAACCACAACCATTTTCATAGACTCTATCATTCATTGCTAGATGATGAGCCATTATTGCAGCATCTAATCCTGATGATATTTTAGATGCGCATGATGCTTTAGCACCATCACAAACAACTCCTGATATGTTAGCTAAAGTGTTTATAATAGTATTTTTTATTTGAGTAAGAGAACCACCTTCTAAGTAAGTTATAGCAGCTCCACTAGCACAAGAAGCACTTATAGCACCACAAAATGCTGACAATCTACCAATAAAAGTTTTTTGATGAATTGTTATTAAATCTGAAAATGCTAAAGCTCTATAAATTTTTTCATCACTAAATCCTTTTTCTCTTCCATATACAATTACTGGTATAGAACATGCCATTCCTTGATTTCCACTTCCTGAATTTGTAACAACAGGAAGAGTACATCCACACATACGAGCTTCAGAACCTGAAGCTGCATAAGCTTTTATCCTTGTAATAATATTATCTGGGTACTTTTCTAATAAAATCTTACCAATTCCAAGACCATATTTACCTGTTAATCCTTCATTAGCAATAGCTATATTATAACTAATTTGTTTTTCAAGTAATGGCTTAATTTTATCTATCTCTATATTATCTGCGAATTCTTTTATATCTGTCACATTTAAAATACTTCTATCAGATAAAACCCCAAGGTATTTCCCTTCCTCTTCAACATTTTCAAATAATATATCATTATTCTTAATTATTTTGGAAATGTTATTATGACTATGCTTAATTTCTACTGAAACTTTATCATTTCCATTAAATACAGTAATGAAAATATGAAGTAAAATATCACTCTTTAATAATTCAACTTTACAATAACTTTCTCTCTTAATAAGTTCATGGGTTCTTTTAATTGCCTCTTCATCTACTTCATTTATTACACCAAGTTGTCTTGAAGCATTTCCACCAGTTATCCCTAAAATAGTAGCTGCTTCTATACCAACTAAATTTCCTGAATTAGGGATAGTAACGCTTTTAACATTTTTAATTATATTTCCACTACATTGTACAAGTACTTTTTCTGGTTCTTTCCCCAATACTTCTCTAGCTTTTGCTGCCGCATAAGCTACTGAAATTGGCTCTGTACATCCCATAACTGGAATTAATTCTTCATTTAATATTTTTATATAGTCTTTTTCTTTGTTTATCATGAATAATTCTCCCTTGACTGTCTAATAAATAGTTTTATTCTTGAGTTTCTAATTGTTTTTCATAATTCATATTCTTAAATTGTTCCATATTTACTTCGCCTAATATTTTATCAACTATCATTGCATTAGTTAAAGCACCAGTAACATTAATTAGTGTTCTACCCATATCTATTATTGGGTCAATAGCTAATATTGGACTAACTAATGGAAAAGAGGAAGCCATTCCAACACCTGATAATGCAACTGATGCAGCCATAGTTGCTGTGCCTGGAATCCCTGCAATACCAAGTGATCCTAAAGTAACAACTATGATAGCCATTCCTATGAAGGTAAAGTCTATTTGCATTCCTGTTACATTAGCAACAAATATTAATAATAACGCTGGGAATATTCCTGCACATCCTTGCATACCAGCTGTTGTCCCAAAACCAGCAACAAAACTAGCTGTTCCATCATTAACTCCCATTTTATCTACTAAAGTTTCAATTGTAACTGGTAGACACCCTACACTTGAACGAGATGTGAAAGCTAAAACCATTACAGAAATTGCTTTCTTTAAATATATTAGTGGATTATAACCAAATAATGCTAGAGCTATAAGTTGGATAATAAACATTATTACTACAGCTGTATATAATGCAACTATAAATATACCAACGTCTAAAATACTAGAAATACCCCTTTGAGCTATTGTATTAGCTAATAATGGAATAACAGCATAAGGCATATATTTTATAATAGTCATAGCCACACTCATAATAATTTTATGCAATGCATTGATCATATCTAAGAAAGGTTTTATAACTTCATAATATTTTTTCTTCATTCTATTAGCTCCAAGACCAAAGAATACTGAAAAAATTACTAAAGCTATAATATTAACATTAACCATAGCTTCAACAGGATTAGCTGGTAATAATCCTCTTAATGTATCAACAACTGTTTTTACTTCTTTAATTTCAGAAGATCCACTTGAAACACTCATACCACTACCAACATTGAATATCATACCAACAGCAAGTCCAACAATAACTGCAATAACAACCATCACCATAGTTACAATAATTGAATTTTTAGTAAGTTTCCCTATATTGGCACCTTCTTTCATGTTTATAATAACATGAACAATAGATACCATTACTAAAGGAATTACAAGCATTTTAATCAAGTCTATGAATCCATTACCTATTAACCCATACCATTTAGTTGTTTCTTTAACAAATGTAATTTCCATTGGATTACTAGAAAAACCAGACACAACTTGAATTAGTACCCCTAGTAATAGTCCGATACCTGTACCAATAAGCATTCTCTTTGAAAAATCAATTTTTTTCTTTTGAAATTTGTTCATTACAGTAAATAATAATACCAATATGCCCAAAAATAAAATTGTTTTGAGTTCGCTAATCATTAGAAACTCCTTAAAAAATACGTTATTCATAAAATCCCCCTATTTTATAAATTATTTTTAAGGCTAATTTATTTTGCCTATAACCAATCTTATCACACATTTTTATTAATTTCTACATTTTTATGCAAATATTTACAAAATATATAATATTAACAAATTTACACAAATATATTATAATTGCACTTTATTGTAACTAAATTATACCCTTTATTGATGTAACCAAGTAATAATTAGAAAATTCTATACAAACTTAAAGGTAGATGTAACACTATTACATCTACCTTTAAGTTTATACATTCTATTTAAGTACTTAGTTTTTACTTAACTAAAATCTCTTCTATTTCTGCAATATACATTTCATGATAATCTTTTTCTGGATACCAGTGATTACATAACTCATCATCAACAAAGTTTTCTGGTTTTAAATATTGAGAATAAAGCTTTTTACACACTATTACTATTTTTCCCTCTTTAAAGTAGGGCTTTCCCTTAATATTATTAAGAGTTAAACCACTCTTACTTATCTTATCTTCCTCTCTTCCTGATACACTCCCTAAATATCCAAGTTCTTTTTTGAAACTTTTATCAAAAAAGGTTAAGGTAAATCTACCTTCATGGTCTATAAATTCTTTAGTATAACGTTGTGGTCTAACAACAATATATGCTACGTCTTTCCCCCACATAACACCAAATCCACCCCAAGAAGCTGTCATTGTATTAACTTTTCCCTCTTTTTCTGCAGTTATAAGCATCCAATCCTTACCTATTAACTTAAAAGCACTTTCCTTTAAATCATCAACATTTATTTTTTTAAAATTCTCCATTAGTATCCCCTCCTACAATTTTAATCTCTAAAACATTCTTTCATTACTCTATAGAAATTTTTATAACTTATTTTTTCTATATCTTCTTTAGAATATCCTCTTTGCCCCAATAACTCTATTAAGTTTTTAACTTTTGTAGCATTTTCTAATCCTCTGGTATTAGAATTATCTCCAATTTCCATATGATTTCCTATTTCTTCTTCCTCAATAAAATCTAAAAAGTCAAAGCCAAATCCTACATGATCTATTCCCATTACTTCTATCATATGATCCAAATGATTAATTAAATGTTCTAAATCTTGCTTGTCCACATTTTCATCAATAAACTCTCTATATGAATTTAACCCAACTAATCCACCTGTTTTGGCAATGGCTTTAAGCTGATCATCTGTTAAATTTCTTTTTACATCACAAAGAGCTCTACAATTTGAATGTGAAGCAATAATTGGTTTTGTTGCTATCTCGCATATGTCCCAAAAAGTTTTTTCATTTGAATGAGAAACATCAACTACTATTCCTAGTTCCTCCATTCTCTTAACAACTTTAGCTCCTTCTTTAGTTAAACCATAATCATTACTTTGAGGTGCTCCAGCTCCTAATTTATTTTTTTCGTTCCATGTTACAGAAGCATGTCTAACTCCAAAATTATATAAGGCATCAATAAGTTCTATGTCATCTTCTATAGGACTTAAACCTTCCATGCCTAGAACAATAGCTAATTTTCCACCCTTCTTTGCTTTTTCAAAATCATCAAATTCTCTAATATGTTTTATTATATCTCTATTTTCATTAAATTCATTTGAAACTGTTTTTATAAGTTCCATAATTCTCTTCTTTGGATTATCTGTATATGGAGGATCTACCCACATAACAAAAATACTTCCTGTTATTCCACCCTTGTTGAATTTATCTAAATGCCTTCTTTTTATTATATCCTTTTCACCTTTTAATCTTCTTTGCACTATATCTGTACATATATCTGAATGTCCATCAAATATCATAGTAAATGCCTCCAATCTTATCTATATTCTATTGAATATATTATATATTAATTTAATTACAACCTAATTACAATTTTTTAGACTATTAAGAATTATATGTATTAATAATAATAAAAATTTAATAAAACATAAATTTTCCTAAACATTCAGAAGGAGTCAAAACTCCATCTGAATTAAGTCTACATTTATTACACAAATAATAAATTTACTAACTTCTTAAATATATCTGTATTATCATAGTATCCTATAAAATTCTCAGAACCATTCCCCATGGCATAAACCATAACTGGCATTCCTGTATGATAATATGAAGTCCATCCTATTCCTACTTTATTATTTAAAATATGTGTAACTGTTACTGAAAATGGATCATAAGAACCATAAAGTATCTTATTTTTCTCACTTTTACTCTTATTATTTTTATCTTTTATACTTTCATTAAATGCTTTTTCAAGCTTGTTATATTCATAATCACTTAAAACTAACTCTTTATAATCATTGTTATTTGAGCTTGAATCATTTTTTGTTATTAATCCAAAATTATCCTTTACAAAAGGCATTACATCATTTATATTTTCATTTCCTTTATGTAACTTTTTATATTCTTCTATATATTGATTTAATGCAACTTGAGATATTTTTTGCTTTTCTAATAACTTAAAGTTTGTATTATACTTATTTTTTGTATTGCCAATTGATAGTCCCCCAGTTTCATGATCTGCTGTAACAAGTATTAAAGTTTCCTTTGGATGTTTATTATAAAACTCTATAGCCTCATTTACTGCTTTATCTAGTGCAATAACTTCTCCAATAGCTGTCATAGCATCATTAGAATGACAAGCCCAATCTATTTTCCCACTCTCTACCATGAGAAAAAAGCCCTTATCATTTTCAAGAACATCTATAGCTTTTTTTACAAAATCCTTTAATTCTAAATCTCCTTTTTTCCCATCTATTCTATAAGGTATAGAATCAGAATCTTGAGTTATAGGACTTACTGCATAGATCTTGCCAGAATTATTATTTAAATTTAAAATTCCCTCTTTATCATTAATAATTTTATAGCCACTATTTTTTAGAGAATTAAAAACTGCTTCCTTTTCCATCCCATCTTTTAAATTTATAGAGCCTCCTCCAAAATAATCAACATTACTATTTGCCATTTGCATAGCTATTTCATTAACATTTCCTCTTGAAGTACTATGAGCATAAAATGCAGCTGGTGTTGCATGATTTAAAGAAACTGAAGTAACTATTCCAACTTTATAATCATTTTTCTTAAACTTTTCTACAAGATTTTCAGGATGACTCTTCATATCTCCTTTTAAACCTATAACTCCACTATAAGTTTTATAGCCATTTGCAATTGCTGTAGCTGTAGAAGCTGAATCTGGACAATAAGAAGTTAAATCCTGTGTAGTTACATTCCCCACTATAGGAAATTTAGTAAATCCTAATCTTTTTAAATTTATTTCTTTACTATTTTGACTTCCTAAATATACTTGTGTAGCATTAACTTGTGATTGAGACATTCCATCTCCTATAAATAAAAATACATACTTAGGTTTAACTATAGAAGTATTTATATTTTCCCCTTTTACTATTACACCAAAATTTGTTAAGAATATAGATATGATTAATATTAAAGATAAAATTGCTGAAACTTTTTTTGCCCTTTTCATAAAATCATCTCCTAGAAAGTTATTTCCTTGACCTCAAGGCTAAGTATTCCCATTTTATCTATACATTATTTAACATAAATTAAAATTTTGGCACTTTATCTTGCATATTCTAATTATCAATATAGTTATTATAATTATTTTATTATTAGCTAACTCACGATTTCTCAAAAACTACAACTTAAATTATAGATTTTGTTTTAAATAAAAATTGATATTTAAGATAAAGAATGAGGAAAAAATTAACTTGCTATAAAGTATTGAGTAAGGGTTTCATATCCTTGAACTGATATTTCATAAATGCCTTCATATGGCTTTTCAATATAGTATTTACCATCATTTCCTTGGTATGTAAACAACGATGTACCTTTATTAGAACTATCAGTTAACACTATTTTTGTAAGTTTGCCATTCACATTAGATTGTAAATCATTTACACTTTTCAATGTTTTATTTTTCTTACCTGATAACAATACACTATAAATTTCTGATACACCCGCATCACCTTCAATGGAATGATACTTAGATATACCACATATATAATCGTGGTATATTTCTATATATGAAACTTCATTTTCTTCTGGAAGATCTGAAATTTGTTTACTTGTAACTATTCCTCCAATGGATAGATGCATAATAGCTCCTAATAAAATAGCCATTGAAAAAATAATCATTTTTCTATTTTTTCTCATATTAATCACTCCTTTTAAATTATAGTTATAATTAAAATAATATATATTTTAAATTGTTGAATAACTATTTCTACCAAGTTATTTAAATTAAACTTTATATAAAAAATATAGCTTTTTTATAAAAAAGCTATATTTTTTTAATATTAAAACTAATTGTAAATTAAAACAAATAGTTAAAACTCTATTATATTATCTTCTCTATTGATAGTAGTACCCATACAAACTTATTCTTTATTAATACCTCTCTTACATGTCAACCACTATTTAAAACAGAGCCAAATTATATAAAGTTAAACTTCTTTTAAAATTTAGTCCTAAGATAAATTTAAACAATAGTTTTTTAATTTGTTAATAGCTCTTAAAAAAGAAATTTCTGTTCCTAATGCTACTAAAGTTACAGTAATAGCAAAGATAAATAGCCATACACTATTATTAATATTAAGAGCTAATGAAACTACTATAATTTGTCCACTCCCTACAATTAAAAATAAGTTTAATATTCTTCTAAACTTTTCATTTAACTCCGAATTATAATCAGTAACTATATAAGTTACTATTCCTTTTATCAAATTATAATAAATCATAATATTTATTGATATTGTAACAACAGCAAAAATCAAGTTAAGTACTGGATAATCTTCAGAAAAATCTACATAATTGTTGAAAATTATTATATTAAGAATACATACTATAAGAAAATTCCAAGCTCTGCTTTTGGCTTTTGAAAAATACTTCTTTTCATCATCTAAATACTTTAATGAATTTAAGCCAACTATAATGAATATTGCACCAATAAAATTGGGCATTATATCTATATTATTCATATTTAAATCTATAATTATAAATAACAGTCCAATAAAAATTTTATTAATTGCATTTTTCATACACTTCCTCCTTTACTGTTGTATTTTTCAAGCTCCTTTATATCCTTAAGAGTCAATTCATTAAAATCATTAAAATCTGTAAATATACTACTTTCAACTCTCTCCTTTTTTCCATCACTAATTATTAAATTAATTCTTTGATTTTTTATTCTTTCAAAGTTTTTTTCCTTTGATTTTATCCTTATTTCTACACTTTCTTTATCTTCTACCTTCAATGGGAACTCTATATTATCTATTTCTTTTCCATCTACATAGACAAAATAATTCTTTTTTAACACTTCCATAGACTTCATCTCAATAGCTTTTACTTCTTCTCTCTTACTTAAATAAAAACTAGAATTCCACCACTCTCTATTTAAACCACTCGTAGCATATTCATTTGTAAAATTCTTTTCATCATCTTCTATTACATATGCTTCACCTATATCAATAAGTTCTTCTTTTAATTCTCCTGTTCTCTTACTGCTTAAAACAAGCTTAATCTTTGTTATTGGTTTTAACAAAAGTTCATCCTTTATCTTTTCATCTTCTAACGGCATTTCCAAAATGAATTTTGTTCTTTCTATATATTTATTGCCTTTTATGAATTCTTTTTCCTCTATACCTCCACTATACATAAAGGTTTCATCATCAATAAAATTATAATCTCCATCCAATTCACCATAGTATCCTACTTTTAATCCTAAATTATTAAACTCTGGTAACTCTCCTCTAAGTACTTGATACTCATTATCACTAGAATTTTTTATAGCAATTACTTCAATAGGCTCCATTCTATAAACTAATTTATTTTTTTCATCACTACTATTTAACACTTCTTCATCTACAATATAAGTACCACTCTCTTCATCAAAAATAATTTTACCTAACTTTACTTCTGAATAAGTTTTTAAATATAATGGTTTTTCTAACTTATTACTAAAATAAAAAATTAAATTCACTAGTAGAATAGTTGCTGCCAGTGAATACGCAATAAAAATCCCCTTCTTATTCACCATATTCCCCTTTTTCTAAAACCTATTTATCTTTAATATAAAATACTATGTAATTTTTTTCAATATAAAATAATATTTTCCAATATAATATTAACATTTAAGATCTTATTATCTCTTCTATATCATTCTTGAAAATCCCTACCTTTTCTAGAAATATAGGCTGTTTCTCTCTTATTTATTGAATATTCCCTTAATATAAATAAAATCTTAATCTTCCTAAAACAATGTTAATTTATCGTAAAACAATAAAAATAGATTGAATTAATTAAAAATAAATAGTACAATCAAAATGAAATATAACTTCAATATGATTAAGGAGAATAGCATTGTATATTATTTTTTCATCTAAAAATCCAAGAACACTCCCACCTCAACGAAGTAGGTGGGAGAGGAATTGCTCGTAGCGTAGCTAAACGGCATTTTTTCAATTATTACCAAAACACCCTTTTTATTAAGATTTTCTATTTGCTTTTACTAAAAATAGTATTATAATTAATTTAGTGAAAGGAGTTGGGTATTATAGAAATAACAACTACTTCTAAAATACAAATTAAACCTACTGATCAACAGGTAGAGTGTTTAGTTCAAACTATGGTACAAATTAGAAAAGCACTTAATTACATTTCTAAGTATATCTATGATAATAATTGCTTAAAACAATCGGAATTAAATAAAGCAACTTACACTTATCTTAGAGAACAATTTGGTCTTAAATCTCAAATGGCTCAATCAGTAATGAAAACTGTAATTGCTAAGTATAAAACCAATAAGTCTAATGGACATGACTTTAATTTAGTACAGTTTAAAAATTTAGAATATGACCTTGTTTTTAACAGAGATTATTCTCTTAAACTCGGCAAATTCTCTATAAATAGTTTAAATGGTAGACTACAAATACCATATGAAACTAAAGGCATGAAGAAATACTTTGATGGTTCTTACAAGTTTGGAACTGCAAAACTTATATATAAATATAAAAAATACTTTTTACACATTCCAATGACTAAAGAATACCAACAAACTACTCCATTTGAAATTAATAAAATTGTAGGAATCGACTTAGGCATTAATTTTGTAGCTACTATCTATGATAGTTTTGGTAAAACTACTTTCTTTAGTGGAAAGCAAGTTAAACAAAAAAGAGGACACTATAAAATATTAAGAAAAAACCTACAAAATAAGAGGAACTAAATCTGCTAAAAGAAGAATTAAATCAATAGGATCGAGAGAAAACCGTTGGATAAGTGATTTAAACCACTTTATCACTAAGGCACTCGTTGACCGATATGGTGCAAATACATTATTTGTACTTGAAGATTTAACAGGAATTAGAACCTCTACTGAAAAAATAAATATTAATAACAGATATGTTTCTGTTTCTTGGGCTTTCTACCAGTTTAGACAGTATCTTGAATATAAAGCACAGATGAATAACTCAATGGTTATAGCTGTAAATCCTAAGTATACAAGTCAACAATGTCCTAAATGTGGACATATTGAAAAAGCTAACAGAAATAAAAAACATCACATATTCTGTTGTAAAAATTGTTCTTACACGTCTAATGATGATAGAATTTGAGCAATGAATCTTTGGAATAAAGGTATACAATATATTGAAAACCAATCCAAAGAAGTAGTTGAGTAAACTCTTCTACTTACGTTACTGTCAATTAGCGTATAATGTAACCTACGTTTGAGGAGGGAGGATATCATCCATTAGTACCTCGTGTAGTAGAGTTACAATCCCCCATCTTCAAGCAACTTTGTTGCTAAGTGGTAGGTATTTGACTGTTAATCTTCACACAATTATTAGGTGTGAAGGACTCTAATGATATTGTCCTTTCTCCTATATTGATTATTATAGGTCTTAATTACTTAGGTTTAAGTTTTATGTATATTTCTCTTCTTAAAAGTAAAATGGACAATGTAAGAGTACTAGAAGAACATCTTAATAAAAAATTTAAGAATAAATGGATGTATTGTATCTGCTAGAGGACATAAAAAAATAGTTAAGTCTTTAAGAGCTGGAATAAGAGAAAATAAAAGAATTTTAGTGAATAGACAACTTCTAATAGCAAATGCTTTTGAAAATATTTTAGAGCAATATACACCTAAAACTCATAAAATTATTAGATATTTTTATGACAAATATGGATATCCACTAAGTAAGCATATAAATACAAAATTTTCTGCTGATTTAACTTACTTCTTAATGAAACCTTTAGAATGGATTTTTTTAATTGTGTTATATTCAATTGATAAAAATCCAGAAAACAGAATTCATATACAATATAGCGAATTAAGAAAATAAAATTTTAAAAGACTCCATATAGAAACTTAATCTATATGAAGTCTTTCTATTTATTTTTTATTATATCTTCAATTTAATCTATAATTTTATTAATACTAAGATTTAATTTTATATTATATTAAATTATCTTCTTGTAATAATTTGAATAAAGTTGGCACTAAATTAAATTTATTCATCAATGACTTAACTTCATTTAATGCCTTTTCTCTTTTTTCCTTAGATACCTTTCCTTTTGATGCTCTTATAAGTATGTTTTTTGGTGAATGAGCTATATCTATAAATTCTAAAAGTTGAGTTTTATAACCTATGGCTTCTAAAAGATTTGCTCTTACAGCATCTGTCATAAGTGCTGCTACTCTTTCTTGAACTATTCCATATTTAGTTAATATAGATAATTCATCACTTTCTATTTGTTTGTTAAATTCATGTTGACAGCAAGGAACAGAGAATATCATGTTTGTATTCCACTTTATTGCATTGTATAATGCAAAATCTGTTGCTGTATCACAAGCATGAAGTGTTATTACCATATCTACTTTATTGTTATATTTAAATCCATTAATATCACCAAGTTCAAAATGTAAATTTTCATACTTGTATCTTTTTGCTATGTCATTACATTTTTTAATTACATCAGCTTTTAAATCTAAACCTATTATTTTAACATCTATGTTCTTAATTTTTGCAAAGTAATAGTAAACTACAAATGTTAAATATGATTTACCACAACCAAAGTCTAATATTGTAAGCTCTTTAAGGTCCTTATTTTTTACTTCATCATCTATAAGTTCTATAAATCTATTTATTTGTTTATATTTATCATATTTAGCTTTAACAATTTTTCCTTCCTTAGTGAAAACTCCTAAATCTATAAGAGGTTCTATAATTATTCCTTCTTTAAGTATGTAATTTTTTTCTTTGTTATGTAACTTTTTAACTAAAGCTTTGTTATCTGATTTTCTCTTATTTAAAAGAATTTTACCTTTTTTAGATATTTTAACATCAAATGTATATTCATCAGTCCAAGCTCCTAATTGTTTATAGTTATCTTTTATATACTCATTAACCTTTTCTTCTAAACTTTTAAAATCTATATTTTCATGGAAAACTTGCTTATCAGTATATTTTTCAATTTGATAAAACTCGCCATTCTTATTTTCCTTTAAGGAAAAAACTATTTTATTAAAATCATAGTCTTTATTTTTTTTATTACTCAATACTATTTTTATAACCTTTGAAACTGTTATTTCGCCTATTATTTTCTTCAATTCTTCCATATTTAATACACCTTATCTCTCAAAATTTCTTTAATATTTTATCCATAACTAGGACTTACACACTCTCTTTTATTAAACATAAAAACCTAATGTTATGCCCTAAATAACTTCCTCTAAAATTCAGATAGATTTAAAACTTTGCTTAAATTAATCTCAGCTTATATGATACACTAAAAAAACCCTCTATATCAACTTAAATTAATCCAATTCAAGGAAAGCTTTATAAAATAGCTTTTGTATATATGAAAAATGAAGATGATGCCTTAGATGCCATTCAAGATGCCATAATGAAAGCTGTTAAATCTTTAAAAACATTAAAAGAGCCTCAGTATTTTAATACTTGGATTACAAAAATACTCATCAATACATGTAAGACTAACTGTAAAAAACGAGTAACAACTAATTTAAACATAGATGATTTCTCAGATTCTTTAGGTTACAATCCTATAGATTATGATGATAACTTCGAACTATATGAAGCATTAAATACACTTAAAGATAAAGATAAAGAAATTATTCTAATGAGATATATGGAGGATATGGCACTAAAAGATATATCAAAGCAAAAGAATATTCCTTTAGGAACTGTAAAAAGTATAATAAGTCGTTCATTAAAAAAACTAAAAATTTCGCTAAAAGGAGCAAATTAATATGAAAGATTTTAATATAGACCATATAAAAGTATCTGATAAATTAGATGTTAAAGTTAGAAATTCCATAGATAAAGCTTTCAAAGCTAATAAAGTAAAAAAATATAATTTAAATAAGAAAATTGCTGTTGCTTCTATTACAGTTCTTGGAATAGGCGCGCTTAGTTTGAGCACCCCAACCGTTATAGCTAAAATTAAGGAATTTAAAACAACGATGGAAAGGCTTCTAAATATTGAAAATCCAGAAATAGAAAAATACTCTAATGTTTTTTTTGAAGAAGTTATATCAAATGATATCTCAGTTAAAATTAACGATTTAATTTTAGATAATCACTCAATAAAAACAACCGCTTCTATAGATATCTCAAAAAGTAAAAATAAAGGACTCATTAAAGCCAAAAACAAAATAGAATATATAGAACCTAATATCACATTATCAATAAATGATAAAAAATTAGGGCGAGGTACGTTATCATCTTTATCTGATAAAATAAATAATGATAAATATAATAATTTCACTAATACTAGGCTAATGGACGATAATTTAAAAAATCATAGTTCCCTAGCCTATAAAAACAATAAAATAATTGAAGATATCTTTAATGGTTCCTCTGATTCTAAAATCAAAATAAAATTAGAAATTCTATCAATGAGAGCTCACTTTTCTACTGAATCTGATTTAGAACCTATATTATTAACCGGAAATTGGATTTTTGAAAAGGAAATCTCCTTAGCTGAATTGATATCTAAAATTAACACTTTTAAAATAAATAAAACTATAGAATTTAAAGAAGATATTTTTAATAAGAATAATAAATCTATTACAATAAAAGAATTAACAACTTCACCAATATCTATTTCATTAAAATATGAATATTATCTTGATTCTCCTTTTATTTCTTTTAACTTGTATGATGAAAACAATAATATAATAGATTGTTTTTCTAGCATGGGAGAAGGCTCTCAAGGAGGTCCCATACACGTAATAAGTGAATTTAATGGAAATATCAAAGGTAATATTATTAAAATAGTTCCTGTGTTACTCCCTCAAGCTGGTGATAATTATACTGAAAATACTCCATTGCCTAATAAAAGTATATCAATAAATATAAAAACAGGAGAAATTTTAGAATAATTTTAGGGGACTGTCCTTGAACAGTCCCCTTACTTTTATTTAATAGCTAATAAACATAGACTTAATTCAGGTGGAGCTTTGACTCCATCTGAATTCTTAGTCTAAATTACCAACTTAAAGATACCTTATCTTCACTTATTTCTATTTTATAACCTTTATCTCCTAGTATTTTTACAACTTCATCTAAAGGTGTAAAATCTAATATTATAGCTTCATCTGTTTCTACTGCTTTAAGGATTTCCCCAACTTTTTTAAGTTGTTCTATAATTTCTTTCTCTTTTTTAGCTTTCATTTTTCTTATTATATCCTTAGCAGGAATAAGCTCATCTATAACTTGATGAAGTTCTACACTTTCTTCTAAGTCTTCTTTAAGTTCTTTAGCACTTTTTATACTTTCAACTAATATTTCTAATTTTTCATTAGATTGACTTGTTTTTTCTTCTTCTTTAACTTCAGCTTCTTCTATCTCAAATCTACTTGCACTGAAATTTGGAAGTTTAGATTTTTCATCTTTTTTTGTTTTTGCTTCTTTTACATCTTTTTCTTCTTTACTCATAGTTTCCTGCTCCTTATCATTTGCTATTATAAGAGATTCAAATTTTTCTATACATTGAGAAAAATTGTAACCATTCTTATTAGTATTTTTAAATTTATCTGAAAAATAATTATAAATATTATCTATAGAATTTATTACATCCATTATTTTAGCTTCATCAACTAAATTTTCATCATAATAAACTCTAGCTAGCTCTCTTAAGTCTTGTCCTACAATTTCTCTGCATCTTTCATTACCTATAGATCCAAAGAAAATAGAATATTTAGCAAGCTTTTTTTCTACTTCATCTAAACTATCGAAGTTACTTGAATCTAAAATAAGTTCTATAGCTGTAGATTTGAATAATAACTTTCTTAATTCACTATAATTATTTTCATTTACAATTCCTTTTTGAATTATATTCATATCCAAAAATTCTTCTGTAACAGTCTCATTTTCTATGTAATAATCATATAAATCTTTTAATAATAAAGCCATTGGCTCTTCAGAATCTTTTCTCATTACATCTTTAAATTCCTCTATATGCTTGTCTATATTTATATTTTTTTCTGCTAAAGCTAATAATACATTATTTATTATTAAAACACTTGGAACATTAAAATTATTTGTTATTGGTTCTAACTCATTTAAATCACTATACTTCTTCAAAGCATATGAGTACATTAAAGCTTTAAGAAAATCATTTTCCTCATTATTATTAAATTCTATACTTTTTATCTCACCTTTTTCATTATATAAATCAAAATCCTTTTTTGATTTTCCGTCTATATATAACATTTTAATTTCATAATATTTATTTTCTAATTTTTTTATTTCCTTAATGAAACCATTATAAAAAAGCATTATTAATCCCATCCTTCATAATTAATTACCAAATTTATCACTCAACATATTATTCCTATATATTTCAAATTAAAATAAAAATTCTTCAAATTACTAAATAACTTTAATAATCTATTAAATTCAACTTCCATTAATTTTAACCGTATTTGTATATAATATGTTAATTATATTTTAAAATTAATATTTATAATTGTCTACTATATTGTTTAAATATAGAATATTTTTTAGCTTTTTATACTAATTTCTATTTTATTCTACTTACTTGAAACTTCTTACTTAAATTATTTTAAATATATTTATTTATATTTTTATTAAAATATACTACATTATATACTTACTTTATTAATAATTTTAACATTTTGTTTTTTTATTTATTGATATATGAATTTAATTGCGTTAAAATTATATTGTTAGACTTAATTTATATTCTACATTTAGAGGGAGAAACAATGGATTCAAAAAGTTTGAATAAAGATAAGCTTAAGGAATTTTGTAAAAAGGAAGCAATATTAATTATTGCAGTAATATTAGCTATTATTACCTCTTTTATATCTCCTCCAAAGCTAAGTTATATTAATTTTAAAGTATTAATTTTATTATTTAACCTTATGGTGGTTATTACAGCCTTAAAAGAATTTAAATTCTTAGATTATATTGGGACAAGACTTCTTCATAAAGATAAAAGTTCTAGAAGAATTTATTTTATAATGATAATGCTAACATTTTTTAGTTCTATGTTAATAACTGATGATGTTGCATTAATAACATTTGTTCCTCTTGGCCTAATTTTATCAAAGAAGGCCAACTTTAATCCTGTTAAATTAATAGTTTTTCAAACAATTAGTGCTATATTAGGATGTGCTTTAACACCTATGGGAAGTTCTCAAAATTTGTACATTTTTACACATTTTAATCTTACAAATGAACAATTTTTTAGTGCAACTTTACCAATGACTGTAATAGCATTCTTATTTTTATTAGTATTAATATTTTTACAGAAAGATCATACATTAAATGTTGTTATTGAAGAAGTTCATGTTACTAGTCAAAAGTTAATTTTTTCATATCTAATACTATTTTTGATAGTTATAGGTTCTGTATTTCATATAATTAATTTTCAATTAGCTTTTTGTCTAATAGTTATAATAACATTTTTTGTTGATAAAAAACTATTTTTAAAAATTGATTATTCTTTATTAATCACATTTACTGGCTTTTTTATATTTATAGGTAATATTTCAGCAATACCAGCTGTAAAAACTCTTATATCTGGTTTATTAATTAGTAAAATTCACACTTACTTTATTGCACTTGGTCTTAGTCAAGTAATTAGTAATGTGCCTACTACTTTACTATTAGCATCATTTACCCATAACTATAGAGCTTTAATATTCGGAGTAAATGCTGGAGGACTTTTTTCATTAATAGGGTCTATGGCTAGTATAATTTCCTATAAATTTGTAATAGCCAATACAAACACTAGTAGTCTGACTTACGTAAAGACCTTTGCCTTATATAGTATATTTGGTCTTATAGCATTAATTCCATCAGCTTATATTTTAATAACTTATTTTTAGTTATTAAAATACACTTAGGTATTTATTTAAAATTTTATTATTTATATAAATTAATATAACAAAACTTGTTAAAAGTAAAAATAAAATATTACAGGACCATTATTAGTATAACTAAAGAAACAAAAGGAGTATCTCCAAAGAGGATAAAATTCCACTTTGAGACACTCCCATTTTATTTTAAAAAAATAAAAAATATAAATTCATTAATATTGCTGCATTCATTAATACTCTTGCCCCAACATAACTTTTTCCTTTCACAAAATTAGCTATAGTTGCTAAAAGAGCTAAAAATAATATCATTGCCTTTTTTGAATATAACTCAGTTCCTATCATAGTATAATTTATATAAGTTATGGCAAATACATAATAAGTCATAAGAGAAAATATAATATTGCTTTTTCCAACTTCCCCTTCTTTAGAAAACAATAAAAATATAGATAATCCTCCCAAATTTACCGCTGCAATCTTTACAACTAGAATCCCCATATACTCCTCCCTAAAAAAACAAGTTGTACCAATAATTTATATTGATACAACTTTAATATACTTAATTAAATTATATAGCTTTATTTATTCCGATGCATCTATCTAACATTAAATATTTATTATTAAATACATCTAAAAGCTTTATTTCTTCTTTAATTAACTCTCCGTTATAGCTAAATACATTTAGCATCCCTTCAATAAAATCATCACTTAATCCTAAATTTTCACTTAATGCTAACATATATAATATATAATCATAATATCCTGATTTATTCATTAGATATTTAATAGTCTTATTACTAGCTTTACTTCCTACTATTACATGATCCTTAATCAGTTCTTTTCCTACTTCAGACTTAAGTACTTTATAATATATTGATAAAATAACAATAGCTGAAAAACTCTCTTTATCAATATTTAACAATCTATTTAAGGCCTTTTTAGTTACTATATCATCATCACTGTATTCATAAAAGTATTTCATAGTTGAATCATAAACTTAGCTAAAAACTTATTTATATTTTCTCTACTTGTACCATCTGAATGATTACATAAAAATTTATATATTATTAAGTCACTTTCAGTTATTGCACAGTTTTTTATATCTAATATACTTCTCATAATTGGCCACTCCCTTTTTCTTTATGTTTTGTAATATTTCAATCTATTAAAGATACACTTTTTATCTATCTGTTTTCTATGCTTTAAATTATACCTTTAATATTTTTATAAATTGTATACAATAAATGAACCTTTTATTAAGTTACAAGAATTTAACCTTCACTTCAAAATTTATCAATACTTATTGATTTTTTTGTAAATTTTATAAACTAAAGTATCCTTTAATATTAAATTATAAATATCAAAATCTTTTCTATATTTTAATTACAAATTTAACATTATAAAAAATTGTATATTTTTATAATGTTTGAATATAATATTTTAAATAAACTATAAAATCAATATAATAAAGGAGATTTTAAATGAAACAAAAAAATATTATTAAAGCTTTTATCTTCTGTCTTTTTGTAGGAACCTTACTTCATTTTACATATGATTTATCAGGGAATATAGCTTTTATAGGTTATTTTTCAGCAGTAAATGAAAGTATTTGGGAACACACGAAATTGGCTTCTTATTCAATTTTATTTTATAGTATAATTTTTTATATTAAAAATAAGGGGAATTTTAACAACTTTTTTCTTGGAATTTTCCTATCCATGTCATTTAGTATCTTAACTGTTCCTATACTTTTTTATTCTTATTATCATTTCGCTAAAAAATCTATATTCTTATTAGATATATTAATATTTATAATAGCTTGCTTAGTTGCTTCTTCCACCTTTATCTATATAATTAACTTAAAAAAACATTTTACAATATTAAATTTTCTTTCTTTAATTTTTATATTAATTCTTATTTTTTATATGGCTAAATGGAGTTTTAATCCACCACCTTTTCCTATTTTTGAAAATTTACCTAATCTAGGTTTAAATATATAGGTATATTTATCCAATCACTAAAATATATCAAATTTAATAAAAAGACTTACTTTCATTGTAAAGTTAACTTAAGAAATTTAATATTTTAATGTTTTTTTCTTAAATTTTATTTTTATCTTTTCATATCGCTAACCTATATCTAAAATTGATAATGATTAACTATTGATTATTTATTTTCATTTATATAGAATAAAATCACAAATTAATTTTAAGAGGTGATTGCAAATGATAAAACTATATACAATGAATGATTGTCATTGGTGTACTAAAGAAGAAGAATATTTAAAATCTACCGGAAAAAAATTTGATATTGTTAATGTTGAAAAAGATTTAAAAGCAAAAAAAGAAATGATTAATAAAAGTCATCAAAATCAAGTTCCTGTATTAGATGTAGATGGCAAAATAATTGTTGGATTCAATAAAATTGCTATTTCTGAAGCTATTTATGGATATACTTGGTCTTAAATAAAAAGATTTTTCTTTTATATTTTTAGACTATTCCACTCTAATAACTATAAAATTTAATATTTTCTTGCTTTTTCTAAAATAAATTAACTATATATAATATGAATTTAAATATAATCTATTGATTAATAGAACATAGTTATATACAATTAAATTAGAAGTGTGACAATATTTATCTCTTTACTAAAAAATAGAAGTATTTTGTTGCCATATAATTATAAATACGAGGTGATTACAAATGATAAAATTATATAGAATTGACGGATGCCATTGGTGTGATAAAACTGAAGAATATTTAAGAGGCACTAATAAAGAATTAGTAGTTATTGATGTTGAAAAAGATCCTGAAGGGAAAAAAGAAATGCTTTCTAAAACTAATGAAAATTCTGTTCCTGTTGTAGACATAGATGGAACTATCTTTGTCGGTTACAATAGAAGGCTTATGTCTGAAGCTATTTATGGTTATGTTTGGTAATATATAAAATTTATTTTTTATTTTTTAAAATTATATTTGTATATATGTGTTTTTAGGATATAATTATATATAGATAGAAAATTTAAAACAAATTATCATCTAAGGATAATTTGTTTTCCTTATGTAGCTAAGTTAATCGTTTGCATTAACTGTTGATTTGGACGAGCTGCTTGGTATATATTAAATCTAAAGAAAAAGTAAAGGTGGTCTTCAACATGAATGAAACTATAAAAGAATTAAGAAAAGAAATTAAACATGTAAGAAAAGAATTAGAAGAGTTAAATAGTTGTAAAGAAGCTTTAGCAGACACATATAAAAAATTAGAACATATAGAAACATCAATAAAAACAAGAGCTATAATTCTTGATGAGTTCCTTGTAAAACTTGATTCTCTTGACTTAAGCAAAGGTATTAATTTAGATGAACTAAAACCTAGTAAAAGTAAAAAAGCTTTAGAAAGTTATTTAGATTATTTAAATACAAATCAAGAATTTAAAGAAGAAAACTCTGAAATAGTATTCCAACATTATGTTCAAGATTTAATGAAGGATGAAGATTTTATAAAAAAAATGAATGAAAATAAAAAATAATACTTATGTTTAAGTATTATAAAAAACCTTAAAGTATTTAAGGGGAGAATTTTCTTCCCTAATATAACTTTAAGGTTTTTTTATTAGTTTCTATCTTTCCACTCCACTATATAATATAATTTAAGTAGATTTTATCTGATGATTATTATTTATAATATCTTAGTTTTGAAAATTTAAAGATAAACAAAGGCATATTCATAAATAATTTCTATTGAATCTTAATTTATTGTGGAGGGATCTTTATGTTTAAAATTTTTATAGTTGAAGATGAAGAGAAAATAGTAAAGGAACTCACCTTAATCTTAAATAAATATGGTTATTCTACTTCTTTTAGCTTTGATTTCGAAAATATTGTAGATTGTATAATTAATGAAAGTCCTGATTTAGTTTTATTAGATATTAATTTACCATATTATGATGGATTTTATATTTGCCGTGAACTCAGAAAATCTAGTAATATCCCAATAATAGTCGTTACTAGTAGAGATAGTGATATGGATGAACTTATGAGTATAAATTTAGGAGCAGATGATTTTATAACAAAACCTTACAATACTCAAATACTTCTTGCTAGAATTGGTACACTTTTAAAAAGAACTTATAATAATAGTAATGAAATATTTAAACTTAGAGAACTTACTTATAATTTATCCACTAGTGAAGCAACCTTTTTAGCTAATAAAATAGATTTAACTAAAAATGAAAGTAAAATTCTTTATATTTTATTCCAAAATAAAGGGAAAATCGTATCTAGAGATAAGTTAATAAAAGCACTCTGGCAAGATGAAGAATTTGTTGATGATAATACCTTAACTGTTAATATAAACAGACTTAGAAAAAAACTTGAAGAACTAGGAGCTAAGGATTATTTACAAACTAAGAGAGGACAAGGTTATATACTCTTATGAAATTAATAGAATACTTAAAGGATAAAATTATATTTGTAATTATCACTATATTAACCTTAATATTTACTGCTTTTCTTTTAAATTCCTTGGGTATAGGTTCTTATGCTATTTTTTTTGTAATATCTATAAATTTTATAGCATCCATATTATTCTATATTGTTGATTTTCTAAAGAAAAGAAAATATTATAATGAAATTCTATTTAATTTAAATGCTATAGATAAAAAATTCCTTATCTCTGAGATAATTGATAATGGAGATTTTCCAGAAGGAAATTTACTGTATGAAATTCTTTCTATTGCTAATAAATCAATGAATGATGAGGTTTCTAAACTTAAAATATCTTCAAAGGAGTATAGAGAGTATATTGAAACATGGGTTCATGAAATTAAGACCCCTATATCTATTTCAAAGCTCATCATAGAAAATAATGAATCTGAAATTACCAATAGTATTGATGAAGAACTAAATAAAATTGAAAATTATATAGAGCAAGCACTTTTTTATGCTAGAAGTAACACCTTAGAAAAAGATTATATTATAAATAAATTTAACCTAAAATCTAGTGTTAATAAGATAATAAAAAGAAACATGAATGCTTTAATAGAGAAAAATATAAAAATTAATTTATTTGATTTAGATTATGAAGTTTATTCAGATACTAAATGGATTGAATTTATTATAAACCAACTTCTAATAAATTCAATAAAGTATATGGAAAAAACAGTAAAATTTTAAAAATATATGGAACTAAAAATAAAAACTCTATATCATTAAATATTGAAGATAATGGAATTGGTATAAAAGAAAAAGATTTAATTAAAGTATTTGAAAAAGGCTATACTGGTACTAATGGTCGTATTTTTGGTAAATCTACTGGCATAGGACTTTATCTTTGTAAAACTTTATCAAAAAAACTAGGTATATCAATTAATATAAGATCAAAAGAATTGGAAAATACTATAGTAACATTAACCTTTCCTATTAATGATATGCTAACATTCTAATATAACAAAATTGTAAGGTTTTTGTTATACTCTTCTATGGTTGAACTTTCCTATAATCATTAAAATTAAACTATAGAAGTTCTTAGGAGGTTATATTTAAAATGAACAAAGAAATTTTAAAAGTCTGTAATATCGAAAAATATTATGGTAAAAAAGGTAATGTAGTTAAAGCCATTAATAATATTAGCTTTTCTGTAGATAAAGGTGAATTTATTGCTATTATGGGTGCTTCAGGAAGTGGAAAAACTACTCTTTTAAATTGTATTTCTACTATAGATAAAGTTAGTAGTGGTTATATCTATTTAAATGAAAAAGAAATAACAAAACTTAGCGAAAAAGCCCTTGCTAGATTCAGAAGAGTTTCTCTTGGTTTCATTTTTCAAGATTTTAATCTTTTAGATACATTAACTAATTATGAAAATATTGCTCTAGCCTTATCTATACTAAAGATAAATCATAAAGAAATTGATGCTAGAGTTCAAGCAATTTCTAAAACACTTAATATTTCCGATATATTAAATAAATTTCCTTATGAAGTATCTGGAGGACAAAAGCAAAGAATAGCTGCTGCTAGAGCTATTATAACCAATCCATCTTTAATTCTAGCAGATGAACCTACTGGTGCTCTTGATTCTAAATCTGCAAAAGATTTATTAGAATCAATGGAAAAACTTAATAAAAACTTAAATGCTACTATAATGATGGTTACCCATGATGCATTTACTGCTAGCTATGCTAATAGAATATTATTTATAAAAGATGGACAAATCTTTAATGAGTTAATTAAAGGAAATGACTCAAGAAAGGAATTCTTTAATAGAATAATTGAAGTTATCGCCTTACTTGGAGGTGATAATAAAAATGTATTTTAATTTAGCATTAAAAAATATCAAAAGAAGCTTAAAGGATTATACAATTTACTTTCTAACACTTATTTTTGGAGTTTGTATTTTTTACACCTTTAATTCAATAAACTCACAATCTATAATGATGAAATTAAGTGAGTTACAGAAAGTTCTTTTTCAAAATATAAATGTTGTTATGGGAATTGCTTCTGTTTTTGTTTCCTTTATTCTAGGCTTTCTTATTCTTTATGCTAATAGTTACTTAATAAAAAGAAGAAAAAAAGAATTTGGAATATATATGACCTTAGGCATGGAAAGAGGGCATCTTTCAAAAATAATATTTATTGAAACCTTACTTATTGGATTTTTATCTCTATCTATAGGGCTTTTCCTAGGAGTTATACTTTCTCAAGGTTTATCAATATTTACAGCTAAACTTTTTCAAGTGCAATTAACTAATTTCACATTTACATTTTCACCTTCAGCAGCTATGAAAACTATAGGTTGCTTTATAATTATATATTTAATAATTTTAATATTTAATAACTTTTCTCTTAGAAAAATAAAACTTATTGACTTACTTAATGCTAAAAAGAAAAATGAGAAATTATTAATCAAAAATATTTGGATATCTGTTATATTGTTCTTTATAAGTATCTTTATGATTGGAAGTGCTTATTATATGATGCTCAAAAACGGAATAGCCATAATTTCTCCTCAAATTATTTTTCCAGCTGTTTTTCTTGGTTCTTTTGGAACTTTACTTTTATTCTTTTCATTTGCTGGTTTTATACTAAAATTAGTACAAACAAGAAAAAAATATTACTTAAAAGAACTTAATATGTTTATTACAAGACAACTAAATAGTAAAATAAATACAACATTTATTTCTATGACCTTTATTTCATTGATGCTATTTATTTCTATTTGTACACTTTCTGGAGGGCTTGGCATAAATAAAGCTATAAATAGTAACCTTAAAGATCTATCACAATTTGATATGACACTTTGGAATTTTAATGGTAATAATATAAGTAACATCTTAAAGGATAATGGATTAAATCTAAATGACTATACAAAAGATTATTCTGATATTGAGTATTATACAAGTAATATCCATTTCAACAATCTTTTAACTCCTTCTAAAACATCAACTTTAAGTAATTATTATCCTATAAAAACTAATGAGACTGTTCAAGTTATTAAACTATCTCAATTAAATAAAACCTTAGAAATATTAAATAAAAAGCCTATATCTTTAAAAAACAATCAATATGGAATAGTTACAGATATAGATGATATGGTTAAACCTATTACTAAGTTTTTAAGTAAAAATACAACTTTAACTATTAATAATAAAGCTTTAACCCCTGGAATTATCACTCCAATTAATGAAGTATTATATGATAGTTCTATGAAAGCTAATTTAGCTGTAATAGTTGTTAATGATTCTGTTCTTAATGGTCTTACAGCGGTTAATAGTTATTTAAATATTAATTCAAACAATAATATTTCAATTATATGTGAAAAAATTAGAACTATTCAAAAGAAATATACTAAGACTAAAAATCCTATTTACGGTATGACCAAAACAGAAATGATAGAAAATTCTCTAGGTCTTTCTGCTATGGTATCCTATCTAGCTATTTATTTAGGTCTTATCTTCATTATTGCTTCTGCTGCTCTATTAGCAATTCAACAACTAACTGAATCAACAGATAATGCAGAAAGATATAAACTTCTTCAAAAGGTCGGTGTTGATAATTCAATGATAAATAAATCACTTTTTATTCAAATAGGAATTTATTTTTTAATCCCTCTTGTAGTAGCTTTAATACATTCTATAGTTGGTTTAAAAATAGCCTCAACAGTAGTAAAAGCATTTGGTGCTATTAATATAACTAGGAATATTATAATAACACTACTTTCAGTGCTTCTTATTTATGGTTCTTACTTTTTTGCAACCTATATTGGAGCCAAAAATAATATAAAGAAAAATTTAAAATAACAATATTTATACAAACAAAACCTTAATTTATAAACGTAGACTTAATTCAGGTGGAGCTTTGACTCCATCTGAATGCTTAGTTGTAGTTATTCAGATAAAATAAAAAACCTCAATGAAAAAACATACTCTTCATTGAGGTCTTTTACATTTTAAATACTTAGTTAAGGAAGTACTTTTCCTGCTGATCTATAAATTTCATACCATTCTTCTCTTGTAATTCTAATCTCTGATGCTTTACATATTTCTTTAAGTCTTTCTACATTAGTTGTCCCTGCTATTGGTTGTATTTTAGCTGGATGTCTTAAAAGCCATGCATAAGCCATAGTATTATTATTTACACCATATCTTGAACCTATTTCATTTAATTTTTCATTAAGTTCTTTATATTTAGGGTTATTTAAAAATGTTCCTTCAAAAAATCCATATTGAACTGGTGACCAAGCTTGTATTGTTATATCGTTTAATCTACAAAATTCTAAAATACTATCATCCCTATTTATGGCACTACCTATTTCCATATTAACATTTAATCCACAATCAATCATAGAACTATTAGTTATACTTAATTGAAGTTGATTAATTATAATTTTATCCTCTAAATACTTATTCAAAAGTTGTATTTGCATTTGATTATGATTACTAACTCCAAATTTTTTAACCTTTCCTGAATTAACTAAAAGAGAAAATGCTTCTGCTACCTCCTCTGGTTCCATTAATGTATCAGGTCTATGAAGCAATAATATATCTAAATAATCTGTATTTAATCTCTTTAGTATATTATCTACAGATTCTACAATATATTCCTTAGAAAAATCAAAAAAACCTGCTCTTATTCCACATTTGCTTTGTATTACAATTTTATCTCTTATAGATGACTTTAAATCTAAAACTTTTCCAAATTTTATCTCTGATTGTCCTTTTCCATATATATCTGCATGATCAAATAAAGTAATTCCTTCATCTAAAGCTGTTTTTATTAATTTATCTACAGAATCTTTTTCCATACCAGCTATTCGCATACAACCTAAAGCTATATTGGATGTTTCTATTTTACTTTTTCCTATTTTTATATTTTTCATAAAACTCCCCCTAAAATCATAATATATAACATTATATTTTCAAATAAATATTCATTAATTATCCAATATTTATTTTACTAATTATAACCATCTCCTTTATTTTATCACCTTAAACTCATAGATACACACTTTACATAAAATTTTAATATATATATTTTCCCTAAAATATATATAATTTAATTTAATTAATTCAAAAAAAATTTCTACTAAAAGTATTTTTTTCTAATTAAAGTTGAATTTTTATTTAATTTGTTGTATTATAGGTAATTGTGGAATAAAAAGCTATAAGTTTAGTATTATATTTACTATAATTCTAAATCAAATATACTAGAGACATTACAAGTATAATATTTTAGCTTTGGGAACACTAAATATAGATAATTTAAGGCTTAATCTAATTTATTAAATTAATAAGATCGAACTTATATCATAATTTTTTCTGAACTAATAATAAATTTTTTGTCTAAATTATCTAGAACAATGTCACTATTTATTTTTCTAAATAAAGTTAAAATAACATAGTGAACGATAATTTATTAATCACATAGGAGGAAACAAAAATGGCAATGAAAAAAGCTCTTGCAGAATTCATCGGAACATTTGTACTTGTTTTTATAGGTACTGGTGCAGCTGTTCTTGGTGGTGGAATTCATGGTAGTATTGCAATACTAGGAATAGCTATGGCTTTTGGTTTAGCACTTATGGTAATGTGCTATAGCATAGGTACTATTTCTGGATGTCACATAAACCCTGCTGTTTCTGTGGCAATGTTTATAAACAGAAGAATAACTTTAACAGAACTTATTTATTATATAATTTCTCAAGTACTTGGTGCTATATTAGGTTCTGCTATACTTTTTGCTATATTAAAATCAGGTCATATGCCTGTATCTAATATGGGACAAAATAGTTTTGGACATTTTGCTACATGGGGAGTATTCTTAACTGAATTTGTACTAACATTCATTTTCGTACTAGTAATTTTAGTTGTAACAGGAAAAAAAGGAAATACAGTTGTTGCTGGAATAGCTATTGGTTTAGCTTTAACTACTGTACACCTTGTTGGAATCCCTATAGATGGAACTTCAGTTAACCCAGCTCGTAGTATAGGACCAGCTATATTTGCTGGTGGAGTTGCGCTATCTCAATTATGGGTATTTATAGTTGCACCTATATGTGGAGCTATATTATCTTCAATAGTAAGTATGTTTGTACTAGATAGTGAAAAATAATATATAGTATGCTATATTGAAAGCTTATAATTAAATTCTTTGCTTTTAATATAGCTTTTTTTGTTCTGCTACTAAAGGTTATATCCTTCTTCTCTTCTATAAATATTAAATAATAGATAACTGCGACTAAATATTCAGGTGCTGTGAAAACTTCCCCTAAATTAAATCTACATTTAAATAAGGTAAACCTTATTTAAAAATAAAAAACTCCTCCAAATTAATTCTACATTATATAGGTTCTATTATTGTGGTATACTTTTTATATAGTAAAAGTTATTTTATATTAAATATTACATATTTTATTAAAGGAGATTTTATAAATATGTTAGAAAATGAAATTAAGTTGTGTCTAACAAAAGATAGTTATTATGAAATAAAAAATACATTTTTTATAAATAATAATTTTCAAAAAATCCTACAAATCAATTACTATTATGATAATAAAAATAATGACTTATATAAAAACAATATAACTTTACGTATACGGCAAATAAATGATCAACTCACTTTAGAAGCTAAATACCCTCTTGAAAATGATGGAATAATAAAAAGAAAAGAAGAACGCTCCATAGCTTTACATACTTTCACTAATAGCATAGATTTAAATAATCCTCATATAAAGGAATATATAGGCGATATAAGTCAATATGGAAAGGTAACTCTTTTAGGTTCATTAGTCACTGAAAGGTACAGTACTCATCCTTTTCTATGGCTTAAATTAGATTTAGATTATAGTATGTATCTTGGTAAAGTTGATTATGAACTGGAAATAGAAATCTTATCTGGCTACGAAGAAAAGGCTAAGGAATTTTATAAAGATTTATTGATCAAATATCCATTAAGCACCTCTGGTAAAATTAAACGTTTTAGAAAAACTCTATAAAAAGAGTTTTAATATTTTTATAGAGTTTTTCAGTTCTTGCATTATATTTTAAATTATTTTATATTTTATTCAAAAAAATCTTTGACATCTTATTTACTTTTTATTAATATTATTAATGGCTTAAAAGGGAAATTACTACAGGGTGTATTTTATCATCTGTAATAAATATTTTTCACAAAGGATGGATATTAAAATGAAGTTTTATAAAAATTTCACCGCTTTTCAAAAAGCATTTTTCTTATTTTTTACAATAGCAAGCATAATAGTATTCTTATTACCTGCTTTTATTCCAGGTGGAAATGTTGAAGAAGTATTTTCAGTTCTTGGAATTATCGGAATTATATCTACCTTATCAGGAATACTAGTATCTATTTATACTGCAAAAGCAAGTATCTCTGGATATGTATGGTGGTGGATTAATACAGGTACTTTTGCAATTATAGCCCTAGCTGGTAATCTATATGGGCAATTCATAAAAAACTTTTTAATTCTATTACCATTACAAATTTATGGCTTTATAGCTTGGAGAAGAAATATGAATGGAAATAACTCTGAAGAAATTGCCATAAGAAAATTTACAACCAAAAATTGGATCTATGCCATTATAGGTGTTATAATTTGCTGGGGATTATATGCTATATTCTTAACTGAATTACCTAATATCCTTAATTCATTATTTAATATAAAAATATCTAAAGATCCACAAGTTATATTAGATTCTTTTACTTCTATATTAACAATAACTGCAGTTTTCTTAACAGGAAAAAGGTTTATTGAACAATGGTATTTTTGGCTTGTATCAAATAGTTTAGGAGTAATAATGTTTATTATACAAACTGTACATGCTGGTATATCAAATCCATCTATGTTTGTTGGTGACTTATCTAATACCATATCAATTCTTCAATATGGAGCTGGTGCTGTATATGGTTTTATATTATGGAGAATAATGTACAAAGAAAGAATGACTAATAGCTCAGTGCTTACTAAAAAATAAAAAGAGAAGTTTCAACTTCTAATCCACTTTCTTTAACTGCCAATCCAAATCTACGATTTAACAATTAGCAGATAAAGATATATATTTATAAAGATAAAATAAAAGAGAGGTTTAGTTGATATAACCGCTCTTTTATTTTACTTAATAACAAGTACCTGTAACACTATAATTTAGAAATAAACATAAACTGAGACTTAATTTTATCTAAAATTAAGTCTCAGTTTATGTAATATTTAATTAAAATCTTTATTTGTTATTTAAGTATGATTTAAACATTGAAAAAGATGTATAAAAAACAACTCCAATAACTATCCATGTTAATATGTATAATGGTAAACTTTTAACCAGTAATCCAGCTATAAGTACTCCTATAGAACCGAAAAAAGCAATTATTAAAGATGCTTTTTTGTCATATGCCTCTTCTTTTATAAACTTAATTGATGCTACTGGCATTAAAAATGCACAAGACCCCATCATTATAGGAAATGCTACCCTTGGGCTCATTCCTAAAGCAAATATAAGTGCCATGCATGGTGCATATAAACCTATTCCAACCATCATTAATGCTCCTAATATAAAGTTAATAATAACAGCTATGATTAACTTGTACCCTACTAATCCTAATGCATCTCCACCAACTGGGAATAATCCTATTTGTGATAAAAGCATAATTATTGCAACTATAAATAAGGCAATACCCATAATTATTTGAATTCTTTTTTCATTAAATTTAGAAACAAATGTAGCTCCTATAGTGGCTCCTAATATTGCTGCTATAATCATAGAAACCAATGTAATTGGTGATACTTTAACAGACTTTACAAAAATAAAAGCTTCAAAAATTGTAGGTATTGTACAAGCAACATTTAAAGTTCCTGGTAAAACCCTATCATTAGTAAGTTTAAAAGTTTTTATAAATGCTGTTAATGTTGCAAAAGAACCAATTCCTAAAGCATCAAAAAAATTAGAAATAAATCCTGATATGGCTGTTACATTATTTTTCTTTTCCTTTAACTTAACATTCTTCAATTCTCTCGATGAATCCTTTAAAAGTATAAATAAAAAGTATAATCCAACTAATGCAAGTAAAACTAATATTATTTTAGTTAAAAAATCCCGTTCCATCGTTCCTCCTAAGTTATTAAAAATTTATCTTTTGTTTTCTTATTTTAGTTAAGACTTCCCCCAAATTAAGTCTATATTTATAAGATTATACCATTTATTATAACTAAAAAAATAAGAATGTACCAAAGTTTTTTTAGTACATTCTTATATATTTTTTATTTCATTAATTTACAAATGTTATTTGTGAATTCCACAGGGTCCTCTATACTAAGCCCTTCTACTAATAATGCTTGATTATATAAAATATTAGCATATAAGTTGAATTTATCTTTGTCATTTTCAAACACTGATTTTAATGAATTAAATACTTCATGATTAGTGTTTATTTCAAGAATCTTCTCTGATTCAATTTCTTGATTATTAGGCATTGTTTTCAATATCTTTTCCATTTCTATTGAAATGTCACCACCACTTGCTAAGCAAACTGGTGAATTCTTTAATCTATTTGAAGCTTTTACATCTTTAACTTTACCAGATAAAGCTTCTTTTAAACTTGCAAATAAATCTTTATTTTCCTCAGTTACTTTCTCTTCTTCTTTTTTATCTGATTCTATTCCTAAATCACCACTAGATACTGATTTAAATTCTTTTTCCTTATAATTCATAAGTATTTTTATAGCGAATTCATCTATATCTTCTGTGAAGTATAATATCTCATAACCTTTATCAAGAACCATTTCAGTTTGAGGCATTTTTTCAATTCTTTCTCTTGTTTCACCAGAAGCATAATAAATATACTTTTGATCCTCTGCCATTCTTGAAACATACTCATCTAAAGTTACCATTTTCTTTTCTTTTGATGAATAGAACATTACAAGGTCCTTTAATTCATCTTTATGAGCACCGAAGTCATCATAAATTCCATATTTTAATTGTCTTCCAAATGAATCAAAGAATTTCTCATATTTTTCTCTATCATTCTTTAACATTGATTCAAGCTCGTTTTTAATTTTAGTTTTTATATTTTTAGCTATACGATTCAACTGTCTATCATGTTGTAATAATTCTCTTGAAATATTTAATGATAAATCTTGTGAATCAACTATACCTTTAACAAAACCAAAATAATCTGGTAAAAGAGCTTCGCATTTTTCCATTATTAATACACCATTTGAATATAGCTCTAAACCTTTTTTATATTCCTTACTATAATAATCATATGGTATATTTTCTGGAATATATAATATAGAATTATAACTTATCATACCATCAACACTTATATGCATGTGTTTTAGTGGTTTATCAAAACCAAATCTTTTTTCAAAGTAGAAATTATTATAATCCTCTTCTGTTAACTCCTGCTTATTTTTTCTCCATATTGGAACCATACTATTTAATGTATCTTCCTCTATATATTCCTCACGTTCTGAATCACTATTTTCTTTTAATTTATATTTAGTAACATCCATTTTTATTGGATATCTAATAAAATCTGAATATTTCTTTATTAATGCTTTTAATTTATGTTCTTCTAAATAATCATCGAAGTTTTCATCTTCATTATTTTCTTGTAACTCTAATATTATCTCTGTTCCGAAATCATCTTTAGATGCTTCACTTACAGTATAGCCGTCAACCCCTTCAGACTCCCATTTATAAGCCTTATCACTTCCAAAAGCCTTAGTTATAACAGTTACTTTCTTTGCAACTAGAAAAGCTGAATAAAATCCAACTCCAAATTGCCCTATTATATCATAACCTTCCTTTGCTTCATTCTCAGTTTTAAATTGAAGAGAACCACTTTTTGCAATAACACCAAGGTTTTCATTAAGTTCTTCTTCAGTCATACCAATACCTTTATCTACTATAGTTAAAGTTCTATTTTCTTTATTTGGTATTAACTTTATAAAATAATCACCTTTATTAAATGTTAATGAACTATCTGATAAAGTTTTATAATAAACCTTATCTATAGCATCACTAGCATTAGAAATCAATTCTCTTAAAAAAATCTCCTTATTTGTATAAATTGAATTAATAACAATATCTAATAGTCTTTTAGACTCAGCTTTAAATTGCTTTTTTTCCAATTTAATCCTCTCCTCTCAAAGCAAAACCTTCTTGTTAGCACTTAGTCTTACTGAGTGCTAATTCCTAATTCTGTTATATCACTCTTTCAAATCCATGTCAATATTTTCTACAATTAGTTTACATTTAAACTTAAATTAATAATTGAAAATATAATAAAAGATGTATCAAAAATCACCTTTTCATTTGATACATCCATATTCAAAATATTTACTTTAGTGAAGTCATTTCACCCAAAATAACTTTTATTAACTCAGAATTTTGTTCTATTTTCCATTGACCTTCTTTTTTAATTAAGCTTATTTTGCCCTCTCTCTCATCTATCTCCATTTTTCCCATAGCTTCAACTAGCATTTTATTTACCATTTCTTCAGTTTTCTCTGTTGTTATTTCTTCTCCACTAAATGCAGCTTTAAGCCCCTCTTCTAAAGCTTTAGATATATAACTTTCTAAAGCTTTCATCATATTAGGTCCTTTTACTTTTACATCTACAGTTGCCTTATCCCCCTCAATTTTTTCCTCTCCTGTTGTCCAAGTAATTTTTTTAAAATTATCTATAACTATTTTTTGTGCCTTCTTAATATTTTCATCAAAACTTTCCACAAGCCCTTGATTGAAATCTACAGGAGCTTCTGATAAAAGTTCTGTTACCTTTTTATCATCACCTTTTGAAATCCCCTTAAAATAATCATTAACAACAGTTTTAGGAGAAGATGTTTCTCCAGCACAACCATATAACATTACTCCTGCTGTAAGTACTGCTACTGAAACAGCAATTACCTTCTTAACACATTTATTAATCATTTTTTTCCCCCTTAAAAATTAAATCAATATAATGTTAACATGGAAATATGGAATAATTCCTCTTATAAGGTTAAATTTTAATTAACCTTATAGTTCTAGTTTTATTTAAGTTTTAAGTAATTCTACTAAGAAAATTAATTCTCATTTTATTTTATATATAATACTCCATCTCATTATCTAAATCTAAGCATCCTAAATAGCCACTATATTCTCTAAAAGAACAACCACAATCTATATAAATATAGGATTTTCGTCTTAATATTTTCCCGTCTTCCTCTATACTTATAGTAGGTGTATGTCCACATATTATTTTATATTTACAATGATATTTCTCATTACCTATATGATTTCTATACCATAATAAGTTTTCACTTGGATTGCAATCTAATATTTCCTTTAATGTTGATCTTTCATCTGGTATAGTCAATCCTCCATGAACTAATATAAAGTTATTAACAACCTTGTAAACTGGTAATTCTTTTAAATATCCATATAAATTTTCCTGATATTTAATTCCTTTAAAAATCAATTTAGCTCTTATATCATCTATTCCATATTTAAGTTCTATACCATTTAAATCCTTAATAGACTTAAAGCCTTCTTCTTTAAAATAATTCTCTACTAATTGTTCATGATTTCCCTTTATAAGCTGTATATTTTCATTAGCAACTATATGCTCATAAATCTCTAAAGCCTTACTACCTCTGTCAAATATATCTCCTAATATATATAATTCGTCTTCCTTTGAAAACTCAATTAAATCAAGCATTTTAATATAGTCATCATAACATCCATGTAAATCAGACATTACATATCTAGACAAAGCTAATCACCCCACTTACACCCTTTACTTTTAAAGTTCCATCATATTATAATATCTATCTAAAACTTCTATAAATTCTAAAACACTAAAATTTCTACCCGCTCTAAAACTTTCCTTTCCATCAACATACAAAATAAGTAATGGTAAAGAAAAAACACTGTAATCAGCAGCTAATTTTACTTGTTCCTCTCCATTAATAACACCCATTTTAACCTTTGGATATTCTTTTATTATTTCACTAACTTTTTCTTTAATAACATCACATGCCATACAGGTGTTTCCAGTAAAATAAATTAATGAAATGGGTTCATTGTTTATTAAATTTTCTATTTCTTTATTTGTTGTCATTTTATTCATCCTTCTTTATTCCTTCTTTTATTCTTTATAAATTTTTATCTGATTACTAGTATCTGTTTCAATATTCTATAAGATAAATATACGATAAATATAAGCAGATATAGTCTACTAAATACAGACCACTAAAATTTAGCTAGAGTTAAACCCCTATCTAAATTAAATTCTAGTTTATTTATCAAGGTATTTCTAGTATTATCAATAATAAAATCAAACATTGTAACACCTTAAAGCCTTATATTTTAATTATAATACTAATTTATCTGCAGTGCAGAGAGGATGTATCTGTAATTTGATACATCCTCTTTTATATATTTTTTTAATTTAATTATATCTATCAATACTATAATTTAGTATTATGAGACTGCCTTTTTGATACAAGAAAATATCAAATTAGTTTTCTTCTTTCCATTTTTCTTTTAATTTTTCCCTTGCTCTTAATATTCTTAAGCTTATAGCATTTGGTGTCATATTTAACTGTTTTGCTATAGTATTTATATCTTTCATTAGAAAAAAACGTAGTAAAAAAATTTCTTTATCAATTTTTTTAAAGGAATTTATATTTCGAATTAATTCAATTAATTCATTTTTTGAAATATAATTTTCTTCAAGATTATTATGGTTTGAATTATTTTTTTCACTCAAATAACTATTTTTATAATGTTTCTTTTCTTTTTTTAAAATATCTATAGCTGTATATTTAGTTATTGAAGAAATCCAATTTGAAAAACTACTTTTTTCAGGATTATATTGTTCAATGGAATCCCATATTTTTAAAAGAACATCATTAATACATTCTTTGGATAATTCTGAAGATTTAAGATATTTATAAGAAATTTGAAACAATAGATTTCCATAGTAATCTATTATAAAATTTAAGGCATCTTCATTTCTCATTTTAAGTTCATAAATAAAATTTTCATTATTTATCATAAATTATACTTCTCCATTTAACATCTTAATTTATAACTAAAAGAATTCCTAGTATAAAAATAAAAAACATAAATACATAAGTCCAAATTACCTTAGATGATAATTTCTTAGGTATAAAGTTACGAACTTCATTATCTATTAATAAATCATTAAATTTTATTAATTCTTCATTATTTGATTTTTTTTCTGGTACAAAATAATAAATTGAGGAGTGATTATGAGTATCAGGTTTAACTTTCATTATTAAATTTTCTTGTGATAATTTTAATCCATCAATATCTTTATTTGATATACCAATAAAATCTATTTGTGACATTGCTATTCTTCGAGAATTTATTAATCGATAAAAATTATCTAAAGAATAAATAATTATTTCATCTTTTGTTACATAGAGTTTATTATAATAAGTCCCACCAACACTCCAATAAAAAGAATAATAATTTGCAGCCATACCTTTTCCTGCAAGGAAAAGAGTTTCATAAATAATACTCTCTTTACTAAATGGGCAATCTTCATCTATCTTATTCAATACCATTTTTTTAATTAATTCCAAATCATTCGTAATCCCCTCAAATTTAATATCTATAGTATTATCGCTAGATAAATTAATGGCTGAAGGAAGTTTCTTATATTTTTTTAAACTTTTCGCTAAATTAATTTTTAAAATTTCTTTATCTTTTTGTGATAATTGCCCTTTATCCATAAAAAATCTCCTTTATATTTTATTTTTATAATATATTCGAATAAAATAACAAAATCTTTCAAAGAAAAGAAAAAAACTATAGATTATTACTTTTGATGTGTCAACAAGTAAGTTAAGCTTATAACTATTTTTACAAGTTTCAAAATATGTCTCTTGAAGTTTAGATAGTATAAAAATCTTCTTTTTTTGAAAGGGATATTAGAAGAACTATAGCTAAACATACAAAACAATATCCTCTATTACAAAAAATATATAATATTGTTAAAGAACCATTAAAAGTAGTAAGTCTTTTTAAAGAATCTTTCCCTATAGATCTTAACATATAAAAAAGGTGTTATTTTAAAGAAGGAAAACCTGTCTTTAAATAACACCTTAAAAAATTAAAATTCTAATTTATCCATTACTTCTATCTGAAGCTCTTTAGCAAAATTAAGTCCCTTTTCTAAGTCTTTTAAGTGTTTTGGATCATGAGCATCAACACCTAAAATTCTAGTAACATTATATTCCTTTGATAGTTCCCAAAAATCCTTTATAGGATATTGATATCTTGTCCCATTATTATATTTAATAGTTCCTCTATTAAATCCATTTATATTTATTTCAATTGGTAAATTCATTTCTTCTGCTGTTTCTAATATTCTTCTAGCTTGTTTTATAGCTTCCTCATCCCAATCTCTATAGGACACTCCAAAAAGGTCTGGGTGGGCAATATACTTAAACAATCCAGATTTCATTGATTTTACAACATGGTCAACATAAGCTTCTAGCATTTCTTTGTCTAAAGAAACACCACCTACATAAAGCCACTGCCCTTTATATGGGAAAAAATGAACTCCTAATAATAAATAATCAACTTCATATTTTTCTTTTAACTCAGTATAAAGCCACTGAAAATCTTCAAAATACTCACATTCTATTGCTTTTCTTATAGATATTTTATGTCCATACTTTTCTTTTACCTTATCAATTTCATTGAAATATTCAGGTAATTCTTCATATTTCATTCTAAAAGCATTATCTATATCCTTCCCTGGGTGAGGTAAATGGTCTGAAAGCCCTATTTCATCATAATTTTCTTCTATGGCTGCTATTACATAATCCTCTATAACTCCAATTGCATGATTACATCTTTGATTATGTGTATGATAATTAGTTTTCATATATTCTTCCCCCGTTTCTTTCTACATTAATCTTTAGCTTTATCTAAGACTAGTGCCTACAACACTTCAATATTCTATAAACTGAAGATAAACAAACACAGTTCCTTAGATAAGACTACTATCATTAAGTTAGAGTCAAAGCTCTATCTAAGTGCTCTCTTAAATTTCTATTATTACTTTAAAAAACAAGCAATATTCCTTCATCTATATAATAAAACTTTATATTATAATTAGTACTTCCTTAAAAATTATATCACATTTATACATATATAATTAACAACTCTTTCACTATCAAATTATAACTTACCTAATAATATACTTTTTTAAAGCAATTCTAACTGAATCTGCAAAACTTTCTGAAGCTCCCCAATCAAATTTGAATAAGCCTTCTCCACCACCACTTCCAAAAGAATAAACTCTAACTACTCCTTCAAAATTATCTATGGTAACAGTTAAGGATACATGATTAGATGCTCTCCAATAATGCTTTACAAAAATTAAATTCGCAACTTTTTTTCCATCACTCTCTATTACTCTTTCATTTACAAGATCTCCTGTAAGACTCCCTCTAACAAGCTCCTTTTTTAAAAAGGAAACTGTTTCTTCAAAGCTTAAACTCACCTTAAATTCATTTTTCACTATAATTCCCCCTAAAACCAATTCTTCTTGTTCCTTTTCTTTCTTTAATATATTCTATTTTAAAATTAAAAACCCTTTTACTATATATAATTATTAACTTAATACCACCTTTAATTTATCTAATAAAAATAGGACAACATTATATTTAACAATGTTGTCCTATTTTTATTATTCTTTTATTAATTATTATTAACACTCTTTTCTACTTCTACTGGTACTGTAACAATGCTATTAAATATTTTTCTGAACATAGCCATACTAAATGGTGGTAAAACTGCCATAAATACTATTGAACAATATAAAACTATACTAGTTACCTCTCTTCTCACAACTAGATAGGTCATATATATAATTATTAAAGCTGAAATTATTGTTAAAATAGTAATAAATTTTGATACTACTTTACTTTCAAAATTTTTATTATTCATAATTGCTCTCCTCTTTATAAGTTTTTATTATTATAAAAATCTATTCTAGCAATAGCTCTTTGTAATGCTAAATTTATTCTTAATTCTTCTATTACATCCTCATTCTCATTGCTCTTAGATAACCTATCTTCAGCTCTTTCTTTTGCTAGTTCAGCCCTTTTTATGTCTATTTCTTCTCTAGTTTCAGCAGAATCAACACATAGGGTAACTACATTATTACTTACTTCTATCATACCACCTGAAACAAAGTATGATATTTTATTATCTTTATCATCAGTTATAACCAGTTCACTAGAAACAGTTGTTGATAGAAAATGTTGATAGTCTACATTTATAGAAAATTCACCTTCTGAGTTTTTACATATAATGTTTTTTACTTCTCCATCATATTTTTTAACATAGGGAGTAATAAGTAATAACTTAAAAGTTTTCATATTAACCCTCCTATTTATTCATTTGTTTTGCTTTTTCAACTGCTTCATCTATAGTTCCAACAAATAAAAATGCTGATTCTGGTAAATCATCATGCTTACCTTCAATTATTTCTTTAAATCCTCTTATAGTCTCTTTTACTGGAACATATCTACCTTGCATTCCTGTAAATTGTTCTGCAACAGTAAATGGTTGAGATAAAAATCTTTGAACCTTTCTTCCTCTAGAAACTATTAATTTATCTTCATCTGAAAGTTCATCAACACCTAATATAGCTATTATATCTTGAAGCTCTTTATATCTTTCTAATATATTTTTAACACTAGTTGCTACATTGTAATGTTCTTCACCAACTATTCTAGGATCTAATATTCTTGATGAAGAATCTAATGGGTCAACTGCTGGATATATTCCAAGTTCAACTACGCTTCTTGATAATACTGTTGTAGCATCTAGATGTGTAAATGTTGTAGCTGGTGCTGGGTCTGTTAAGTCATCAGCTGGAACATAAACTGCTTGCACAGATGTTATTGAACCACTTTTTGTTGATGTTATTCTTTCTTGTAAGTCACCCATTTCTGTGGCAAGAGTTGGTTGATATCCAACTGCTGATGGAATTCTTCCAAGTAACGCTGATACTTCTGATCCAGCTTGTGAAAATCTAAATATATTATCTATAAATAAAAGCATATCTTGACCTTGGTCTCTGAAATATTCTGCCATTGTCAATCCAGTTAAAGCAACTCTCATTCTAGCACCTGGTGGTTCATTCATTTGTCCAAAGACCAATGCTGTTTTATTTATAACACCAGACTCTGTCATTTCACCTAAAAGATCATTACCTTCCCTTGATCTTTCACCAACTCCTGTAAATACAGAAAGACCACCATGTTCTTTAGCTATATTACTTATAAGTTCTTGTATTAAAACTGTTTTTCCAACTCCAGCACCACCAAATAAACCTATTTTACCACCTCTTTGGTAAGGTGCTATTAAATCTATTACTTTAATTCCTGTTTCAAACATCTCTGGAACAACTGATAAATCTTCAAATACAGGAGCTTGTCTATGGATAGGATATTTAGTTTTATATTCAACATCTCCCTTGTTATCAATTGTATTTCCAAGAACATTAAACAATCTTCCAAGTACTCCTTCTCCAACTGGAACAGAAATTGGCTTACCAGTATCTATTGCATCTACTCCTCTTTTTAATCCCTCTGTTTCTTCCATGGCAATTGTTCTTACTATATCATCACCAACATGTTGCTCAACTTCACAAACCAATGTTCTTTTCTCTAGTTTTATATGAATAGCATTATATATGTTTGGTAGATTTCCATTTTCAAACTTTATGTCTACTACTGGACCTATTACTTGTACTACTTTTCCTACATTCTTGTCCATCATTATACCTCCTTATTATTTTTGTGCTTCTGCTCCTCCAACAATTTCTGATATTTCTTGAGTTATTGCACCTTGTCTTATTCTATTGTATTTACTTTGAAGTTTTTCAAGGATATCATCTGCATTCTTTGTTGCTCCATCCATAGCTTGCATTCTAAAATTTTCTTCACAAGCTCTTGAATGCACCATTGCATTTATTAATTTTCCTTCTAAATATCTATATAAAAAAACTGATACAAGTTCTTCATCCGGTATTTCTGATTCAAATACTTCTCTTTCATTTTCTTCATTTATTATACTTTCATCATTATCAGCTAAATTATTTGTATTTTCTTTTGTAAAAGGAAGTATTATAAATTCATTAACTTCCTGATCAATAGATGATTTAAAAACTGTACTTATTAAACTTATGTGACCAAATTCATTATTTAAGTAAGCTTCAAGAATTTTACTGCTTATAGTTCTAGCATCTTTTAAATCTAAATTTTCCTTAAAATCAAAGAACTTATCATAGATTGTAAAGCCAAATTTCTTTAAGTAAGCCTCTCCTCTTCTACCAATAAGAAATACACTAACATTATCTTTGTTATCACTATAGATGTTATTTAAATAAGTTGTTACATTAGCATTAAATCCACCACATAACCCAGAATTTGATGCGAATAAAACAATTAACTTTTTCTCACTACTATTTTTATTTACAAAAGGACTTTCACACCCTACCTCTATAGCACTAAATATCTTATCTCTAATTCTATCTAAACTATTAAAATACTCATCATTTACTACAAGTAAATTTTTAGTTTTTCTTAATTTTGCTGTTGCTACTAACCCCATAGCTTTTGTTATTTTTTTAGTACTTTTAACACTTTTTATTCTTCTTTTTATATCTAACAATCCAGCTGCCATTAACTCATTCCTCCTTTCTGTAAATAAGGAATTTATAGCAAAATTATAATCTTTATAATCTAGGCATGAATTAAACTTAATTCAGATAGAGCTTTAATTCTAACTAAAATTTAATAATCCTTACCTAGAGACATATGTCTGCATATCTTCAACTCATGTAAAATTGAAGTATTACAGACATTAGTCATTAGATAACCCCTTTAATTTTTTTATATTTTTTCCTTAAACATACTCTTAAATTCTTTGATTGTATTTTCCATTTTTTCTTTAAATTCATCAGTTAATTTCTTTTCTTTTTGAATAATATCTATTAGCTCCTTAGCATTATCATGTATATATTCTAAGAATTCTATTTCAAATTTTCTTACATCAGTAACAGCAATATCTGATAAATAATCATTTACAGCTACATAAATTATAAAGATTTGATCTTCCACAGGCATAGGCTTATATTGGTCTTGTTTTAATATTTCTACTATTCGTTTTCCTTTGGCTAATCTTCTTTGAGTATCCCTATCCAAATCTGACCCAAATTGAGCAAAGGAAGCTAATTCCGTATATTGTGCAAGCTCTAATCTTAAAGTACCTGAAACTTCTTTCATTGCTTTTATTTGAGCATTACCACCAACCCTTGATACTGATATTCCTGCATTAACTGCTGGTCTTTGTCCTGATAAGAATAATTCTCCTTCTAGGAATATTTGACCATCTGTAATTGATATTACGTTAGTAGGAATATATGCTGAAACATCTCCTGCTTGAGTTTCAATTATTGGTAAAGCTGTCATTGAACCACTACCTAGTTCCTTTGAAAGCTTAGCTGCTCTTTCTAAAAGTCTTGAATGTATATAGAATACATCTCCTGGATAAGCTTCTCTTCCTGGTGGTCTCCTTAGTAATAATGCCATTGTTCTATAAGCAACTGCATGTTTAGATAAATCATCATAAATTATAAGAACATCCTTACCACCATACATGAAATGTTCTCCTATAGCACATCCTGAATAAGGTGCTATATATTGAAGAGGTGCTGAATCTGAAGCTGTTGCTGCAACTATTATTGTATAATCAATTGCACCTTCTTCTGTTAATGTATTTACTATATTTGCAACTGTAGATTGTTTTTGTCCAATTGCAACATATATACAAATTACATCTTTTCCTTTTTGATTAATTATAGTATCTACGGCAATAGCAGTTTTACCTGTTTGTCTATCTCCGATTATAAGTTCCCTTTGTCCTTTACCAATTGGAACCATTGAATCTATAGCTTTTATTCCTGTTTGTAAAGGTTCATTAACTGAACTTCTCTCTATAATACTTGCTGCTGGAACCTCTATTGATCTATATCCTTCTGCCTCTATAGGACCTTTTCCATCTATAGGTTCTCCTAATGAATTTACAACTCTTCCTAATAAATTTTTTCCTACAGGAACCTCTACTATTTTTCCTGTTCTAGTTACTATATCGCCTTCTCTTATCCCTTCTTCTTCACCAAGCAATACACATCCAACATTATCTTGCTCTAAATTCAGAGCCATTCCAAATATATTATTTGGAAATTTTAATAATTCTCCTTCTACACAATCATCTAGTCCGTGAACCCTTGCAACACCGTCACCGATTTGAATAATTGTACCAGAATCTACTTTTTCTAATTTTTTTTCATATTTTTCAACTTCTTTTTTAATTATAGAAGTTATTTCTTCTGGCTTTATATTCATATGTTCACCACCTTTATCTTTTATTTACCATTGAATCTTTTATTTCATTATATTGATAAGCTAAAGTTCCATCTATAACTTCATTACCTATTTTTAAATAAACACCACCAATAATACTTGTATCTATAACTTCTTCAAGTATTATCTTTTTGTTGTATTGTTTCTCTAATTTCTCTATAAGTTTTGTACACTGTTCTTTTGAAAGTTTAATGCAGGTTTTAACAGTAGCTTTAACTGTATTATTTTCCTCTAACATAATAGCTTCAAGTTGATCAAACTTCGATCTTAAATTATCTATTCTATCTTTTTCAATTAAAAGATTCATGAAATTTAATAAGTCTTCATCAATATTTCCTTTGAATATTTTATTGATAAAATCCTTTTTCTCTCCACTACTTATTTGAGGATGTTCTAATACTTCCTTTAACTGTTCATTTCCCTCAATAATTTCACAAACTTCTTTTAATTCTGAAATCACTTGAGAAACTTTATTTTTTTCTTTAGCTATTTTATAAAGAGCTACTGCATATCTTCGGTCTAAATATTCATACATATCTAAACACCTACCTGTTCAATGAACTTATCTATTATTTCTTTATGCTTTTTCTCATCTATAATTTCACCAACAGCTTTTTTAGATATATCAATAGCAATATTAACAGCTTCTTGTTTAAGTTCATATTTCATTTTTTCACTTTCTCTTTGAATATCAACTTCTGCTCTTGTTCTTATAGAATCTGCCTTTACTTTTGCATCATTTACTATTTCATCAAATTTTTTCATAGCTTGTTGCTTTTTCATGTCAGCAATCTTTTGAGCTTCTACATTAGCATTCTTTAATATTTCTTTATTTTTTCGTTTTAGCTCCTCTGATTCCTTAAGATTCTTTTCAGTTATAGCAACTCTGTCTACAATAAGTTTTTCTCTTGCTTCTATCATCACTTTGAGTTTATTCCAGAAAACATATTTTAATATAATAAGTAATATTATAAAGTTAATTATTGTCGCTAGCACTTGTTCCCAACTAATTGCCATATTATTTTAACCTCCTTCCAAAGGTTATCTTTAAATATTGTTATTTAACAAATAATAATATTATTGCAATAACCAATCCATATATTGCAGTAGCTTCTGCTAATCCAGCTCCCAATATAAATGTGCTTTGAATTTTCCCCATCATCTCAGGGCGTCTACCAATACCTTCACAGGCACCTTCTGCAGCTATACCTATTCCTATACCTGCTCCTATACTTGTAACAGCAGCTAAACCAGCTCCTAATATTCCTATGTCCATAACTTAACCTCCTTTAATTAGATTTTTAAAATATTACTTAAGATATTAACTTATTATACTACTTGTAGAAGTTTAAACTTATTTAACAAATAATATTATTATGGCTATTATTAATCCATAGATAGCAGTTGCACCACAAAGACCTGATGCCATAATAAAAATAGCTTGTATTTTACTCGCCATATTAGGTTGTTTAACTGTTGCTCTAATAGCTCCTGCTGTTGCTATTCCAGTTCCAATTCCTCCGCCAATCCCTGCTAATGCAGCGATACCAGCAGCTAAAAGACTTATATCCATAGCTTGTACCTCCTTCTACTTAACAAATATTATTATTATGGCTACAACTAATCCGTAAATAGCGGTTGCACCAGCAAGTCCTGTACCCATTATAAATAAACTTTGAATCTTTCCTGCTAATTTAGGCTCTTTAGTCATTGATTTAATAGCCTCTGATGTTGCTATCCCTGTTCCAATACCACCACCTATACCAGTCATAACTGCAATCCCCGCTGCAACCATTCCTATACCAGTTAACATAAAACTACCTCCTTACAAAAATTTTAATTCTAATGCTCAACCTCCAATTTAATGTTAATAACAACTAACATTACAAATATTACTGTTTGAAGTGCTCCATCAAATAAATCAAAGAATGAATGTGGCATTATTGGAAATCCTATTTGAGCTACCCAAGCAATACTATATAACCATTTATATACTAATGACATAACTATGGCAGCAGCTAACATATTACCCCAAAGACGTAAACAAAGGGATAGAGGAAATACAATAGCTTCCATTATGTTAAGTGGTAGCATAGCAGCATAAGGATGGATAAAACCTTTAAAATACCTTCCAACTCCTTTTCTTTTAATTGCAGTTCCATGAATAATTAATATTGCAATGACAGTAAATCCAATTACTACACTTAAATTTCTTGTTGGTGGTCCAAAGCCAATTAACCCAAGACAATCTAGCATGAATAAAAATAAAAACAATGTACCTACAAAAGGAACATATCCGTGGAAATCTAAACCCATATTACTATCGACCAAATCTGAAATATATTCATAAATCATCTCTAGAATACATTGTATTTTCCCAGGATTTTCTACTTTAAATGTTGTAGCCAAACCTCCTAAAAGAACTATTAAAAATAGCATTACAAACCATTGAATTACTATATCAGCATTTATAGCCAGAGGTCCTATATGCCAGATAAATAAAGGTCCAAAAACATTCATCTTCTCACCTCCTAATATAAAAATTATAAAATTGATACTTTAGTACCTAAAAGGTTCTCTGATTTAATAATTATCAATTTTATTTCGCATTAATAAACATTTGCAATATTTCTCTTGCAAAGTTTCATTTTATTTAATACAAGTACTTAATACCTGTATTATTTTGTACTTAAAAGGATTAAAATGAAGAAATTTACATATTTTTAATAGTTTTATTCCTATTTTTCTTATATTTTTCTCCTTTTTGAAATACAAACCGCCTTAGATTTTCCTTTAATTTCTAAGTGCACTTCATGTTTTTTATTATAGAACTATACTTCTTCTTTTTTAAATCTCAAATTTAATAATATTAAATTAAATATAGATATAAATCTTTATTAAAATAAATTATATCTATTTTTTTCTATTTTTCTTTATATTTCTTATATTTTAATGTAAATATCACTTTTTTGAATTTATAAAATAATATAATTCATTTTTCAGAATATTCAATATATTTTTACAACAATTCTGGTTTTTTAAATATTTTAATGCTAATCGTATACATTTATTTTTTTCATTTTATTTACTCATTAAAAATGATTATCAATAAAATTTTTGATAATTATCTCTAAGTTAAAATTAAATTTATTTTTTGATTTAAATAAATACTTTTGAACATCATCTTTTCTTTTCATTCACAAAATTTACATTTAATTTAATAAAAATACATAAAAATCTATTTTTTCACTTTTATATCCATTAAATACATTAATTTTATTTTACTTATAATTATTTAAATATAGCCTTTAAAAATTACTTTCTTTATCTTTTAAATATTAAAACTAATTTAATTAATATACATATTAATTAAATAATTATAAAAACGCTTTATATTTTTATACTTAATATCTATTTTCCTTATATCTTATTTAAAGTAATAAAAATTTCATTACTGGCACAAAAAAAATAACCACTCATAAATTAAGTGGTTATTAAATGCTAAAATATTATATTTAATTAGGCACCAAAAATCCCTCTAACATTCTGCTAGACGATTAATTAATTAGTTATGGTTTTCCCTTTATATATATTTATTAATAAACCTATTAAAAATAAGTTCAATACAATACTTTGTCCACCAGTATTTACAATACTAGTTGCTGCTGAGGCAAAAGGAAGTACATTAAGATTCATAAGTATGCTCCATATTACTTCAACTGATATTATAGTTGCTATTACAAACCCTAAGGACTTACCATAATTACTTTTTGAAATATAAGCAATTCTTATTATTCGCCATAAAAGATATAATAAACTTAAAATTATGACTATACCTACTAACCATCCATAATTATAGATAACATTGGTTATTGGATACCCTTGTCCTAACATAAATTTACTACTTCCTCCAGCCCCTATTAATTTTGAATTAGCAAGAACTGTTCTTACCCCTTGAAAGTTCCATGAATTTTCATAAACCATTTTTATTGTTAGCCCTAAAGTTGTTATAAAAAAGAGCGCAATACTTATAATTGATACTATTATTGTATATTTTTTATTTTTACTATTTACATAAGTAATAATAGATAAACTTATTGCATAATATATAAACATAATAACAGAATTAATTGTATACCTCATAAATATTAAAGGAAATATCCCTATAATTCCAGCTATCCATAGATTTCTATGACTGTTCCAATTTACTTTTTTATAGAATCCTGAAATAGCAAATAAAAATACAATTGCTACCATTGGCAACATGTATAAGTTTATTGGCCCACATACAAATAATGGTTCTGGGTGCTCCATTCCTCTTTGATTAAAATATACAAGTATACATAATATTATGGATAATACATACATTCCTATTGAAAACCTTTTTATTTTTCTAAAATCAAAAAACATTCCACCTATTAAAAATAATATTCCTATTCCTATAAAAAATAAATCTCTAATTACGATTATACCACTTGGAATCTCTATTCCATGCCAAACTACATTTATTGTACCCCAAGTCCCCGCTTGAAAACTATTTTCAAAACTATAGGCACTTAAAATACCAAAAATAAGGAGTATAAAAGAACATACTATTAACTTAAAATCAATTTTAGACTTGTGCACCTTATTAAGTTTTTCTCCTATATTTATGGGACTTCCCATCTCTTTTAAGGCTAAATCCATAGCCTCTTCCTCACCTATTCCTTTTCTTTTATATTGATTTTCTAAATCTTCTATATGAGATTTTATTTCTAATTTTATTTCTTCATGTACTCTTTTATTTTTTATCAAAGAACAAACCTTATTTAAATATATATTGACCTTCTCTTCCTTTAACTCCATATAAACGCCTCCCTATTTATTAATTTTCTATCACTTTTTATATCTTCAACAATTTTTTCTTTTTCCTTTAAATAAGCATGTCCTCTTCTTGTTACCTTATAATACTTTCTTTCTACATCCCCTTCTTTAATCCAATAGGAACTTATAAATCCCTTATTTTCTAAAGAATGTAGAGTTGGATATATACTTCCTTCTTTATTATTTAATCTTTTACTTGCAATTATATTCACTTCTTTTACTAAACCATTTCCATAATTATCTGAACGTTTTATTAAAAGTAATAATAAAATTGGTAAGTTATTTTTAATCCATTCATTACTCTCTTCTTCTCTTATTGTCTCTAATATATTACTTAATATCTTATCTTTACTAGCTATATTTTTATTAATAGATTTTTTTAATAAACCCTTCAAAATAATCACCTCTATATATTAAACTTCTCTTTTAATTCTTTTATTTTTCTATATAATCTATTTTTCACAGTAGATTCTCCTACAGAAAGCACTTTAGCAATTTCTTTTATTTTCATATCCTCTTTAAAATAAAAAATAAATATCTTAAAAGTTAACGGATCTCCACGTTCTAAAAAACTCCATATTTCATCACAAATAATATTAACTTCATAATTTTCTGTTATTTTTAATGCATCATCTATCATATATTCTTGAATATCATTTCCTAAAGAAAATATAGGTATATGATTCTTTGCTAAAGCTACTATTCCGTAAGTCTTATAAATTTCATTTCTAGCAATAGTTATAATGTATTTTTTAGGTTCTTTTATTTCTTTCTTTTTCATAGCTTTGTAAAAATTTAAATAAGTATTTTGAATCAAATCTTGAACATCACTTATATTTTCACACTTTGATACTATATATTTAAAAACATCCTTATATGTTTCTTCATATATCTCAACTAATTTTTCTTCTAAACTTTCCAACTGGTAACACATCCTTTGTTAAGCGCTTAATTAGCATGTACACCTATAATGATATATAATTTCCCTATTTTGTTTCAAAACTTTAAATATTTTTTATTAACCATTTCTATATTAATAAAAAATGTCTTAGCATAGAATAAATACTCTTACTAAGACATCTTTCATTAATATTATTTTGTTTTTATAATCTCAATATTTAGCTAATACACCCTAAACAACTTCTGCATAAATTTATTTTATTGTGTAATAGTCCTTCCTTTATAAATATTTATTAATAAACCTATTAAGAATAAATTTAATATCATTTCAATTCCTGAATAAGTCATAAATATTGTTGATAATTGCACAAAGGGAACTATATTTAAATTCATCAATATACCCCATATTATTTGCACAGAAATTATTATTGAAATTGAAGCGCTTATTGATTTTCCATAAATACTTTTAACCAAAAATGGTACTCTAATTATTCTCCAAGTAAAATATAATAAACTTAATATTGTAACTATACCAAAAAGCCAACCATAATTATATATAATATTTACTATGGGATAATGTAAACCCAATGAAGAATCACCAAATTTTGTACCTGCTCCTATAATCTTAGCTTTATTAAATATATTATTTAACTTAAAGTAACTCATAATAATATTTTTATTTGTTACTAAATTAGTTCCTAAAAATATTATTAATTCTATTATTCCTGTTATTAATATTATAATTTTATTTTTACTATTAAAGTATATTAAAGTTATTAACACTATGCTATAACCTAAATATAAGGGAATAGACCTCATATCTAATCTCATTAATCCTAATGGAATTAATCCCAAAATAATAGCCATAGCAATATTAAAATTCTTCTTCCAATTTATTTTTATATATAATCCGGATATAGCAAATAAAGATATATACGGAACTAAAATCATAAAATCTGATGATCCCATTCTTCTAGTTGCTATATTTATTCTTGTATAAGACCATATTTCTATTATTAAAGTAATACAATACATAAAAATTGAATACTTTTTCATCTTTCTAAAGTCCCATAAAAATCCAACTATAAAAAATACAACACCTACAATCATATAAATAATATTATTCATAAGATATGTATTTCCCATAATACTACTTTGTCCCTTACTAAAAGTGGCTATTCCTAAGAAACCAAAAATGATTATAAAGCATGCAGTTATTATCAATTTAAAGTCTACTTTAGCCCTGTGAATTTTATTAAGATTCTTACCTATATCTTTAGGATTTCCTAAACTTTTTATTGCTAAATCAGCAGCTTCATCTTTCCTCTTTCCTTCTCTTTCATAGCCTTTCTCTAATTCTTCTAAATGAGCTCTAATTTCTGACTTTATTTCTTCATGTACTCTTTTATTTTTTATTAATGAACAAATATTATTTAAATACCTGTTAACTTTTTCTTCTTTTGATGACATTATTAAATCCTCCCTATGAAAGTTATGACAAATCTTATTAAGCACTTAATTAGCATGTACACCTATAATGATATATACTTTTTCTATTTAGTTTCAAAATTTTAAATATTTTTATTAACATTAACTTTAAAGCTTCTATAATATATAAAAATAACTTATAATACAATTTACATGATATTAGATTTTTAGAAGGAGGGGATTCTTATGATTATAAAGGATTACATTTATGGAGAATTTGAAATTGATGATGTCCTAGCTGAAATTATTGAAACACCTGAAATTCAAAGATTAAAAAAAATATACCAAGGGGGTTCTAGTGTTTTAGTTAATAAACACTGGGATGTTACTAGATATGAACATTCTATTGGAACTATGCTTTTAATAAAAATGTTAAATGGTAATGTAGAGGAACAAATCGCTGGGTTAATACATGATATTTCACATACAGCTTTTTCTCATGTTGTTGATCGTGCTCTTGATTATAAAAATGAAGATTACCATGAGTATTTATTCGAAAATATTGTTAAAAATTCTAATATACCAAATATTTTAAAAACTAATGGTTTCAACATTGAAAGAATATTAGATGAAAGCAATTGGTCTATTCTTGAAAAGAAAGCTCCAAAACTATGTGCAGATAGAATTGATTATACTTTAAGAGATTTATATCACTATAAAAAGATAACTAAGAAAGAAATAAAGGATTTTCTAAACTCTTTAATTTTTAAAGATAATGAAATTATGATTAATTCTCTAGAAAGTAGCATTTGGTTTGTTAATACATATTACAAAGAAGTTATAGGTTATCTTATGAATCCTCTAAATTTATATGCCTCTCATAATCTTTCTGAAGCAATCAAAATTGCTCTTAATTTGAAAATTTTAAATAAATCTGATTTACTTAAAACTGATAGTGAAGTACTTAATATTTTAAAAAATTCAAATAACCAATCTATATTAAATTTAATAAATGAATTAAATACTAATTTAATTGTTGTTGAAGACAAGCTTAACTATTCTATATACCAAAAAGTAAAAATGAGAATTGTTGACCCTACTGTTTATATTGATAATAAAGCTTACTTATCTTCAGAAAAATCTAATGTAGTAAAAGAAATTAACAATAAAATGATAAAAAAACTTACAACTGGAATTTACATTAGAAAATTTGTTGACAACTAAAAATTAAATGGACTATCTCACTAGGGTTAAGTAAATTTACCTTTAGAAATAGTCCTTTTGTATTTACAATAGCATAGTTCTCTTTAAAACTTTTTATACTCCTGTATTTATATAAGAACTATCTAATTTTTCAAATATTTTCTTTAATTTTATAATCATAATTAACATTACTACTGCTAACATGAAGAAGCCTAACTCTATAATTAAATTGCTAACTCCATTATTTGCTAAAGATACTACTATAAAATTTACTAACCCGTGCAACACTATTGATACTAATAAATATACCTTTTTCCTTTCTTTTATAGCATATAAAACTATCATAGTTAAAAATACGTGAAGTATCATTGCACTAATTCTTTCTATCCCTCCTAAAACTATATCTAAATTAGTAATTCCTTTAAATGCATTTAGTACTTGACTTTCAGATATACCAAGCTTAGTACTATCAAAAGTTCCATTATTTATTGCATTAACTATAGACATATTACCTATATTAGTAAGTCCCACTATAAGCATAGCTTCTATTCCTCCATGACCTAATCCGAAAGCTATACCATCTTGCCACGTCCTATTCTTTTTTAAACCCTTAAATCCTATAAACCTACCTATTTCCTCAAAAATTCCTGCCGTAAATGATAAAAATATAATATATACTACAGGATAAAATATTTGCATATTTCCATACCAATCAAATTTAGGTAAAACCACCTGAATTATAGGTAATCTCAAAATTATTTGAGATACTACAAAAACAAGCACACCCATAAAATATGATTTAATATATCTTTCCTTTTTTAAAAGTATATAAATTAAAAAACATAATGGAATACCAATACTTATAAATATAGACAATATAAAACTCCAATTTGATATTGAAATTTTCATAAAATCCCCCTTTATACCCTCTTCACTCTATTTATATTTTTACTCACCTAGGTTAATTCCATTATATATTTGTAAATTCCCCATTACAATCCATTTTACACCACTTACAGTTTTTTATGCTTAATATACAGAATCACTATACTTATATATTTAACAACTATAAAAAACTCTAATAAAAGAATAACTTCTATCCCTTTATTAGAGTTTTATCTTCTAATTCTTACTTTTTTAAAGTTATATTTTCATCATCTTTTTTTACAATTTTATAATTTCTTAATTGATCTAATGCTTTAACAGATCCTGCTGATACTGCTATCTTCACAGCTGCTGTTGATGTTGATGCTCCAAGAATTCCAATAGCTGTAGGTACAGTGAATAAGTTAGCAACATTAGAAAGTCCACCTGTTGTTGGAGTTGCTAAAAGTGCTGCCATCGAAGTTCCTATGGCTGCAATGGCAATTGCCCATGCCATTTTCTTAGTAGCTTTAATTCTTATAACTTTATTTTTTAAATCTCCCTCTATTATTATTTCATCTACATTGTTTTTTATAGCATTTCCTAAATCTTTTTCATTATTTACTCTCATAAAGTCACCTTCTTTAGTAAATTTTATTCTTTAAAATTTCTTACTTTTATTTTAACCACTATTGATGCAATTACTATCTTTATTTTTAAAAATAAAGAGACTATCTCTAAAGAAGAATTTTATTCCTCCTGAGATAGCCTCTTTTATAATTATTTCATAAAAATTCCTGCTAACTTACTTTCCTTATTAAATGTTGTTGTTAACTGTACTTTTCCTTTTTCAAATTTTAGAACACTTACAACTATTGCATGCTCATCTTTTTCTTGAAATATCATTTTTTCTATTTTTTCATATTTTCCAATATTTTCAGTTGTCTTTTCCCACGTTTCTTTAACAACTTTAATATTCTCATCACCCTTTAATTCTTCAACTCCACTTTCAACTACCTCTTTATATTTTTGATTATTTAATCCATCAACTATATCTTCTATAGATTCTCTTAACTTTTCTTCACTAAAATTATCACTTAACTTTTTTACACCACAGCTAACCAACATTGTCCCTAATATCATTACAACTAAAACCTTATAAATATTTTTCATTATTTCTCTCCCCCATAAAATATAAACTTAATTTTATCCCTTCTAAATATTTAACATTCCTTATCTAAGAAGTGTATGTTACAACCACTTACTCTAGATAAAAATTTATTTAAAATCCATTGGAATTACTATATTAACTTTAAAACATTTATCTTCAAAATTAACCTTCATATTTCCATTATATTTCTCTATAGCAACTTTTACATTTTGTAATCCTAATCCACTATGATTTTTCTTTGTAGTTTTAAACTTATCTCCATCTTTTAATGGTTTGCTCTTTAAATCATTATGAGTATTTATCACTAAAAAATCATTAAATTTATCTACTTTTAAGTATACTTCCTTATTTTCATCAAATTCTTTAACCTCATCTATAGCATTATCTAACAAATTAGTGAATATTGTTGTCAAATCTATATCTTTAATAAAATCTAATTCAACATCCCCTATCTTACAGTCTAATTTTACCCCAAATTTTTCAGCAAACTCTATTTTGTCATTAAGAATAATATTTAAAACTTTATTATAAGTATAGTATCTCTGCTCAAGTTTATTAAATATTTTATACAAATCCTCAGTATAAGAAGCTGCTACTATTTCTTCCTTATCCTTATATAAACTTTCAATAGTTTGAAGATGATTTTTTATGTCATGGATTATTTTTCTAGAATTTTTATATTTATTTTCTAAAGAATTGTAATATTCATAGTTTAGATTAGCTTGTTGTTCATATAATAATAGTTCATTTTTCATTTCATTATTTTTTGATATAGACTCAAATATTTTAGTAATAAATATATTTAAAAAAATAATTGAAACTATATTGAAAAATAAAAATATCCAATCTTCAAAAGAAAGATAAACTTGAATATACATAGTAAGTGTAATTACATATATAATACTAAAGATAGGTAATATTAAAAAACTAAAAAACTGAACTTTGTTTAAATTTTTTATATTTTTCTTTTTATAAAAAATTATAAAGAATCTTGATGCAATTAATTTTGAAATTTGTAATATAATTGTAGATGTTAACAAAAAAACTTCATTACTATAAAAGTTAATAATACCTTGTAAAAGAAGTATATTAATTATATAAGAAATTATAGTTTCCCACACAAGTAGCAACGCAAAAAATAAGCTATAATATAAAATATACACTTTACTATTGTTATAAAGAAAATAGCCTGCAATAACTATAAAAATCCAACTTATTATTATATGAATTATCCCATTTTGAAAAACAATAGAGCTAATTATTAAAAGTAAAGTAAATAGCAAATAACTTATAACATAAATGTACTTCTTTTTATATATTATTCTTCCAAATTTGCTCATAAAATCAAAAACTATATAAGTAGAAAAAAAAGAACATAAATAGCTTAAAATTATAAATATGATTTGAAATGAATCATTCATAAATAGCCATCCCTTATCTATGCCATAATACGTTTTTCTAAAAACATATTAAATTCATCTCTAAACTCCGTCGACTTTTTTTGTGATAATGGAATTATAGTTCCATCCATCATAAAAATATCATATCCCTTTATAGACTTTACATTAAATAAATTAACTGTAAAACTTTTATGAGGTATACAAAAGCCATATTCTTTCATTCTTTTTGCTATATTTCCCATAGTTTCTTTTATTACATAGCTTTCCTTTAATGATTTTAATTTGACACATCTATTCATATATTCAAAATAACATATATCAGATAAATTTATCCTAACTACCCCTTCTATAGTTAAAAACTCTATAACTTCTTCCGTTTCTTCACTTAAATAAGCACGTACTTCATCTAATTGATTATGAATATCATGTTTTTCTATAGGTTTATTTAAATATCCAAAAGCATGTACACTAAAAGCTAAATTCATATAATCTGTATAACTAGTAACATAAATTATCTTTACTTCTTTGTCGTATTTTCTTATAGCTTTAGCAGTTTCAATTCCATTCATTATATTCATTTCTACATCTAAAAAAATAACATCAAATTTTTCCTCTACTGCTAAAAGCTCTTCTCCACTATTATAAATACTAATATTGAATTTATCTTCTTTATATTCTTCTATAGCTTTCTTTATTTTATAAATAATCTTTTCATCATCATCACAAATTGCAATCTTAAACATATACAAATATCTCCACAAATTAAAAGTTAATTTAGGAGAAAGTCTAAACTCTTTTCAAATACCCTCCTAAATTATCCAAAATATTCATGTAAATATAATACTATATAATGGTATAAATTACAAATAATCATAGCATTATGAATACTTTTTAATTTTGAATTTAAACATGCAAACAGTAATTATTGCTATTGAACCTAATATTAAGCTAATTATTCCATTGATACTATTGTTTCCATTTAAAACTGCTCTTGTAACCATAAATTGCATTGAACTAAAAATTATAACTAATTCTAAAGCCAAAACCTTCATAAATGTTAATTTTATTTTTTGCTCTTTTTCTAATAACTCAACAAACCCCTTTGATTTCTTCGTAACATGAGTGAAGAAATTGCAAATAATTAAAGCAATAACACTAATAATTGAGTAAGTAAAAATAAAAAACTTATTTGAAACATATCCCCCTAATATTCCATCAAATCCAAAGTGAGTTGGTACACTATTAGGAATGTTCCCTAAACTTAAGAAAGTATCTGTTGCTATGGCAATAACAATTACTATTGATATAAAATCTATTACTCTATGATAACCCTTTCTTTCCTTATTAATTTTTAAATTACAAATTTCCATTTTAACTCCTCCTCAATTCCTTTTGATTTAACTCTATTCCCTAGGTTGATTTTATTATACATTTTTAGGAAAAACAGTACAATATTACTTACACAACATACAGTTTTTAATACCTAAAGTACATAAACGTAGACTTAATTTAAGTAGAGTTTTATAAATTACTATGGTTTTGTACACACTATAAGCAAAAGTTTAGATTGCTTATTAATACACTAAACATTTTAAGGATGTGATGCTTTGGATATTAAATATATTTTAAAAATTGTAATTTATATATTATTTGCTTTAGCAATAATTATTTCTCTTTTTGGTGTTTTACTAACTATACTAGATTTTATAAAATCTGAATTAAAACCTAATTCTCATATAGATGATATTGTTAAAAAAAATACTATTTTGAAAAATAAACTTGCATCTTACATACTTCTCTCATTAGAAATCCTTGTAGCTGCTGATATTATAAACTCTACAGTAAGACCTACCTTTGATGATCTTGTTACTTTAGTAACATTAGTTTTCATAAGAACTCTAATTTCCTACTTTTTAAACAAGGAAATTAATTCTTCAAAATCTTAGATTTCTATATAATCCTCCATTAAAATTAAATTAAAATAATAAGCTGTACTAGATTAATTACTTAATCAATCCAGTACAGCTTATTATATATCTATTTTTAAAGTTTTTTAAATTCCTCTAGGGCATTTGTTGTAGCAACCTTCTTTTCTATTGCTTCATCATAATTTTCCTTGATTATTTCTGCATAAATTAATTCTAATATAAACATCTGAACAAGCTTTGACATTATAGACCCAGTTTCAAAAACAGTTTCCATACTTATATAGCTTAAATTTATATCTGAAAGTTCCTTAAGGGTATTTTCTCTACTTTCCGTCAATGAAATAATCTTAGCTTTTCTTGATTTTGCTAATTTTACTGCCTTTAAAATCTCTCTTGTTTCTCCTGTATGAGATATAGCAAATATTACATCTCCTCTTTCCATTATGGAAGATAACATCATCATTGTATGACTATCATTTATAGCAATACTATTTATACCGATTCTCATGAATTTATAATTTCCATCTTGTGCTACTATTCCTGAATTCCCCATACCATAAAAATAAATTTTTTTCCCATTTAGTATAGTTTCTCTAGCTCTTATTACATCCTTATAATTGAGTTTTTTCAATGTTTCTTCAATAATATTACTATGACTTACAAATAACTTTTGAGCTGTTTCTTCAACTGGTTCATCAATACTTACCACTGTATTTATAAAACTTTTTCTACTACTTTTAGTAAGTTGCTTAGCTAAAGCTAATTTAAAATCTTGATATCCAGAAAACCCTATCTTTTTTGTAAACCTAGTTATTGTTGCTTCTCCTAAGGATACTGCACTTGCTAATTCTGATATAGACATATAAACACAGTCCTGTGCATTTTCATTTATATATTCAATAAGAATTTTATCTCCTTTACTTGCTCTAAATTTTGTATGACAAATACTTTCTATTATCCCCATAACTCTCTCCAAAATAATATTATAATTAAATGTATAACTTCCGTAATTTTTAAATCATATTAACAACTACCAAAAGTTATATATAATTATATTATATATTAAAATTTATTTTTCAGTAAACTTTATAAATTTATAAAGAGCTCCTATTAATCCTGCCTTATTACCAAGCTTAGCAAATCTTATTTTTGTATTACTAATAAACTTTTCTGGCAATATCCTTTTTATTTCTTCCTCAAATAAAGGTTTTAAATATTCTTCTTGCTCCATTATTCCGCCACCAAGTATTATTACCTCTGGATTAACTATATAAACTATATTTTCAATAGCCTGAGAAATTAATTTAACAAGAATATCTATTTCTTCAATAGAATCTTTATCCCCTTCCTTTGCTAAATCAAAAATAATTCTTCCATTAATATTTTCCCTGCCTTTTCTTTCAGCCACAGCTTTAACTAAAGCTTTAGTTGATGCTACAGATTGTATATCTTTCCCTAATATTTTCATATATCCAATTTCTCCAGCTGAATCAGAAGCTCCTCTTATAAGCTTGTTATCTATAATTAAAGCTCCTCCAAGTCCTGTACCAACAGTTAAACAAAATCCACTACTGAATTCTTCTCCAGCACCCTTCCAAAACTCCCCTAACGCTGCACTATTAACATCATTCTCCACTGTACAGGGAAGATTGTACTTTTCATTTACTAACTTTTTAAAATTAGTTCCCTTATAATTAGGAATAGTTGGTCCTGCATGAACTATTTCTGAAGTCTTTGAAGAAACAACTCCAGCAGTTGATATAGCTACCCCTGAAACTTGAAATTCACTTATTAACTTACCTATTAAGTTATCTACATCCTCTAAAATGAAATTATCAGTAGCTGTTACCCTTGTTTTTATTTCACTAGTTCTTACTATAGTAGAATCTAAACTTAAGACTCCATATTTAATATTTGTCCCACCTATATCTATTGCTATTATATTTGACATTGTAACGCCCCCTAGTAAACTATTACCTTTTCTAAATTCTTAAAAATTTCTCTTGCTTCTCTTATGCTTAAATCACTGAAGTTATTATGAATTTCATCTCTTTGATGATATTTAATTATTCTTTCCCCTATATCACCACCAAGCTCATTTAAAGCCTCTTGATTATAATGAACATCATCAATTAGCATATTTCTATCTAAATAGCTTGGGCCTTTGAAACTACCTAAAGCTAAATTATCAGAGCTTAATATTGCACTTTCCTGTGCTGCCATTATTACTTCCGACCTTAAGTAATTAGTTCCTTTCCAATATCCAGAAATAGAAACAAAGGTTTTATCTATGTCTTCTTCTTTTAATTTATCACCTAATTTTATCAAATTCCTTTTATAATAAACAGGATCTGTTCCATATTTTCCATCACTTTCTCCCTGAATCCAAATAGCATACTTTTTATTTATATTATAAATTTTCCTAAGCTTTTCTAATGCTCTTTTGTATTTGCTCATAGCATCAACTAAATAATTATATCTATCATGTCCCCAATTCTTTATTAAAGAACCATCTACAGTACTTTGTATAAAGCAGATTTTTTCTCCTACTTCTCTGCTCCACTTAACTGAAAAATTCTGAGCTATAGTTCCATTCCCTCTAGATAACTCCAAAAATTCCCTCATTGGAATAATTTCATCAGTATCTAAATATTCAAAGGCATTTATAGGTCTTGGTGCCTTTTTACTATCACCACACCCTAGTCCATTACTTTGCCCTATAAGCAAAATTACTGTTATATCTTCCATAAAAATTCCCCCTATGAATCAAAGACTATATCAAATTAAACCCTTTAAATAAATGTTATAAATATCTTTAAAACATCATATTTAAACTAAAGTTATTTGATATAGTCTAATTTGACCTTATATTCTTTAAAATTAATTATTCAACTTAACTTTGAAAATTACCTTTTCTACTTGCTCTGGTTCATCCACTATTAATCCAGTCATATGAATATCTTCTGGATAGAATATAACAAAATCACCTTTTTCTAATATTAAACTCTGCTTACTTCTTCCTTCAAAAGAAGCAAAGTCTCCTTCTTTATCATAATTCAATCCTTTAAGATTATTACTAATATTATAATTTATTTTTTCCTTTCCTTCTAATATGATATGAATATCAATATATTCTCTATGTCCTTCCCAAAATCCCTTGGAGTCTCCTTTTGTTTCATAAGAAACCCTATTAAAGAATATATCCTTTCCATCAACCTCATGTGTTCCTTTTTTATAATCAATTAATTTATTTGAAATAGTGTAATCTAAAGCTCTTAATATATTTTTATCCGCTAGTTCATTAATTACAGATATATTATTTAAATTATTAAATATCATAAACAAACTCCTTTATTTCATAATATTTTTTAAAACTTACCATAATTGAAATTCTATCTAATTTAAATTTTAGTTTGTACTATTCTTCTAATTCTGATATTAATTCACTTTCTGAATCCTTTGTTGGTTGAGTTAAATTACTTACAATGATTCCAACTATAACAGAAGTAACTATTGTAATAATTGAATAACACCATGCTGATACATCTGATACACCATACTTTAATATAACTACTAATACAGCTGATGTAATGAAACCTGCATATGCACCTTGTTTTGTTGCCTTTTTATAAAATACTCCAAGTACAAATATTCCTGCTAAAACACCTAAAACTAATCCCATGAATCCATTAAACCACTCATAAGCAGACTTAATATTTCCATTAGCTAATATTATTGAAACCCCTATAGCAACTATACCAACACCTAAAGATATATATTGGGCTATTTTTGTGCATCTCTTATCATCCATATCTTTGCTTATATATTTTTGTATATCTAGTGTCCAGCTTGTTGCAACTGAATTTAGGCCTGTTGATAAAGTTGATTGTGCTGCTGCATAAATAGCTGCAAGTAATAATCCACTAATTCCTATTGGTAAATGGTTAGCGATAAATGAAGCAAATATTTGGTCTTGTTGAGCAGTTTGTAAGAATTGTGGATTTTGATTATAATATACAAATAATCCTGTTCCTATTAAGTAAAATATTGTTGCAATAGTTAAAGATAATACTAAATTTCCATAAGTCATCTTTTTAAGTTGTTTCATATCTGTTGTTGTTGTAAATCTTTGAACAATATCTTGACTTGATACATATGAAGAAAAAGTATTAAGTCCAGCACCAACTATTATTAGGAATACACTTGATTTTAAAATATTTGGATTAAATAAAACATCTTCACTTCCTAAGAATTTTCCTCCAGTTGTTAAAGAAGACATTATTGAGCCAAATCCACCATCTATTGAACCAATTAAGAAGAATAAAGCGAATATAACACCAACAAATAAAACTGCACCTTGTACAAAATCTGTCCATAATACTGATTTAAGCCCACCTGTATAAGAATAAATTATTGCTATGATTCCCATTACAATTATTAATATATTTATATTAATTCCTGTTAAATTTGCTAAAACCATTGATGGAAGATACATTATAATAGACATTCTTCCTATTTGATAAATTATAAACATTACGGCACCTAATATTCTAAGGCCTTTATCTTTGTATCTTATTTCTAAGTAATGATATGCTGTATCTATATCATGTTTACTATAAACAGGCAAGAAATATCTTATAGTTAATGGAACTGCAATAAGCATTCCTAATTGAGCAAACCATAATAACCAAGTCCCATTATAAGAATTTCCTGCTAAAGATAAGAAAGAAATTGGACTTAAAAGTGTAGCAAATATAGATACTGAAGTAACCCACCAAGGAATCTTTCCATCACCTTTAAAAAATTCCTTACCCTTCATTTCCTTTTTAGAAAAAGCAAGACCAACAAAAAGAACTGCTACAAGATAACCTACTAGTATAATAAAATCTATAGTAGTAAACCCTTTCATAAATTCCACTCCTTAAATTTATTTTATTTGATTAAATCTCAAGTTATAAAACCTTTACATAGAATACCAAAATAATAAATCTTAAATGGGGACTTTTTATTTTTAAATCTCATGTCCCCATATATTTAATTACATAGTTATATATTATTGAAAATATTTTTCATTTATTTCTTTAATTCTTTTACTCATAGTATCTGTAGGTGCTTTCATAGGTTGTCTACAATATCCAGCATCAACACCTTGCTCTTGAAGTAATCCTTTAAGTGTTTGATATAATCCATTTTCTAAAACGTCTGTTATAAAATCATTAGTTATGTGTTGAATTTTTCTTGCTTTTTCTATATCACCACATCTAGCTGCTTCAAAAATTTCTTTAGCTCTTTTTCCATTAACATTAAATGTTGAACCTATTGCTCCATCTACACCAAGTACTGTAGCTGGTAACATCATTTCATCAAATCCAGCATAAATTAATTTATCTGGGAAAGTTTTTCTCATTCTTTCTAACAAATAAAAATCAGCTGCCGTAAACTTAACTCCAATTATTTTATCATTTTTAAATAACTCTCCAAATTGGTCTAAAGACATATTTACTCCTGTTAAAAATGGAATTGAATAAATTATCATTTTATTATCAACAGAATTTATTATTGTTTCGTAGTAATTTTTTATTTCACTAAAATCGAATTTATAATAAAATGGTGTTACAGCTGATAAAGAATCATAACCTAAATCTGTAGCAAATTTTGCTAATTCAACTGCCTCTTTTAAATTTACAGAACCAACTTGAGCTATAAGTTTAACTTGTCCTTTAGCTTCATCCATGGCAATTTCAAAAATTCTTTTCTTTTCTTCAGTAGAAAGCATAAAGTTTTCACCAGTACTTCCCCCAACATAAAGACCATCAATTTTACACTTATCAATATTGTGTCTTATTATTTCTCTAAGTCCTTTCTCATTTAAATTTCCTTCTTTATCAAATGATACTAATAATGCTGTATATATTCCTTTCATTATTAAAATCCCCCTCTTTTATATTAATAAAATTATTTTAAAATTAATTACTTACTAACTCATTATCTCTTCTACAAATCTTTCTGTTATTTCCTTAGGTCTTGTAATAGCTCCTCCTACCACTGCTGAATAAGCACCACATTTGTAAGCTCTTTTTAAATCTTCTGGTGAATGTATCCTTCCCTCTGCTATAACTGGTATTTTAAGATCATTACTTAAACGTTTTACTAAATCTAAATCAGGTCCCTTTTCTTTCCTTGAATAGCTTGTATATCCTGAAAGAGTTGTAGATACACAATCAACTCCTAACCTTTCTGCATCTATACCCTCTTCATAAGTTGATATATCTGCCATGACTAAAATATTATTGTCATGTATATATTTTATTAAATCCTTTACATTTTCACCATTAGGTCTTTTTCTATGAGTTAAGTCTAAAGCTATCATTTCACAACACTTACTATGCACTAACTCTTTAACTTCCTTCATTGTTGCCGTTATATATATATCAGAATCACTATAAAGTTTTTTTATTAAACCTATAATAGGCATGTTAGTAACTTTTTTTATTTCTTTAATATCATTAATCCCCTGAGCTCTTATAGCCTTAGCTCCACCTTCCTTAGCTGCCAATGCCATACGTCCCATTATAAAAGAACTAAATAAAGGTTCATCCTCTAATGCTTGACAAGATACTATAAGACCTCCTTTTATAAGACTTAACAATTTATATCCCCTCCCTTTTTACCAATTATTCCCTTCATTGATTAGATTATATAATAAAAATTTTCATAAATCAATATAATTCTTTGAATTTTAGAAAATTATTTTCATTTTTAATTATATTTATTAATTTTTTGCACTTTAAAATGAAAATTAACTTTATATATATTTTATATTACCAAAATTCTAAAAATAGAATACTTTTAAGAAAATTTTTTTCATTTTTATATTTTTATTTATCTCATAGCTAGAATGCACACAAGTTACTCAAGTAACTAAAAAGGTTAAAGAAGTAGAATTTTCTAAGGGAAAAGTATGTCCTCATTGTAAAGGAAAAATATATCAAGGAATGATAAGTATAGTGGTAAATAGAAATATATTTACATGAATTGTATAAAAACATTTACTGACTTTACTAACTCTGCAACTTATAAAATTAGGAAAAATCTAGATAAATGATTTAAAATGCTAATAAAGGAACTAACACTACTAATATAAATTCTCCATCTCGTAAAAAAGTAAAAAAAGAGGTATTAATAAAGACCAAGTATGTGTAAGCACAGTCATTGATAGAGAAGACAATTTAATATAAAGTTATTATATACTACACCTAATTATACTAAAATATATGATTTTAATAGTAGACAACCGGTATTTATGTGAAATAAAGTAACTAATAAATTAATTATCTGCAATTATGTATAATAGTACTTATTAGTGTACAAGTAACTATAAAAATGGATTAATTGGAACAAATAAGAATAGTAAAATTACTATAATATCTTTATCAAGTTTTATAGGAGCATTCTTCTTTATTTTTGAAACAAAGAATTATGTGAATAGTTTTTTAGTAGCAGGTGGAATCCTATTAGCAGTAACAAAGATCTATAAATTGATAATGACTGAATTTAAAAATAAAATTTAATACATTATATAATAAAGTATTCAGTTACTACACTACTATAATTATTTATCAACATTTATTTAAAACAAAGGCAATTATTAAAATATTATATAATTTTCTATAGATATTTTTTCTTTATTTTAGATTTAAAAAAATCAATAAAAGTACTAGATATTAAAAATAAGTACAATATAATAAAGAAAAGTTGAATTTTTATTCCATATTCTCCGTTATTATTAAACCTTTCTCTCATTGCAATTACTGCCATAGAACTTATAACCCCTGGTATTAATAACAGAATTAAATTAGTTCTTTTTACATTATTCTCAACTAAAAACTTTACAGTTAATCTTGCAAAAATATGTGGAAAAACTATAAATCCAACTAAAGAAATAAAAAATTCATTAAAGTAAAAGTCACCCTATATTTTAACTTTTATTTAATTATATGGTATTATTTCTATAAAACTTTGTAAAGAAAAATTTTATAGAAAATAAAAATAACCTTTAGATGTATCCTTTATTCTAGTAGTTTTAGCATAGTTTTCAAAAACAACATCTAAACTTTATCTACTAATAATTTTAATATGTTAACTTTTAAACCAAATATTATCTAAATTAAAATTATACTCCTTTAATCACTAAAATTCTTAATGAATTCCTTAATTCCACTTTCTACTTCATCTCGACTAAATGAAGCCTTTTCTAAAGCCTCATCACTTTTAAGTGATAATTCATTATAAAACCATTCTCCAACTTCTTTTACTTCATTAGATTTATTTTTGTCCAAAAATTCAAATAATGTATTTTCAGCTTCATTAAATTTACCTTCATATATTAATTTTTGAAGTATTACTTTCATAATATCCTTATCAGATAAATTTTCTATAACTATTGGTTCAATTTCTTCTTTTTCATCAAAAAGCATCTTACCTAAGTTTTTCCCAAAGCTTTCTACCATATCTAACATATAATCATTTTTCATAACCAAATTCCCCTTTAACCACACTCTCATTATTTCTTATAATCTTTATATTCATTTCCTCAATTGTTTTAATATCTTTATGCTCTTAAAGTTTTCTCAAAATCCTCATTTATTTTTCTATATATTTCTAACTCTTTATCATCTTCTGGAGTTAATTTAGTATTTCCACTTCTAATGAGTCCCATTTTTAATAAGTCAATGGACAAATATGAGTATTTATATTTTCTCAACAATTTTTGTGCCAAAACATTCTTTCATGTATGGGAAGGCCCTACAATTAAATCAATCCTTTTCTTCTCTCTCACTAATTTACTAAATATTACTTTATAGTATTATATCACAATCAGTAAGCAAAATAACAAACAAATACTTCTAACTTTACATTGCAATTAAAGAAGCTTTAATTTAAATAAAAAACATCAATATAATCAGTAGTATTCTTACACAAAAAAAGTTGATTTCTATTAATACAGAAATCAACTTTTTTATTAATTTATATTATTTATAATTAAAATCTCTTTGCAGCTGCTGTAGCTTTTTCTATTCCTTCTTTAACTTTTCCTTCAACATCTGCCCCCATAAGATCTAAGTTTTCTATTGCTATAGTGTCTATATCTTGTATTCCAAAGAATCCTAATATTGTTCTTAAGTATCTATCTCCCATTTCATAAGGTGCATCAACATATTCTCCACCTCTAGTTACTATATGCATAGCTTTTTTTCCATTTAAAAGTCCAACTGGACCTTCAGCAGTATACTTAAATGTTATTCCACTGATACTTACATAATCAATGTATGCTTTTAATATAGCTGGAAAGCTTAAATTCCACATAGGTGCTGCAATTACATATTTATCAGCTTCTGCAAATTCATATGCATATTTTAAAATTGAATTATTTTTACTATTTTCATCTTTTGGTCCAAATAATTTTCCTAAATCATCTAGTCTTAAAAAATCTATGTTTTCTTTATATAAATCTAATGTTATTATTTCATCATTTGGATTATTCTTTTTATATTCACTTATAAATGCATCTGCTACTTTAAAAGTTCTTGATTCTCCTTCTGGTTTTATGTTTGCTTTAATATATAATACTTTACTCATTTTTATTACTCCTATTTCTATAATTATTTTAATTCATTTCTTAAAAATTCATTGTTCCAAACTTGTTATTTTCAAAATCTTCATAAGCTTCATGTATTTCATTTACTGTATTCATTACAAATGGACCATATGCTACAATATTTTCTTTTATTGGCTTACCACTCAATACAAGAATTAATGAATCATCTGAAATTCCTTCTACTAGAATTTCACCTTCTACATTATCAAATAAAATAAAATCATCTTCTACACAAATTTTCTCATTATTTATTTTTACTTTTCCTTTTAATACAAGTATAGCTGTATTGAAATTCCCTGGCTCATTTAGTGTTATTTTACCCTCATTTTTTAATTTTATGTTATAAAGATTTATATCAGTGAAAGTACTTGCAGGTCCTTTTACTCCATTGAATTCACCAGAAACAATACTAACTTCAACCTTGTCATCTTCAGGCTTTAAAGTTCCCATATTTTCTTTAAGTAATGTTTGATATTTAGGTTCACTCATTTTTTTATCCTTAGGTAAATTAACCCATAATTGAACCATATGAAGAACTCCACCATTTTTACTGAACTCTTCTTCATGATATTCTTTATGCAATACTCCTGATGCAGCTGTCATCCATTGAACATCTCCAGGTCCTATAATACCATGGTTACCTTTATTATCATGATGTTCAACCTTTCCTTCATAAGCAAGTGTTACTGTTTCAAATCCTCTATGTGGATGAGCACCAACTCCTCTTCTTACTTCTGATGGCTCATAGTAATGTGGTGCATGATAATCTAATAATATGAATGGTGATAAACGTTGTGATATCTCTCTTCCTGGTGTAATGTATTGAGATACTCTAAATCCATCTCCTACCATATGAAATCCTGAACTCTTGAAAACTCTCTCTATAGGTCTAAAATTTTTCATTAGTATACTTCCTTTCTTTTTAAGTCATAGTTTTCTATTGATTTTAATTTTCACACTAATTAGTGATAATTATTTAAAATTTTTTCTTTATATTAATTTATTATTTATTATTTATTTTTTATTTTTGTTTTCCCTTGCTAATAATATATCACTAACTAGTGATAAAGTCAATATATTTTTTATTATACATTTTAATTAATATAAAAGACTAATTATTTAGTCATTATCTAGAAGGTTTTAACGTATATTAAAAATAAATAAATTATACTTTAAATAAAATTTTTTTAATTTAGGAGTGAACTAATTAATGGATGACAGTACTATTACCCTGATTATTTCAATTGCTATTCTTATTTTATTTTCTGCCTTCTTCTCAGCAACTGAAACAGCTTTTTCTAGTTTAAGCAAAATCAGGCTCAAAAATTTAGCAAATGATCATAATAAAAGAGCAAATGAAACTTTAAGATTAACAAATGATTTTGATAAAATTTTATCAACAATATTAATAGGAAATAACGTAGTAAACATTCTTTCTGCTTCTCTTGCAACAATAATTTTTACCAAATATTATGGAGATTTGGGAGTTAGTTTATCTAGTATAATTATGACTATTATAGTTCTTATTTTCGGAGAAATTTCTCCTAAAAGTATAGCAAAAGAATCACCAGAAAAATTTGCTATGTTCGCTACACCTTTTCTTAAAATACTTATGTTGATATTAGGACCTCTAAACTATTTTTTTGTACTTCTAAAAAAATTATTATCTACAGTTATAAAAGTAGAAAAAAACACTGCTATTACAGAGAATGAGCTCCTTACTATTGTAGAAGAAGCTGAAAATGATGGTGGAATTGGTTCTAATGAATGTAAATTAATAAAATCAGCTATAGAATTTAACGATTTAGATGCTGGAGAAATAATAACATCTAGAGTTGATATAGTCGGTGTTCCTAAAGAAAGCACAATTAAAGAAGCAAAGGAAATTTTCCGTGACTCAGGCTACTCTAGACTACCAGTTTATATAGATACTATTGATAAAATAACAGGTGTAATACATCAGAAAGATATTTACAATGAGTCCTTTGATGATAATTCAAATATAGAAACTATGGTAAAACCTATAATTTGTACTACTCCAAACACTAAAATTTCTGAACTTTTGAGAAACTTTCAATACTCTAAAAACCATATGGCTGTTATTGTTGATGAATTTGGAGGAACTGAAGGAATCGTCACTATAGAAGATATATTAGAAGAATTAGTTGGAGAGATTTGGGATGAACATGATGATATTATAGAATATTTTAAAAAGATAAATGATAATGAATATTTAGTACTATGTACAGCTAGCTTATCTGATTTTTTTGATAATTTTAATTTAGATGTTGATGAAGAAAAATATGAATCTCAAACTATAAACGGTTGGGTTATCGAAGAATTTGGCTATTTACCAAAAAAAGATCAATCTTTTAAATATGAAAACCTAGAAGTTACTGTTGCCAAAATCGGTTATAGAAAAGTTGAAGAAATTATTGTTCGCTTAACACAATAATTTAATTATAATTTTTTTAAATTCATAAAAAAACCCTGTAAGGTACCGGCGAAGGACAACCTTACAGGGCATATAGTGTTTTGCACTATGTCTCATAATTATTATATTATAAATTTCGATAAAAAGCAATATTTTTTTCAATTATTTATATTTTTAATTTTTACAAACAAACTCTAATTCATCATTCTCCTTAATATTAAAAGTTATCATTCGTAATTCATTCTCTTCATAAGCAAATATTTTAACTTCTTTATGATGAATTTCAACATCAATATCTTCTTCACGCTCTGCATCAACTTCTATGTTTATTAAATTATATTTTTTCTTAAGCTTTAATAAATCTTTAATTAATTCATTATTAGAATAGTTATCCATATATCCCCTTACTCCTTTTATAAAATTCAATAATTCTATTTTACCTTTTTCTTATATATATAAAATATATAAAATGAAAATATTATATTAATAAACATAAATTTAATTCAACATAACTTATTATACTTCAATTCTTAGTATTTCTTATATAAAGGTTCAAAACTACTTTTCACTTTTACTTTAGCAAAATAGTAACATTACGGGTTATAGCTATAAAATAAATTATTTAAATCTTTAAAAGAAGTTCTGTATAATCTTCAATGACATCATCAACCATCATTTTTATAATACTTGGTTTAAAATCTAATCTTTCTGGTTTTATAATTATACTTCTTATAAAATTTATATATCCTTCTTCATCCTTTTTAACCCCTGAAAAATATATTGCTTCAATTAAAATTGGATCTTTGAGATAATAACAATTATCTATAATAGTATTTTTTAAACTTTCTATAGTTTTAAACCTTCTTCCCTCCATTTTTAAACTCCTCTCATACTAATTTATATTTAAATTAAACTATATTTCTATTATATCTTGCCATTATAAATTCATCATCGTATTTACCATTTCTAATTGCAGCATATTTTTTCACACCTTCTTCAACAAAACCTAAAGATTTATATAAATTAATAGCTCTTTCATTATCACAAAAAACTGATAGCTCTAATCTAACAAGCATAAGCCAATTATCTGCTAAATCTACTACTTTTTCTAAAAGCATCCTTCCTATTCCTCTTCCTTGATATTTCTTATTAATCATAATTCCAATCACTCCACAATGTCTTAATCTAGGATTCTGAGCAACAGATAATCCACATACCCCAACTACTTTACTTTTTCCCTCTTCAAAAATTTCTGCTACATAAGTATGATCATTATTTCCTAGAGATTCTATAAATTCTTTTGACTTAGAAATTCTTTCACTAGTTATAGATAAAATATTTTCCTTAACATTATCCATAACTCTCATTTCATTAATATCTTCAGCATCCTTAATATTAATCGCCCTAATAATTACTTCCATCATCATTACTCCATTTAATTACAAATATTATTATAAATTATAATACCCTTATAAAGCTAATTATACAACTAATTTTATAATTTCTACCTTTTTCAACATTACAAAATTGTAATATAAAAGTAATGTTTTTCAATATCTAATCCATAGTATTTAATTTATAATTAATTTATAAAACTTTTACAAAGGGGGACGTAATAGTGACTAGCTCTCTTAGGAATAACATCCCTGACATAGGAGTTACACATAATTCTAAAAATTCCATAAAAGAAATTATTGCATTTATTTTTGTGGGATCAAGTAACACCTTACTAGAAATAGGAACTATGAATTTACTATGGTGGCTTACAGGTATTTATACTGGAAATATAAATTATTTATTTAAAGCCATAACATTTTTAATTTGCTCAACTGTGGGTTATTTCTTAAATCAAAAAGTAACTTTTAAGTCTAAAAGTGGCCTTAAAGATTATCTTAAATATGCTATTGTATTAGCTTGTTTATCCCTTATTGAAGCTGTAATAATTGCAGAATTTACTAAAATATCAGTTTCTTTTGTATCAATTGAAACTTGGGCTAATCTTATTAGTATTGTAGCATCTTTTTTAACAGGCATATTAAATTTCTTTATTTCAAAGTTTATAATATTTAATAAAAAATAACTTTTAAAGATACATCTCTAAAATTGGATGTATCTATTTTTATTTAAATATTTGATTGTATATTTTAAATTTCTATAAGCAAAAAAAACACAAGCATATATCACTTAAAATTCTAATAAAAATTTAGTTCAATCTATATTAAATCAACATTTTTATCTTACAACATCTATCCCCTCCTAAAAATTAACATTTAATTTATCTTAGTTTTATATTTTTTACATATTATTGGTATAAAATTATATTTAACTAATATAGTAATTAATGTATTTTATAATATGATTTAATTCAAATATTAAAAGTTAATTACTTATATTTTGCGTAATTTTTAATGGAGGGGTTCTATTTTGAAAAAAATATATATTTTATCTACCTATACAGGCACCATGTTATCATATTTAATAAAGAAAAAAACAAAAGTACCATACCCCCACGTTTCAATTGCTTTAAATAAAAATTTAGATGAAATTTATTCCTTTGGAAGATTACATGTTAGTAATCCTATTTTTGCTGGATTTGTTAGAGAATATATTGATGATGGTTTATATAAAAAGAAGTGTAATACTTTATGCAGAGTTTACTCTCTTACTTTAAATAATAAACAATATGAAACCTTATTGAAGAATTTAGCTTATTTCAAAGAAAATGGACGTGAATTTAAATATGATACTAAAGCATTGCTTAAATTTTTATACAATGAACCTAAAGAAAATAATAAAAAGTATGTTTGCTCACAATTTGTAGCTTATTTACTTGAAAAATCTGAAGTAAATATTTTTTACAAACCTTATTATTTAATTACACCTTTAGATTTTTATCAATTAGATAATCTTACTATTGAGTATGAAGGTTTATTAAGTGAATATAGAACTAACTTAAATAAAAGTAATATTGAAAAAAATTATGTTTCTATACTCGCATAAACTAAAACTCGGAGACTCTATATAGATTTTTTATTAACATATATAGAGTCCCTCTCTTTATTCTAATAATATATTAATAAATATATCTACTATTTTAGGATCAAATTGTGTTCCTGAACATCTCCTAAGTTCTTTTATTGCCTCTTCTTTACTCTTAGCTTTTTTATTATATACTCTTGTATTTGTCATTACATCATAAGAATCACAAACGTTTATTATTCTAGCTAGTAATGGAATTTCCTCTCCTTTAAGTCCTATTGGATAACCTTTTCCATCCCATCTTTCATGATGATAAAGAACGCTCTCTGCAATATTTTTTAACTCACTTGATGCCATAACTATTCTATAGCCTTTTTCTGAATGAGTTTTCATAATTTCATATTCTTCTTCAGTTAAAGGTCCTGGTTTAAGTAATATCCTCTCACTTACTCCTATTTTTCCTATATCATGCAATTCAGCTGCAATTGTTAATTCATCTATTACTGATCTTTCAAGTCCTAATTTTTCTCCAACTTGTATAACATTAACCATTACTCTCTCTGTATGTTGCTCAGTTTCAACACTTCTTAGACCTAATCCTATCTTTAAAGAATTTAAAACAGAGCTTTTTATACTTCTATTTTGTAATAACTTCTTTCTATATACTTTATCTTCAGCTTCTTTTACCACTTGATATATATCTTTATTGTTGTTATATTTCATAGCTGCCCCTAGTGCTATACTAATATTAAACAAATCACTATTATGTTCTTTACATCTTTCATATATCTTGTAAACTAACTCTTCACAATATTTTAAGGAGGTATTTTTTATTGTTATTATAAATTCATCTCCACCAAATCTAAAAACTCTACCTCTTTCACCGCAAACTTCTTTTAGCACTTTTGCTACAGCTTTTAAAAGCTTGTCTCCCTCATTATGCCCTAAAGTATCATTCACTAGCTTTAATCCATTTACATCTCCCATTATTACTCCTAATGGGAAATTTTCTTTTTTATTAAATTCTCCTTCACTTTCTTCAAAAAAAGTTCTATTTTTTGTTCCTGTTAAAATATCTGTATAACTTAAATATTCCAATCGACTTTGTGCCCGCTTATTTTCACTAATATCAAGAGCTCTTCCTATTATCCCCTTTACATTTCCATTAATATCTAAAAGAGGCATCTTTACAACTTCTTTTACAACTTCTTTATCACCGTCATCTAATACTACCTCTCTACGTACGTTTTCTTTTAAGGAAGTTATTCTTTTATCTTGTTCTAAAAATTCTTTAACTTGTTTTTCATCAACATTTATTTCATAATCGTTCTTTCCAATTATACTCTCAATCCCTTGTTTTTGATAAAAGTCCCTATATTCTTTATTTGCATAAATATACTTGCCATTTCTATCTTTGCAAAAAATCATACCTGGAAGAATATCCATTATTTGTCTTGTTATATTTTTTTGAAATTCTATTTCTTTTTCCTTTTCTTTAATTTCACCGACATCAGTTATAATTCCATATATAGCTATAATTTTTTCATCTTCATTTTTTAAAGGTATGACTATTCCTTTTTTATATCTTTTATCTATGTATAATTCTTCTACTTTACTTTCTCCACTTTCTAAAACTGCAGCTGAACATCTAGTCAAAATTTCACTAATCTCTGGTTCATAAATTTCTTCATTTGTATAACCAATTATATCTTCAACCCTTTTATCAGTTATGTCAGCATAACTTTTATTAGCAAAAATAAATCTTAAATTTGTATCTTTTATCCACATTGGAAAAACCATATTTTCAACTAATAATTTATATATATCTTCCATTTATTTTCCCACCCTACTCATCATAAGTAAAAATTATTTTTTAAATTTATATTTTATTGATAATTTTAGCTATTAAAAAACATAAAATTATTTTTATAAAAAGATGCATTATCACTCTTTTATAACAAAAAATATTCACAATTATATAAAATTCTATATGAATTATATTTTATACTTTATATAAAAATAAATAAAATATAACTTATCTTCAAATAAAATTATAATAGATATTAAAAATTTTTAAAACTAATTTTTACCCTTAATTATATTTTTCTACAATAATTTTTATTCATATTTTATTTTTTTAATTTTCCTTGTTAATATTTTACTTATTTAATGATTAATATTGTATTACTTCATCTTTTTTTAAATATAAAGGAGCTTATCACCAAAAAATAGATTTTATCTATATTTTGAGATGCTCCTTATGAAACTTCTTATTTTAATTGTCTTCTTCATTTAATACTTCTATAAATGTCTCCACAATTTTAGGATCAAATTGTGTTCCTGCACATCTTTTAAGTTCTTCAATTCCTTCCTCTTTTCTCATCGCTTTTTTATATGATCTCTCATTAACCATAACATCATAAGAGTCACAAACACTTATTATCCTAGCTAGTAATGGTATTTCTTCCCCCTTTAGCTTCATAGGATATCCTTTACCATCCCATCTTTCATGATGATACAATATACTTTCAGCTACATCTTTTAATTCACTTGAAGCCATAACTATTCTATATCCTTTTTCTGAATGAGTTTTCATAACCTCATATTCTTCATCAGTTAATGCTGTTGGCTTTATAAGTATATTTTCACTTATTCCTATTTTCCCTATATCATGCAATTCTGCTGCTATAGTAAGCTGATCAATGGCAAATCTATCAAGACCTAACTTCTCTCCAACTTTAATTGCACTACTCATAACTCTTTCTGTATGTTGTTCTGTTTCTACACTTCTAACTCCTAAACCAACTTTTAATAAATTTAATATTGAGCTTTTAACACTCTTATTTTGCAATAGTTTTTTCATATATGCTTTATCTTCAGCTTCTTTAATAACCTCATAAATATCTTTACTTGAATCCTCTTTGACTGCTGCTCCTAAAGATATACTGATATTAAATAAATCATTTTTATAAGCTTTGCACCTTTTTATTATACGTGCAATCAACTCTTCACATTCTTTCATAGAACTATTAGGCACTAATATTACAAATTCATCTCCACCAACTCTAAAAACTTCTCCCTTTCCATCACATGAATCTTTTAGAACTTGAGCTACAGCTTTTAATAAGGTATCTCCTTCTCTATGTCCAAAAGTATCATTTAGAATTTTAAGTCCATTAACATCTCCCATAATAAGACCTAAAGGTAAATTTTCATCCTTACTGAATTCTTCTTCCCGTTCTTCAAAAGATGTTCTATTATTAACGCCTGTTAATATATCTGTATAACTTAAATATTCTAGTCTCTTTTGTATCATTTTATTTGCTGTAATGTCTAAAGCTCGTCCTATTATTCCTTTTACTTCTCCATCTTTATCCATAAGAGGTATTCTTACAACTTCTTTTATTAATTCATTTCCATCTTTTTCTTTAAAAATCATCTCATTATGTATTACTTTTTTAGATTTTATTATTTCTTTATCTTCTTCTAAAAAATTAATAGCATTTTTTATATATTCTTCTTTATTTATTTCTAAATCTGTTTTTCCTATTATATTATTTATACCTATATTATGTTCATAAAAATCACGACATTCCTTATTTGCATAAACATATCTACTTTCTCTATCTTTAAAAAATACAATTCCAGGAAGTAAATCCATCATTTGCTTAGTTAGCCTTTTTTGAAATTCTATTTCTTCTTCTTTTTCTTTTATTTCTCCTATATCAAGAAAAATTCCATATATAGCAATAACCTTATCATGCTCATCTTTAAGGGGAACTATAGTTCCGTATTTATAACCTTTATTAGTATACATCTCACCAGCTATAACCTCACCACTTTCTAAAGCTGCTTTAGAACATGCAGTAAATATTTCACATGTTGCTGGCTCAAAAATATCTTCATTTTTATGTCCTATAATTTCATCAACTGTTCTATCATTCAAATCTGCATAACTTTTATTAGCAAAAATATATTTCAGCTCTGAATCTTTTATCCACATTGGAAAAATCATATTTTCAGCTAATAACTTAAATATATCATTCATTTATTTCCCACCTTGTTTTTCTTTAGTAAAATCTTATTTTTCATAGTAGTAAGTAGAGTTCATAATATTTTTGAATTATATACAACATTTTTAAATATATTATAATATACATTTAATAAAAATAAAACAATTTATTTTTACTATCAAACTATTTTATTAGCAAATTATTTTTACCAAAATTATTGCACATATTTTATAGTTTTACTTTTAAAATACTCCACTTAGAAATAAATTAAAAATAAAAAATGACCTCATCTTTCGATAAGATCATTTTTTGTGTACTATTAAATAGCATTTACATAATTTCCATCTACCCATCCTATGTTACCATTATAATTTACTTTATACCATCCATTTGAACTTCCAAGAACTGTAGCTACTCCATTATTTGGGATTGCTAATATAATACTATTATTAGTTCCTGCTCCTGTTCTAAGATTTAACCCTATTGGAGAGTTAACTCTAATCTTAGATACATTATTATTATTATTGTTATTATTAGATGTACTATTATTATTTGTTATAGATGTTGTATATTGTGCAAATATCCATCCTATATTTCCATTATAACTTACTTTATACCATCCATTTGAACTTTCTATTACATTTACTACTGCATTATTAGGTAATACTGTAATTACTGCACTATTTGTTGTTGCTCCTGCTCTTAAATTTAATCCTATTGGAGAATTAACTTTAACTTTCATAGCTTGATTTTGTTCAGGCTTACTTTCTGGAGTATTATTTTCTGGAGTATTGTTTTCTGGAATATTACTTTCTGGTTTTCCAGTGGAACTTATTACTTTTGTATATGCTCCATAAATCCATCCTGTAACTCCATTATAATTTATCTTATACCAGCCATTTGAACTTTCTATTACATTTACTACTGCATTATTTGGTATAGCAGTTATTACACTTCCTGATGTACTTGGAGAAGTTCTTACATTTAAACCTATAGAAGATATTATTTGAACTTTTGTTACTGAAATTTGTCCATCTGGTTTAACCTCAGGTTTTTCTTCAGGTTTTACTGTATTTCCATTGTTACTTGGATTACTTACCACTGTTGTATATTGTGCAAATATCCATCCTATATTTCCATTGTAATTTACCTTATACCACCCATTTGAACTTTCTATTACATTTACTACAGCATTATTAGGTAATACTGTAATTACTGCACTATTTGTTGTTGCTCCTGCTCTTAAATTTAATCCTATTGGAGAATTAACTTTAACTTTCATTGTTTGACCTTGTTCTGGTTTTGTTTCTGGTTTTTCTTCAGGTTTTACTTCTGGTTTATTTTGCACTTCAACTTGGACATAATCAGCACTTACATAAGCTATTCTTCCATTGTAATTTATTTTATACCAGTTTCCTTCTTTTTTAATTATTCCAACCTTATCACCCTTCTTCAATGAACCAATAATTGCTGAATTAGTTGATGCATCTGCTCTTACATTTAATTCATTGGCAGTTACAATTCCACTTTCTTTTGCTTCTGGTGCTGGTGTACTATTATCTGGATTATTTGTGGAATTATCTGGGTTTATATTTTCACCAGTTACAATTTTTTTAGGACTTATGTTTATGCCATAAACATAACCTGTACCATTTTTATATTGTATCTTATACCAGCTTCCTACTTGGTCTATTATCTTAACCTCTGTATTATAGCTTAATGTTCCTAAGATTGCTCCTTTATCAGAGGCAGAATCTCTTACATTTAAAGTTCCTGAAGTAACATTTCCAAGCATGACTGTATTCTTACTTGGGAAATTAACTTTGTTACCTGAATATCTATAAAAACAAGTAGTAGGATATTGATGTTGATCTTCATTTTCTGGATTTTGTCCATTTATATTTCTTTCATGATAATGTGAATTTCCATAAGCGGCAGCTTGGTTATCAACAATATAAGCTAATCCCTTTTCTTTATCTTTCCATCCCATGAATACATAAACATGATATGGTCCAGCAAAACATATATCACCTTTTTGTATATCATTTAAGTTAGTACTTCTTACCCAACCTCTAGAAATAAGATTGCCTTCTAATATTGTTGTGTATGCAGTAGATGTAGGAATATCTACCCCTATATTTCTAAGAGCTGTAGCTAAGAAATATACACATGTATCACTAGCATTTCCACCATGTAATCTAACAGCTTCTTTCATAACAGCTTCTTGATTTTCTGTTGATGATAAATAATTATATAATTTTTGTTGAAGCTCTGGAACTTGTTCTTCAGCATATCCACTTCCTGATTTACTTGGAGTTCCTATATAAGCAACTTCAACATCGCTACCTTCAATTCCTTTATTAGAATTTTTTCCATTATTACTAACATCTTCAACTTTTATTGAGTTATTTTTTTCTCCATTACTTGATTCCTTTGATGCTTGTCCACTTTTATTTCTTTCTTGTTCTACTTTTGTAGAATTCTTTCCACTTTCCTTTGCACTATCTTTTGAATTCTTATTATTACTTTCTGAATTTGAAATTTTACTATTTTCTTTAGTTGTATTTGATGAATCTATATTATTTACACTATTACTAACTACTTTTAAATTAGTGCTAGAGCTTTCCTTCGCACTACTATTACTGTCAGCATTTACTTGTGAATTACTATTCTCTTTGTTATTATTCCCATCATTAGAAGCTAAAAGAGTAATATTTTCACTTTTATTAATACTTTGACTAACTCTTGAGGTATTATTTGACGTAGTCTTTAAGCTCATAGCCCCTGGTATCATTACTGGTAATGCTGCTGCACATATTATTGTTAGTAATTTTGCTCTATTCATAAAAAAATCCCTCCATAAATGTAAAACTATGTTGTCTCTAGAAACAAATTCTTTTTTTATAAATAATAATACTCTTGGCTATTATTTTCAACCTTGCCATTATCCTTATATTTCAATTTAATGTAAATAATGCATTTTATATATAAGTAAATTTGAATTTTTATAAATAAATGGTTAATTAATCATATAGATAATAAATATTAAAAATATTTACTATTTTTTAGATAAAATAATAAAATATTAATAAATAAATATTTATTTTTACAATACACTAACAAATATTTTTTTTAATATATTATAAAAATTCAATTTTTAAGCATATTTTGTTCATATAATAAATAATTAATAACTATTTGTAAATTAAAGTTAACATTTCATACATTATATACTCTATTAACTATATTAAGTCATTATCTTTTATCTAATAGCTACTCCAATCTTCAGAAAACAATAAAGGTAAAGTAAATATTTAAGTGAACTCTCAGTCCTTATAAATTAAAATTTGCTTTATAAAAATTAATTGTAAATTAATAATAATTTCATATTATATAACTCTTTATAAAGTAAAATATACTATATATTTATAAAAAGGAGAGTTTCAATGACTAGAGTAGAAATCAAAGAAAAAGCCAAATCCTCTTTAGAGGGAAAAAGGGGTAATGCAGCACTATTTTTATTTATAGCTATAATTATTTTTCTTCCAGTAAATATCTTATTATCTCTTATACCTTTTGTGGGACCTTTACTTAAAATAGTTCTTAGTGCTATTTTTACCTTATCCATAACAGTATTTATTATAAGTCTTTGTAATAGCAATGAAAAATTATCATTTAAAGAAGGGATTCCTAGCTCAAACTTAATTATAAAATCTATAGTAGTAACCTTCTTATTTTCTTTAATTATATTTTTAGCTATGCTTCCTGCTATATTTTTTATGGTAATATCTTTTTTCCTTAATTCTGTAGGATTATTAGTTATAACTTCAATATTATTATTTTTATTTGCTCTATTTATCCAATTTCCTATGATATTTCTTAATTACATAATAATAGATAACCCTAATGCCTCTATTGGTTTTATCATTACAGAAACTTTTAAAATTACTTTTAAAAATTTAAAAAGAATAATTGTTATGTCATTAAGCCTAATTCTTTGGAATTTATTAATTGGAATAACTTTTGGTTTGGCTTATTTTTATGTTAGACCTTACATTATATCAATATACTACTTTATGTATAAAGATATTATAGAAGAAAATAAAATTTTAAATCTAGAAAAATAAATACATATAAGAAAGAGTTTCTATACAGAAAAATACATTTTTACCAATAGATACTCTTTTTTTATTGACTTTAAGCTCTATCTGTTCTATATTATATATAACAGATAGAAAAGAGGTGATAAGCTATATTAATTGAAATTGACTTTGAAAAGGAGGTTCCTATTTACCTCCAACTAAAAAATGAAATAATAAAAGCTATAGCTAGGGGAGAGCTATTAGAAAACACTTCTCTCCCCTCCGTTAGAACTCTTGCTAATGAATTAGATATAAATATGCATACAGTTAATAAAACATATAATATCTTAAAGGAAGAAGGCTATGTAAAAATTGATAGAAGAAAGGGGGCATTAATAAGCTATACTTTTAAAACTTTCAATGAAGAATTTAAAAATGCTTTAGATGAAGAATTAGAAATATTTGTAGCTCAAGCAGTAGCTAGAGGTATAGAAAAGGATTTAATTATAAGTAAAATTAATAATATTTTTTCTAAATATATAAAGGAGTAATTTTTATGGAAAAGACAACTTTAATACTAAACTTAATTGTTAATATTATTATACTTTTATCTATTTTTATGGCTTGCTACTATGTTAATGACCTAAAAGGTCAAGGAAGACTTCTATTTGGTATAAGACTTCCTAAAGATTATAGTAATGATTCTAGAATACTTACTTTGAAAAATAAATATAAAATAAACTTTTCCTTAGGATCTATATCCTTATTTGTTTTAAGTTATATTTTTTTAGGAAATATTAATTTAGATTTAGCAATGGTTACATCTATAATTGGTATTTTAATTGTTTCAATAATTTTTTACTACATTGGCTATAAAAAATTATTAAATATAAAAAATAATGAAAATTGGAATAAACTTTCTTCTAAAAAAGTTTATATATCTATTGAATCAACTAAAAATGCTCAATATATTAGCCCTTATTGGTCTATTATTCCACTTATTATGGGAATAATATCATTAATTTTAACTCTTTTACTAATTAATAAACTTCCAAATGAAGTTCCTCTTCATTTTGGTCTTAATGGTGTAGATAGATTTGCTATGGGCTCTAAGTTAAGTACTAAATTACAAGTCCTTATTCTTCCGCTTCTAAATTTATTTATTACTTTTATGACATTTTTTAGTGTTAAAAACCATGTAAAAAAACCTGAAAAACTAAATGGAGGTAGTATTTCTGAAGCAAAAAATAATATGTTAAAAGAGAAAAAAAATACATCTATTCTTGCTCTTTTAACTAATTTTATAGTATCAGCTATATTATTATATACAAACTTAGCTGTAATAGGGTTAACTAAAATGAATTTTTATAGTTTAATATTTATAGTTTTACTACCAATACTTATTATTTTAATATCAATCCCTTTATTTGTTCATAATAACAATATAAATGCAAATAAACTTAATGAAAATGAAAAAGATATTTATATAGATGATGATTCTTTTTATAAATTTGGTGGTCTTTTTTACTATAATAAAAACAATCCATCAACTTTTGTTCCAAAAAGAATGGGAATTGGCTACACAATTAATTGTGCATCAACTGGAGGTAAACTATTTTGGCTATGTATCATATTGTTGATTATTGTAACATCATTTTGGGGAAATAAATAAAAATAATAATGGGGATATATCCAAAATTACAGATATCTCCCCTTTAATTCCTATATTAAACTAAACTTTTTTCTCTTTCTTTATTTTTAATAAAAATTCTATTCACTGGTGCAATAATAAACTTATTATAATATTTTTTTAATTTTAGTGATACAACCCAAGTTAATAGAAATAATAGGCTATGTTAGCTATCTTCGTGATAGATATGACATAAAAACAACCACGCCT